>CAMCZP010000179.1 GCA_945887855.1 Leptospira interrogans serovar Manilae | reverse complement strand
GAAAAAGGATCAAATATAAAACCTGTATCACTAATAGCCAGATTTTTTAGTGTTGTAACTTCCATATTTTTCTCTTTTACCTAATTAGATAATTTTAAAAATTCCTTAATTTAGAATTATTATAATTCTAAGTAATTAATTGTGTTCCTGCAAAAAGTCAGTTTTTGCAATTTTATTCGCAACAATCCTAGGCTTTTTTCCGCCTGCCGGCGGAAAAAGATAGCTATTGCAGTTGCATCATTAACTTATTTCCTAATTATACAAAATAAAAAGTTATTTAGAACACAAGCGCATTTAAGTGTTCATTATAATAATATTATCTTAAATTGAGATTACTATTTTACTTTTACTAAGCAATTAAAGCTCCAAATACCTATGTCTCTTGAAATATTTAACTTTTAAGTTGTAGTACGTAAATATAAATTAAAATCCTTCACTATTTTACATATACAACATATATAAAAAATATATTGACTCTACCGAATAGATTGGATTTTTTTTAGGAAGAAAGATTTTTTTATACTATCAATTATGAATAGACTGTGCAATTGAATTCTTTTCTGTTTTTTCTAAAAGAAAGAATAAATTACTTAACATTAGAAAACCTACTTTCTATCCAAAAAATCTATTATAGAAAAAAGATATTACTGTATTACATATTGTTCATAAATGGCAAAAGAAGGAATTGGGAAGTTTACTATTTATATGAATAGTTTCTTTTAAACTAATACCCTCCAATCCGTTGCTTGAGGTGGCTCGAAACAACGTAATACAAAAAGACACCGTATTGTAAACCTCCGAGATTCTCTCCTAGGGTAGGGAGCTCATGGTGTAGTTCGGCAGGCTCACTAACCAAGCCGGTCGAACCATAAAACCCTATCCTAGGAGATGTTATCGTAAGACATTTTCAATACCTCACCCCTATTCTGTCGAATTGCACTACATATCTGAAAACACCCTTCTCCACGACTGACATCGCAGAGAAGGGTAATATATAGTTACTAACAAATAAACACTATACAAATAATTATTTTTCTTGCTGATTCTACCCGGCATTTTACCCTGTCTCCATGAGTCTTTCTCACGATCCATTCATCCGAAAAATTCTTTCCAACAAACAGGAAGCTCTGGATCTATTCATTGCCACCTTACCGGAGAATATCAGCGAACATTTATTACTAGATAAATTAGAACTGATCCAAGAATCCTTTCTTGGAAACAATAATGAAGAATCCAGAACCGATCTCTTATACAAAATTCCCCTTAAAAATAGCTCAACAACATACATCTACCTTCTCTTTGAACACAAAAGTTATTATGATAAAAAAATCTATGTTCAACTTTTAGAATATCTATCTAAAATCTACAACTGGCAGTTGGAAAATGAGAAGGAACAAAATGTTATTATCCCATTTGTATTTTATCATGGAGAAAAAGGTTGGGATTTAGGACTTAAATTTCTAGACAGTTTTACCAAAAATTCAATTCCAGAAAATTTAATGCAATTTATTCCCAATTTTTCCATTCATCTTTTGGAACTCACAAGCAAGGGAAAAGCCTTCCAAACTAAAAATCTGGCTCTGCGTTTGTACATGCGATTAATCCAGACCATTCGCAACGATCCGCAGGAGTTTGTAAAAAATTTACAGGAATTACTCCGTTCTCTTTTAGAAGAAAAAGAAGACACAAAAAGAATTGATATTTTAAAAAACATCTATGAATATATATTTAGAGCCAGAAAAGATGCAGAAGATTTTTCAAAACAAGCCATTATTAAAGAAATTGAGGGTGATTATATGAATATGCTGGAAAGAATCAGGGAAGAGGGCAAACTTAAAGGAGAGCTTGTAGGTGAACAGAGAGGCGAATTAAAAAAAGCCTTGGAAACTGCTCGAAATATGAAAAACTTGGGCTTGTCGATAGAAGTTATTATAAAATCAGTAGGACTTTCAGAGGAAGAGCTGAAAGAGAATGGGATTTTGTAAGATTCGTCTGTATATTCGGGGTCTCGATACACTCTGCCTAACTTTTTTGATTTTGCTTATCTTTCCAATTTAAGCAGAACATAATTCGACCCCGCTCATCACGGCGCTCGATCCACCGAACTAGTCTGTGTATGATGCTTTAGTATCAGGACTCTTCTTTTAAATTTTAGATCTAATGTACCTCACCCCTACTATCCCATATTGTAATACAAAATTGCATACACCGCCTCTCCATGGTTCGTCTACGCTCACCACAAGTTATTCGACTTTTGCTCACCACAAGTTGCGTTTAAAAAGAGACGCAACAGAGATGGGTAATCTTATAGTTACCAGTATTTGTTTACTATTATTATACTAAACATTAGTTTATTTTTCTTGCCTTTTTTATTTGTAATAATTTTTCTGTTACTAGTATGCCATCTTCTCACGACCTATTCGTAAAAGGATTTCTCTCCAATCAAACAGAAGCGATTGATTTTTTCGATGGCTCCTTACCGAAAAGTATTACTAATTTGCTAGATTTAGAAAAACTGGAGCTCACCAAAGAATCCTTCATCGGAAATTACGGGGATGAATCCAGAACTGATCTTCTCTACAAAATCCCTATCAAATGTAACCGCTAATTTAACCCCATCCAAGGATTTTCAAAAAAAGGCTTTTCGCCTCATCAGGTGATTTGCACTCGGGCAATTTGGAAAAGAACGTAACCGCTAATTTAACCCCATCCAAGGATTTTCAAAAAAAGGCTTTTCGCCTCATCAGGTGATTTGCACTCGGGCAATTTGGAAAAGAACTGAAAGCATGCATCCATAGTATTCAAGTTATTCAATTTAAAAGTTTGTATAAGGGAAAAATAAAATGCTGAGGCTTCAGCTCCTTCCGGAACATCCGAAAATAACCAATTCTTTCTTCCGAGAACAAAAGGTCTTACTGAATTTTCTACCAGATTGTTATCGATATAGATATAGCCATTATCCAAATATTTACAGAGTTTAGGATATTCATTTAAGAAATATCTGATAGCCCTACCAACCCCAACTGATTCCGGTAAACCCGATCTTATCTGTGAAAGATATCCGTGTAAATACTCCAGTATCGGTTT
>CAMCZP010000178.1 GCA_945887855.1 Leptospira interrogans serovar Manilae | reverse complement strand
TGATTTCTCTTTACCACTACAAAGCTTTCTCATACCACAACCCTCATAACTTCAATATTCGATAAACGTGCGGCTGTGTACAAAGCCTTGTCATGTGTAAAAATTGTATTACATACATTTTCTTTTTCTTGGTATACAAAGCACTTGTTTTGATTAATCAACTTGAATTTGGACTTCTCCCAACAGGTAATATAGTCAAAAAATCCGATCTTAAAAATGCATTCGATGTCTTAGAACTTTACGCCTCTGATCCTAATAAACAACAGGAACTAGATGAAGATCTGCAATTATTTTTTTTTACTAAAATTTATAAACTATCCAATTTCAAATTGTAAGCTAACCATTATAGAACACTACAAAGTATTACAATGCCCCGGAGGATTCCCCTCGATATGGGACCCAGGGATGTCCCTACTCGGGGACCGGTTCTGCGAACGTTCGGGTTTCTCTTCTTTTTTTGTTACTTTTTTCTTCTCTTTTCATAAAGAGAAGAAAAAAGTAACAAAGAGATTTGAGATTAAAGAAAAATTTTAATTAAATAAAAATTTAGTATTTTGGATTAATTCCAAACTCGCTGAGTAAGTATAATATTCGTTTTTTTAGTAAACTCAATTTAATATTGACTTATTTAAAGTCGATTCTATTATTATCAAATTAAAAATTATCTTTTTATTTTTAAAATAAAATTCCTACATTTCTTATAGAAAGATAACACTTTGTCAACAATTAAATTTTTTTAGGTTTTTACTATGATCAAATACATACTATTTCTATTATTTTTTTGTTTTAGCGCACTCCATAGTGATACATTTATCTTAAAAAATGGTACCCAGATCAATGGAACTCTCATTGAACAGTCCAATCGATTTATTGTTTATTCCTCTGATAGTGGTGAAATTAAAAATTTACCAAAGACTGAAATCCAATCTATCCAACTCAATGATTTGGGCAGACCTCCCGGAAATTTACCCGATAAAATTGGGGACATCATTCCCGATAGGGCTTCCCCGGGGACATACCGACACATTGCACCCCAGCACACCCCCAATACCAAATCTTCCAATGGAGTGGATATAGAATTGACACATGAGGTTGTCTCTGACTTTGTATGGAGGGGAAATAGCTATGGTGGTGAGTATCTTGCCAGAAGAAATAATACAAAGTACAAAGAAGCCAGCGAATACTATGCCTACCAACCAAATTTACGGGTGAGTGCCCCCTCGGGATTCTATTTTGAACTTTGGGGAAATCTTGCCATGACCAACCGCAACGATAAGGATTCCGATATGAGATTTTTACAACCCTATCCCGGAGGATTGGAGGCAGATCCAAATAATTATTTTAACAGATTATCCAGTGGAAATTATCGTAGTTCAAATGGCTCTTCTGTTTTTTATGATCCATCCCAAAACCTATACTCCTCAAATTGTGATACAACAACACCAGCGGAACTCTGCAATGTAAATCCTAATAGGCTGAAAAATCGTAGAGAGGAAAATGGTATGTGGAGAACGGATGGACTGTTTACAACCTTTGCATATAATTTCAATGCAGGAAAGTTTGGAGATTTTACTGCAGGGGTCTGGTGGTACTTTGAAGGAGACAAAAAAGGTAGGTATTCATGGGATGAATACTTTATCTGGTGGTCACTTCCCATTTTAAAAAAAATAATTGCTCCACAGCTACAATTCTTTACGCAAGGCTCCCAAGATCTCAGTGGATCAGCAGATGGAGGAAACTATTTAGCACTCTATACTTCCCATACATTTTTTGAAGATAAGTTTTTTCGTATACAACCATACAATAATATAGGTTATAAAAATATAAATAATAATACAGACCAAAAATCGGGTTTTTTTGATATTACCACGGGTATAAAATTCTTTTTTGGTGATCTTTTTGTATCTGTAAATGATGCATACAGACCCGATACTCATATGTATGACAACTCTACTTTCTATTATCCTGATAACAAATTAAATAATTCTTACTATTCAAGTAAAATAGATCCGGTGGGAACACTAAATAACCAAAGCCAATATGATGGAAAAACAGTCAATCCCTCCAAAATGTTCGGGCCAAAAAATGAACTGTTTTACAATATCTTAAATAGCTCTGAAGCCGATCAACTTTTAAAAAATTACCTAGCTGAAAAATACTACCAACAAGATATACCCCGTCACCTCTTTTGGATCAGTATGGGCTATCTCCACAAACTTTAATTTTATGAACTATCCGGATGAAAAAATAGTAATTGGTATCACAGGTGGAATGGGTTGTGGTAAATCAAGTTTTACAAGAGTGCTGGAGAAGAATGGTGCTATAGCCATTTATGCAGATAAATTAGCAAAGTTTTACACTTCTGAAAACTCACCAATCAAAGAGGAATTGATAGAAATTTTTGGAAGGCAATCTCTCGATTCCAAGGGAGTCCCGGATAGAAAATTTATTGCTGAACAAGTTTTTAGCAATTCCCAAAAACTTACACAACTCACTGAAATGATCCACCCATTGGTACGAACGGAAACTCGGAAAATTATCGCAAACTCACCACCCAAAAGTACAATTGCATGGGAAGTGCCCTTGCTTTTTGAAACTCATGGGGAAGAAATTTGCAGTTTTACAGTTTGTATCTACCTTTCTAGGGAAGAGGCGTTCCAAAGAACCAATAAGAGAGATGGAATCCTCCGGGAAGACTTTGAGAATAGAATGAAAAACCAATTAGACATAAATAAAAAAATAGAACTCTCTGATTTTACAATTGAAAATAGTGGTTCTCTCGAAGACCTTGAAACCAAAGCACAGGAAATCCTCAGAACTATCAAGCCAAGAGAGTAAATCATTGAAAGAACGCACATTTTATACAATCAATCTGGATGTAAAAAGAATAGCCATACTTGTTAGCATTCTCCTCCTACTCATCATCTATTCCTTTATGTTAGGCCATACACTTGGGAAGCGAAAAGCAGAAAAAGAATTCATCGAAGAAAGGGATGAGCAAGTTATCCAAAAATCCAAAGAGCCAAAGAGGGCGGACTTAGGAATGGAGCCCGAGAATGGTTCCAAAAAAGAATTGGATAAAAAACTTATGGAATCCCCCAAGACGGATGCAGTTGATCCTAATGATGGATCAGTCATAGAAGAACTTCCCGAAACCGCAGAGCCAATCTCCAAGCCAAAAAAGAAAA
>CAMCZP010000177.1 GCA_945887855.1 Leptospira interrogans serovar Manilae | reverse complement strand
CAAACAATTTTAGTTTCCAGCCGAATTTCTAAGAATATTCAATGGGCAGAAATAAAAACAGAAGTACTACAAACTAAAGTTGAAATGAGATCTATTGAACTACAAAAACAAAAAGATTCCGCAGAACAATCTCAAAAAGAACTCCAGGCTACATTAGTTCAATTGATTCAGGCAGAAAAAATGGCAACCTTAGGAACACTTGTAGCTGGAGTAGCTCATGAGATCAATACTCCTCTGAGTGCTATAAAAGCTTCAGCCGAAAATATAAATGAAGTTATTGCTGAATTACAAAATAAATTAGATCCAGAAATTAATAAATTTAACAGTGAAGATTGGAAAATTATTTCTAAAATTTTACCTGAATGTGGTAAAAATAATAAATCCCTCTCAACTAAAGAAGCAAGGAGTATCAAGAAATCATTAGTTTTAAAATTAGATGAACTAAAGATCCAATCTCCTGATGAAATTGCAGATATGCTTATGGGTTTGGGTTTGTTTGATAATCTAGAAGACTATCAGTATTTATTTAATAATAATAAATATAGCTATATACTTGGGTTTATCTCAACTATTCACGGAATTAAAACTAAATCAAAAATTATAGATAATTCATCTATGAGAGTTTCAAAAATAGTAAAATCTCTTAAGTCATTTACACATTTTGATCAATCGGGTGAAAGATCTCTGGCTGATATCAAAGAAGGAATGGAAACTGTTCTAACTATATACCACAATGCTATTAAACATGGAATTGAAATTATTAAGAATTATGATGAAATTCCTATGATCTATTGTTTTCCTGATGAATTAAACCAAATTTGGACTAATTTAGTACATAACTCAATCCAAGCCATGGATGGAAAAGGTACAATTACAATAAATATCCATACTATTGAAAATGGAGGAGTTCTCTCTATATCTATTGAAGATACTGGCCCAGGAATTCCTCCCGAAATACAAGAAAAGATTTTTGAACCTTTCTTTACAACAAAACCTAGAGGCGAAGGAAGTGGATTAGGTCTTCATATAATTAAAAAAATACTGGAAAAACATAAAGGAGTACTTCTTTTAGACACAGAACCAGGTAGAACAAAATTTACAGTAAATATCCCTATTATAAAAGAAGATGAATCATGAATAAACCTGCTATATTATGTATAGATGATGAAAAGATCGTGTTAGACAGTTTAAGAGATCAGTTAAAAAATCATTTTAAAGATACTATAATTCTAGAATTCGGGCAAAGTGCTCAAGAAGGTCTAGAAATTTTAGAGGAATTTAAAGAAGATGGAGTAGATATTCGTATCATACTCTCAGATTGGCACATGCCTGAAATGTCTGGTGATGATTTTTTATTTTCAATTCATCCTGCATATCCCAATATAAAAAAAGTACTCCTCTCTGGTGAACCCGATCCTAACATTATCTTAAAAGCTAAATCCAAAGATATAGCAAAACTTATCCAAAAGCCTTGGGATTCTAAAGAATTAATAGCATTGATTAAAAGCTATTTAGAGTAAGGAATTTTCTCGATTTCAGGCTTTTCCTAAGTTTTTTTATATCTATTCATTCTAATTCCACATAAAATAATTCGATAATTACAATAATAACAATTCACATTTTCTATTTTAACAGCAGTAATCTGTTTTATGGAAAATGGAAATGTTCAAAAAGATCTTTTTTCATTGGAATGAACTAGGTCTGCTTCAGATGGAGATTTTAATGAAAAAAAAACCTATTATATTAGTTCTAATTTTATGGAGCTTTATAAACGTCTCATCTGAAGAGATATTTAAAGATGTATTACCAGGTCAATATATTTTTTACCAAGATAAAAGAGGTGCAAATAATCGAATCACCGGTCTACTAAAGTACTACGATGGTTCAATTATTTGTAGAACTTATGACCTAAATAATCAAAGTGAAACACTTGTTCAATTGGATTTTTCAAGTATTAATAAAGAAAATGATATTAAAGCTGTGAATACATTTCATGGAGATTTAATGAATGATTACCAATTTGTAATGGTTGATCTTATGAATATTTGGAGTCAGTATGAAACGGTTAAAGATGGTTTAAACTTTAAGGAAGTTAATAAACAAGATGACTGGCCTGAATTTAAATATACCCTTGAACACAAGTTTGTGAAATGGATTCCATTTCTTAAGTTCTATTCTACTAGAAAGACAGATGTAACTGATCCAACGTATAAGCTTATCCTCATTGGGAAAATGCAAGATCCTAAAGATCCTGTGTTTATGAATTTCAAATCCATTCCTTCATCAAAACCATTTCCATCTTTTAAATTAGTTGGAAACAAAAAAAATACAATTAAAATGGAAGGGGCATCCATTCAACTTGATGAGAATTGGAAGTTTATGGAGCCTTCTCCAGAGTACAACACATACCATGATACGTATTGGATTAAGATAAAATCACAGAGAGATGCTCAAATTGGAGTAGAGACCATATCTTTTTTGGATAAGTATATCACAAAAGATATAGAACATAGTCCATACCAACTAGCAAGCTTAATAATATCCGCAAGCCTAATGGTTGAGCCAACTTCGGTGCACTTTCAAGATTTACCTGATGGTTCCCTGAAGGTATCTTTTGTTGTTTTGAGTCCCAATGAATTGTTTGCTACACAATGTATATATTTAATTCACAAGTCAGATTCAAATGATTATAAAATTATTAACTTTTCTACATTCAAGTCCTTGTACGATGAGAATAGTAAGTACTTTAATGAAGTTTTAGAAACTATAAAAATAAAATAGGATATCTTCTAATATACACTTATAAACCTATTTCTCAACTACATAAGAGAATTATAAAAATTTTAAATTATAATTTAATTTAAAATTTTTAGTTCTTTTTTTATTGACAGTTCCTTTCAATTCCAATCCAATAAAATCCCATCTAGACCCTTGGAGGCCTTTTTTTGGACTATATTTTAGAACTCTTTCGCAATGACCCAAAGCTAATAGAAAAAATATCCATCCCTATCACCTGTGCATTTGTAGGCTGGTCCACAAATTGGGTTGCCGTGGAAATGATCTTTAAGCCCAGAAATTTCTGGGGCATTTGGAAACTGGGCTGGCAGGGTATCATTCCCCACCACGCCGTTAAGATGACAGGTATGATCACTGAGATTTTAACACAAAAGCTCATGACTCCCCAAGAACTCTACAGAAGGGTAGATCCCAATATCATCAATCGAGAAATCCATGACTTAATAGAGCT
>CAMCZP010000176.1 GCA_945887855.1 Leptospira interrogans serovar Manilae | reverse complement strand
CCCCAAATTCAGGAAATGAGTTGAGGATGTCAATGACTAGAGCCTCATTTTTTACAAGCAAGGCTTTGAAGACGAAATTGTTGGATGGTGGCAGGAATCGCATAGTTGCATACTAAGTGTTTAGTATTATTTAGAATAGTATATTTTTTCATTAAAGATTGGATTTTTTCTCCAGAAATCTATACAATAGTACTTTTATGTATAGTTGATTTCTAGAGCCTCTATCAACGGGATGGTTTATTTTAGGACGTCTTACAAGCCCCCGGTGGTTGTCCTTCGAGCGGTTGGTGAGCGTGTCGAACCACAAGACTACAGAAGGTACATTCACTTTGAATTGCAACTGTTTACTGATACTGTTTGATTTATAAAGAATTACTAAAATCTTTGGAAACAGAAATTACACTCGTACGAAATGTAGCTAATAGGCTTTCTGCAACTTTTGCAAATTTTAATTTTGGAAGGAATATCCTCATCGAGATACTTTATACTCAGCCATTCACTTTTATTAAAATCACTATCTCTTGAATTCTTATGTCCAATGAGAAATCCGTTCACAAAGTAATCGGGAAATTTTAATTTTATAAATTCATAGTATCGGATGATTTGATGATAGTGATCTTTTTGTAGTTTAGATTTTTTGATTTCAATGATAGTAATTATTTTAAAAGAATCATTTTGAATCAATAAATCAATACGATTGTTTTCTATAGTATATTGTCTAAGAACTAAATATTTCTCATTGGAAAAAATTGGATCTATGAGATACGGATAAGCTTCTAAATAATCCTCGATATCTTCTTCTGTAAGACTCATACTTTATCTATAATATAACCGGATCTAAGTTTATTTACATGCTCTGTTATTTTTTTTATTACCTCTTCTCTTTTTTTAGGAATACTTTTGAGTTTATATGCTTTTGGTAATTTAGAAAAAATATCTTTATTTGTAGGGTACAAACTGCTATTGGAAAATTCTTGAGAAATCTTTTCATCCGTCCAGGATTCAATGGGAAGATACTTACTTTGGATTTTTTTAGAAATAATACCCTTCCATTCCACCACTGGCTTTTCCAAAGCCATTGTATAACTGAGATCTTTTAAAGTCATTGACGAACTATTCGGGATAAGATCAGAAAAATCATTAGGTTCTATTACTCCCTTTCCTTCATTTAGTGCCTTGGCAATTTGTTTAGCCTCGACATTGATAGTTTTTATTTCAGCCTTTAGTTTTTTTATTACAGATTCAAATTCTTTTATCTTATTTGTAAGATCCTTAGAGAAGCTATTTCCTTTATTCTGAATGATTAATTCCATTTCAGAGAACTTATTTTTATTTGCATTGATTGTTTCTTGGATATTTTGCACTGAATGAGTAAAGCCCATACTACAGTCTCCTATATTCTATTCATCACTTCTTCTGTAAAGTCTTGCACTTCTTTTATATTAAGTGAATTTTTTGACATACATACAATTGGCAATTGATCTCTTGCAGATTGAACATACAATACTTTATTAGAAAATTGGGTCTGAAATACATTTTCAGAATTTGGATCGATTCCATAATTTAACATTGTAGAGTCCATTAATCTATTTTTACAACTATTTATATATTCAGAATGTATTACATCACGAGATTTTACTTTTGTAAAAACTACACCTAAAAATTTTATAAAATAATTTTTTCGTGTATCATGTCGGAGTGATTCAAGATGGATTTTTTTCAATAAAGCCTCTAATCCAAAATGTGCAAATGGTTCAGGAGTAAAGGCAACAATATACCCATGACTTGCTATGATAGAATTTCTAGTTTCTAAATGTATACTAGGAGGAGTATCTATAATTATATAATCATAAACTTGAGCTTTATTTAGTAGTTCAAATAGCAAAAAAAATATATTTTTTCCTTTATTTTTATATTTTGAAAATAGTTTTCCTGAATCTATCATATCAACACTTCCAGGAAGTAAATCTAAATTTGGCAGTATCTCTTTTTCATTTTTTCGTACGACGGATTCAATAATATATTTACTAAAATGGAAAAACTTTTCGTCCTTAGTTACCCAATCTTCAATGGCACTATGAATATTCTTTCTCTCATTTTTGATTTCATCCCATTTCTCTTTAATGTTTAAACAATAGGTAGTTGCATTCATCTGGGGATCCATATCTATCAAAAGGACTTTTTTATTCTTTAATTTTGCCAATGTAGCAGCTAGGTTAACGGAAATTGTAGTTTTTCCTACCCCACCCTTGAAGTTTACAATAGAAATGATCTTAGCCATAAATTTTATTTATACTCTTCTTTAATTACATAAAGTTTTTTATAGGATTAAATAGTAAAATGAAATTTATTTTTGTCAAATATTATATATTTCTTATCCATTTTTTTAACCTTACTCTATCTAAATTATACCCTTGTTACAAACAATGTAAAACATTCCCCTATGTTTTTATTTCTTATATGGTTTAATCACTCTTAAATCTGGAATTTTTTTATAATGTTTTTCATTAAAAGAATAAATTGGTAACCCTAACTTTAAAGCAGAGTGACCAATTAAACAATCAAACATTCCAATTCCGTGGCTGATACGGAGTTCCTTAAAACTATTCATTGCCTTATGAGATATTTCTTCATCAGGCCAAAAGATATGCATTTTCTTAAATATTTTTTCCAACTTTTGGATTTCTGATTTGTTCAAACAACCATTGTATAATTCCAAGCATGTGAATCCAGAAATTAGGATGGTTTCCTCTTCTTTTTCCAACCATTCTAAACATGGTGGAAAACTTCTCATAAAATCTATTAAAATATCAGAATCTAAGAAAATCATTTTCCTCTATACTGATTTGAGTCTCGCATACTTCGTACGAATTCCGTGCTATCTTTTATATCTTTTCTATTTTTCCAAATGCCAGCAATATTTGTTTTTTTTAAATCTTTTCCACGAAGCTTTTTTACTTTATCCTCTTTTTTCTTGAAATATTCATCGAGAGCAAAGACTACAATGTCAGAAAATCCTTTTCGGTTTGTTTCAGCCGCTTCCAAGATTAATTTTTTTCTTAAAGATTCAGGTATCTCGATTGTTGTTCTCATTCTTAAATCCTGCATGTACATGCATATGCATGTCAATTCATTTCTTTTAAATATGGAATAGTTTGATAAATTTTCTCTGCACTTCTTAAGTCATGTTTTAATTTTTAAAAAAGAAAAAATCTTTTCAGAAATTTCTCATCAACCGCTCACCAACC
>CAMCZP010000175.1 GCA_945887855.1 Leptospira interrogans serovar Manilae | reverse complement strand
GTATCACTCATTACCTCCTCATTATATTTTTTTTCCGAGTAAAGAGTGGTGGGAAATTGCAAAGAACTCCCTGAGACTACACTTATCCAACATTCCCTAATTTGATTATTAATTGAAAAACTGGGTTTTCGATATTTTTGATTCCACTTGGTGATAGAAACATGATCGCCCGCTTGGAAATGAACTACACTCCCCGAATTTTCATAGCAATCCAAATACAAAAAATCGATGAGAGGATAACTAAATGTAATATATATTTTATTATAATCTGTTTTTTTATCAAATCGAAAGTATCCCCAATACTTATTGGTGCTATACCCGAAATGGGGCGATTTCCCATTAGTAAACCTAAACTCCTTATTATCATTTTTTAATACTTTGAAAATATCATCCTGTTTCTCTGTATCTTCTAAAAAATAGATATACTTTTCAATATTTAAACTTTCCAGGCTTTCTGTGACTGGAATCGGCTCTATTTCTACTGATGTTTTATTGAAAAGATAGTTTCCTTTTGAATCGATAACCCAATCATTTGAAAACAGAGCAATTGGAAAAAGTAGGAATAGAGTACATTTTGTTATGAAGTTTATAACTTGGAAAAATTTTTTATAAAAACTAATGAACAAAGGGATTAAAAATATTTTCAATAAATTTGCAGAATTAATTAACAATATACTCTATCCTTGCCCGAAGTAATAGTCATAGCAAACTAAATTCTGTCAATAAAAATAAATATTTTTTTAGATAAATCCATTCTAATATATAATGTATGTACTATCTTAAAAATACTTAAAAAATAGAAGAATAATATTTATAACTACTTATATGAGTAGTTTATCTTAAATAAGTACAACAAGATTTGAAAAAATATCTTCAAGTTTTTTACTCTAAAAAATCTTGGAATTCCTTTGAAATTATATATTTTTATAAATAATGCAATATTTTATTATTTTCAATCCATATATATAGTAGATCAAAAGTAAGAGAGAAGCAAATCAATCACTGATGCAACTGCAATTACTATCTTTTTCCGCCGGTAGGCGGAAAAAAAGTCTAGCATTGTTGCAAATAAATTTACAAAAACTTACTTTTTACAGTAGCGTCATCACTTATTTAAACTAAAATTAATAAATTATGGAGTATTACACAATGTACAATAAAAAAGTTTCTGTGTTTTATAGAGCTGAACAGGCAATCCAAAACCCCGTTGGTTTTTCAAATTCTCCCATGAAACCATTTCTTCTCATGAATAAAATAAATTCTATGAACCTATCTTCTTATTTTGATATAAAAAATGATTTTCGACCTTTCACTAACAGTGATTTTGAAATTGCTCATGAAAAAGAATACATTGAAAACTATTTCAATGGAATCCAACCACTAGCCGGTTCAAATGGTCTCCAATGGAGTAGTGAATTTGCAAATTCTATTCGTTATACAAACTCAAGTCTCTACCATGCACAAAAATATTCTCTTGAAAATCCGGAATCAATTTGTTTTTCTCCCACCAGTGGTTTTCACCATGCCAGTCCCCAATCAGGAGGTGGGTTTTGCACATTTTCGGGTCAGGTGATCGCAGCACTTAAACTTTACGAAGATGATTCTTTAAAAAAAATCTATGGAGCACGCATTGTCACAGCTTGGTTAGATTTAGATGGTCACTATGGAAATAGTATTCGTGATACTTATTCTTTTGCTCCAAAACTTAAGAAAGCAATTCCTGATGAATTTAACATCAATCCATCAGGATATGGGCAGGATTATCTATTGGATCTATCCACTAAATTAGAACTTCTAAAAGTTGCTTTTTTAGAAAACAGGGTACATTGCATTTGCTTTGCTCAAGGAGCAGACTCACACAGAGACGACCAATTGGGTTCACAGTGTACTACGGAAGAATGGATAGAGGCACATGAAAAAATCTTTACCTTTATTCGAGATCTCACTGAAGTACTAAAAAAGCCCATCCCACTTACTCTATCCCTTTTTGGGGGTTATAGGGATGACGATTACAACTCAGTCCTGAACCTTCATCTTAAAAATCTGGTTTCCTGTTTACAAATACTTTGTGGGCAAACGGTTGATCTCAAATTAGGGGAAGAAGTAGGCAATGGTAGAAAAAATAAAATCACAGCCACATTAGTCTAAAAAACTCAAAGGTTCCAAAATATTTGTGCACGTAAAATAGAGGCACTGTAAAATGGAAAAACTATGAATTTAGAGTTTTTAGCAGGGTTAAATGAAGCCCAAAAAAAAGCGGTTCTACACACGGAAGGTTCACTACTCATATTGGCGGGGGCTGGCTCTGGAAAAACTCGGGTGATAACCCATCGTATCGCCCATTTGATTGTAAATAAAAATATATTTCCCTATAGAATCTGTGCTCTTACATTCACAAACAAAGCCGCCAAAGAAATGCAGGAGAGAGTTGTGCATCTCCTCCCAAATAGCGGGCACCTTGTGATGATAAAAACTTTTCATTCTCTCTCACTATACATACTGCGCAGATTTCCAAATGAATTGGGATTAAAATCTGGATTTACAGTTTATGACACATCCCTCTCCGAATCCCTAATCAAAGAAATCATAAAAGATTTATCACTAGACAACAAAGCTTTCAAACCAAAAAATATTTCATCAATTATCCAAAGTTTTAAAGATAAAATGCAAAATCCTGAAGATGCTTTTGAATCAATGCCTAAAGATTCGTACTACAAAGCAATCTCAAAGATTTATTCTCTTTACGAAGAGAGAAAACAGGAGAGAAATGCTCTCGACTTTGGTGACCTTATCCTAAAAACAGTTGTACTACTTAAAAAATATCCAGAAATCAAAGATATATATAATAAGCAATGGGAATATATAATGATTGATGAATACCAGGATACAAATAAATGCCAATATATTCTCAGCTCTCTTTTAGCAGGTGATAAAAAGAATCTCTGTGTTGTGGGAGATGACGACCAATCTATTTATTCATGGAGGGGAGCAGATATAAGAAATATTTTAGACTTTGAAAAAGATTATAATAATACTTTGATAGTAAAACTCGAAGAAAATTATAGATCCACTTCCAATATCATCCAAGCTGCCAGTTCTATTATCAAAAATAACCAGGATCGAAAAGAAAAAACTCTCTTTACAAATCGAGAAAATGGAAATCCCCTACTCCTATCCGATTATCCCTCCGAAATTGATGAAGCAAAAGTCATTTTAAATAAAATTAAATCTTTATACAAAACAAATAATAAGTATTCAAATGTTGCCATCTTTTA
>CAMCZP010000174.1 GCA_945887855.1 Leptospira interrogans serovar Manilae | reverse complement strand
TCGGTTTCCATATTCATATAAATCTACACAATATGGTCTCTATATAAAAACTTCCTCTGAAAAAGAAGCCCTAGAAATAATGAACGCGTTTGATAAACAACTCGGTCTAGGAAATGAGATTTACCTCAAGTTAAATGGCTCTAGAATTGTAGAGTGGAGTTTTTCTTCTTAGTTAGTTGACCAGAGGGGCATTCTCCATTTCCTTGAAGAGAGTGGAATCACATGTTAGAAATTGGAACTGTTAAACTAGAAGGAAAGGTTGCTCTGGCTCCAATGGCAGGAGTGTCTGATAGTCCCACCCGGCAAATCACCCGAAAAATGGGATCTGCTTTTTCTTATACAGAATTTGTTTCTACAGATGGGATCAGTCGGGGGATACAGAAGACAATTGACCTATTTAAGTTCAAACCCCTAGAGCGTCCAATCTGGTTCCAAATTTTTGGAAATAAAAAAAATACAATCACAGAAGCCTGTAAAATTATCGAAGAATTAGAGCCCGATGTGATTGATTTGAATATGGGTTGTTCTGTTTCCAAAGTCGCCCACAAAGGAAGTGGGGCAGGGCTATTGAGGGATCCTCATTATGTTGGCAGTATTCTGGAATCAATGGCAAAAAGCGTGAGAGTTCCTATCACAGCAAAGATAAGGATCGGTTGGGATCATAAAAATTTAAATTATAGAGAAATAGTTCATATCCTTCAGGAATCTGGTGTAAAGATGATCTCTGTTCATGGAAGAACAAAGATGATGGGGTATACTGGAAAAGCGGACTGGAACATAATAGGAGAAATAAAGTCTTTTGCAAAAGTTCCTATTTGGGGAAATGGGGATGTGACAAGTTATGCAGAAGCTTTGGAAAAAATAAAATGTACCAATGTGGATGGGGTTCTAGTTGGCAGGGGAGCAATAGGGAATCCCTGGCTATTTTCTGGATTAGAAAAAGCTGATCTAGAATTTAGTGATATTAAGTTAAAAATATTGGAACACCTGAATTTGATGTTAGAATTTTATGGTGAGCAGGGGCTTATTCTTTTTCGTAAACATTTAGTCAGGTATTTAGCAGGTTCCAATGGAACTGAAAAATTAAAAAATATGTTATTAACTGAAACAAATATAGATAGGTATAGAGAGATATTAGAATCTTACGAACCTTCTGAGGAATTAGAACAAACCACAATGCAACAATTATCAATCACTTGTGAGTCATACAGAGAAGGGGCTATCATTTAATAGACTTAGAAATCATCTTTAATTATGATTTCTGAGGGATTTAAACTATGAAAGATTTACAGCAAAAAGTTGTAGTTATCATTGGGGCATCACAGGGGATTGGGAGATCAGTTGCTTTGCGTTTGGCAAAAGAAGGCTGTATCCTCTGCTTGATAGCACGGAATAAATCCTTCTTAGAACAAGTTATGGAAGACACTCGATTGGGTCAGGATAGAGTTTTTATTTATCCAATGGATGCTACTGATTTTGCCATCTTGGGTGGAACACTTAAATCGATAGAATCTAAATTTGGTTCCATAGATATTCTAATAAATACTGCAGGCTTGGGTACATTTAAAAGATTAATAGATACAAATTACAATGAAGTGATTCAACCTATGCTCTTGCCTTACGCTTCTGCGATGATAGCCTGTCATGCGGTAGTTCCGGGGATGCTACAAAAAAAATCTGGCCATATTATCAACATGACCAGTCCGGCTGGATATATACCTATTCCATATATGGTTCCCTATACATCTTCTAGGTTTGCAATGGTTGGTTTGTCTCTCTCTCTTCATGAAGAGTTGGCAGGAACTGGGGTGGGTGTAACTTTGATTTGTCCGGGAGTTGTAAATACTGGATATTTTGAACGAAATGATGCTTTGCTCTCTTTTTTCCCAAGAATTATCAGGTATCTTCCCAAATCAGAGCCTGAGGATGTTGCAGAAATAGTCTATAAATCTCTATATACTAACAAAAAAGAAATTATATTTCCATTTGTTTTAAGGTTATTTATTCGATTTGCCCAGATGTTTCCATCATTTGCAATACAACTAATTAAATTTTTAGGGCTTTGGATTCCCTCTCGGATAGATAAAAAATAAATTTCTTGTATTTACTTTGTAAATACTTTGGTTCTAAGCCTGGCATGATGTGTGTGGGTTGTTGCATTTTTCTTTTTTTCTTCCAACTGTTTTTCTTTCGGCCACTGTAGTACATCTTTGCAATGTTCAGAGCAACAATTTTCCAGATGATTTCCACAAGTCTCACATTGGATAAATAAGATGTGACATGCATTGTTTGCACAGTTTAGCTGTCGGTCACTTGTGCTTCCACAAATATGGCATTTGCTAATTATATCTGTGGAGATTCTCTCACCAAGCCTTTCATCAAATACAAAATTTTTCCCGCGAAACTTGTTTTCAAGACCTAATTGGTCTACTTCTCTGGCATACGAGATTATGCCACCATACAATTGGTTGACATCTTGGAAACCTTTGTGTTTTAGATATGCACTAGCTTTTTCACAACGAATGCCTCCAGTGCAGTACAATAAAATCTTTTTGTTTTCTTTCCCTTTGAGAATATCTAATACCATTGGAAGTTCATCTCTAAATGTATCTGCATCGGGAAGGATTGCCCCTTCAAAATGACCTACTTCACTTTCATATTGATTTCGCATATCAACTGTAATACTATCAGGATTTGATAACTCTTCATTGAACTCTTTCGCAGTAAGGTGATTTCCCACATTCGTTGTATCAAAACTGTCATCGGGTAATCCATCTGCCACAATTTTGTTTCTAACTTTTATAATTAATTTTATAAAAGACTTTCCATCATCTTCAATCGCTATTTTAAATGGAACATCTTTGAATTCAGGTCTCAAATAGAGTGCATTCTTAAACTCTTCAAAATGATGTTCAGGAACACTCAGTTGAGCATTGATTCCCTCCTTTGCTAAGTAAATTCTTCCCAGTACATTCAATTGATTCCAATCATAGTACAGTAAGTTTCGCATCACTTGAGGGGAATCAATCTTTACATATCTATAAAATGATAGCGTAGTACGATTGAAGTTTTCTGAGAAGAGCTTTTTTGTAAGCTCTTCCCGGTTATAAATATTATGTAGAATATTTGTGTTTTGTTTCATTTACCCAGAATTTCTTCCTGTTTTCCTTTTAAGAGATAGGGTAGTCGTGGACCTATATTTTGTATTACGCATGATGCCATATAATTTCCCCATTTACATGCTTTTTCATTTGTGTATCCATGTGTGAGACCATACAAAACACC
>CAMCZP010000173.1 GCA_945887855.1 Leptospira interrogans serovar Manilae | reverse complement strand
ATAGATACAAATATAAAAGGTACTCTAAATATAGTACAGGCTGCTAAGGAATTAAACATCCAAAAGATAGTTCATACTTCAACTAGCGAGGTATATGGAACAGCTCAATTTGTTCCGATTACAGAAGAACATCCTTTAAAAGGTCAGTCACCTTACTCAGCTAGTAAAATCGGAGCAGATCAAATTGCTTACTCATTTTTTGCATCATTCAATACACCTATTACTATTCTTAGGCCATTTAATACGTACGGACCACGTCAATCAGCTAGAGCTGTAATTCCCACTATAATAACACAAATTGCTTCAGGAAAGAAAAAAATTCAACTGGGAGCAACATCTCCAACTAGAGATTTCAATTTTGTAGAAGATACAGTGTCTGGTTTTATATCTGCAATGAAGTCTAATTCTACAGATGGAGAAGTGATTAATATTGGAAGCAATTTTGAAGTTTCTATTGGAGACACTGCAAATTTAATATCCGAACTAATGAACCAAAAAATAGAATGGGAAGTAGATACTAAAAGAATTCGTCCTATAAATAGTGAAGTTGAAAGACTTTGGGCTTCAAATACAAAAGCTAAAACTTTATTGGGATGGGAACCTAAATATAGTCGGCTAGAGGGATTTAGATTAGGATTACAAAAAACAATTGATTGGTTTTCAAATAAAGAAAATTTAAAAAAATATAAAATAAATATTTATAATATATAAATCAATTGTTAGCAGAAAAAATAGTAACTACCATTCATAATCTTTTTCCAGAAAAAAAAAATACTCACATACCCCTCCATGAGCCAACTTTTAATGGAAACGAATGGAAATATGTAAAAGAATGCCTCGATTCTTCTTTCGTATCGTCTGTTGGAAAGTTTGTTGATCAATTCGAAAAAGAATTAAGTATATTTACTGGATCGAAATTTATAATAGCAACAGTAAATGGAACATCAGCTCTTCATATTGCTCTACTTTTGGCTGATGTAAAATCTAAAGATGAAGTCTTAATACCTTCTCTTTCTTTTGTTGCTACGGCAAATGCAGTGTGTTACATAGGTGCAACTCCACATTTTTTAGATACCGAAGAAAAAACCTTAGGAATGAATCCTAATTCAATATATGAGTATTTAAAAGAAATTATTGAATTCAAATCAAATATACCCTATAATAAAAAATCAGGATGTAAAATATCAGCCATTGTTCCGATGCATACGTTTGGTCATCCTGTTGATTTAGATGGTCTTCTTAAAATTAGTAATGATTTTCGTATTCCACTTGTTGAAGACTCAGCTGAGTCACTAGGTAGTTATTACAGTGGTAAGCACACCGGAACATTCGGTAAATTGGGAATCCTAAGTTTCAATGGAAATAAAACTATAACAACAGGTGGTGGTGGTGCTATCTTAACTAGTGAAGAAGGTATTGCCAAAAAAGCAAAGCATCTAACTACAACTGCAAAACTACCTCATAAATGGGACTACACTCATGATCAAATAGGTTATAATTACAGAATGCCCAATTTGAATGCCGCTTTAGGACTGGCTCAATTGGAGGAATTACCAAACTTTTTAGAAAATAAAAGAAATTTATATCATTTGTATCAAGAATCATTTAAAGATTACAAAGAATTAAAAATTCAAAAAGAACCTGAATTTGCAACTAGTAATTATTGGTTACAGAGCATAGTAATAGAAAAAGGATACGAATTAGAAAGAGATACAATATTAGCTGCTACAAACTCAGCAGGTATAATGACGAGACCTTCTTGGACTCTTCTTCATAAATTAGAACCATTTAAAAATTGTCCTAAAATGGAATTAAAAGTATCAGAATCTTTAGAAAAGAGAATCATTAATATTCCGAGTAGTAGTAGTTTAGGGAAGCGAGTGGATAGCGTCGAGTGTTTAAAGGACTAACTTATGATTATATTTACACCTATATTAGAAAAAAATCTAAAAATTAATCAGTCCATTCCAAAGTTTGATGGTATTAGTATGACTTTAGAAGATTTTCAGAATTGGAATCCAGAAGTTGAAGATGGTATAAAATATGAATGGGACAATGGGATAGTTGAAGCTGAAGATAGAATGAAATTAGACGAACTACATATCTATACTAACTTAGTAAATGCATTACAAACAAGAAAAAATATCACAAATAGAGATTATTTTATAAGTGAAGTAAATATATATCTAAAAAATCTCAATAAAATAAGAAGACCGGATATAATTTATTTAAAAGAAGAGGAGATTCAAAAAACTAAACAAAAATTAGATTTTATCCCCCAATTTGTAATTGAGATAGTTTCTGAATCTAATTCAATCAATGAAGTTAAAACTAAAATTAGAGATTATTTTTCATCAGGAGTAAAAATAGTATGGATTATTTTACCAAATTATAAACAAGTAAAAGTGTATAAATCTATAAAAGAAGTAAAAATCTGTTTAAAAGATGATTTTTGTGAAGCAGGGGATGTAATACCTGATTTTAATATAACAGTCAATAAGATATTTAATTAGAGTTAAAATTTTAGTGAGAAGCTAAAATAGTATTTAAATTAAAATAATAATTTAATTTTAAATATCAAATAAATATTTTAACAAACTTCTTATCGCTATTCGCTTAACTCTCTACTTTAGACATACCTATAATGGAAAAAATTATTCTAATCGGTGGAGGTGGTCATTGTAAATCAGTGATTGATGTCATACGAGAAGAAGGAGAATTTGAAATCGCTGGAATTATAGATTCCAATTTGCCAAAAGGTTCTTCTATATTAGGTTATAAAATACTTGGAGATGACTCCATAATAAAAGATCTCGTAAAAGATTACATTAATTTTCACATAACTGTAGGACAACTTCAATCAAGTTCAATCCGTAGAAATCTATCAAATTTACTTTTAGAAAATGGTGCTACTATACCAAATATTATATCTCCATTTGCACACATATCTTCTTTTTCTAAGTTAGGAATTGGTATTACTGTTTTGCATAGGGTAACCATACAGGCAGATTGTGAAATTGGAGATTTTTGCATCTTAAATGATCACTCACTCATTGAGCATGATGTTAAGATAGGAAAATACTGTCATATTGCTACTTCAGCAACAATAAATGGAAATGTAACAATAGAAGATGGTGTATTTATAGGAAGCGGAGCAGTTGTAGTGCAAGGCTCTAAAATCAAATCGGAAACATTTGTAAAAGCTAATCATCTATTCAAATGATAAAAAAAACACTCATTATCGCAGAAGCTGGAGTCAATCACAATGGTGATCTTAAACTCGCCGAAGA
>CAMCZP010000172.1 GCA_945887855.1 Leptospira interrogans serovar Manilae | reverse complement strand
TCGGGAAAAATGGGGAATATAACGGAAAATCCCATCATATCAATAAAAACGGTTAAGAAAAGTACCAAGCTATTTTTATTTTTCATATTTTTTCTAAGATCAATCTTTCAAATTGGTGAAAGTTAAAAAAGCTTTTTTAAGAATGTTTGGTTGTTTAATTCAAGATTCCAGTTAGATTTCTGAGAAGAGCGTTCAGGCTGCTTTGATTTTTTTTGTGCGTTTTTCTTTTTTTTGGATGGGTGTGGGTTGGAATTCTGGAGATTTATCCTGTGCTTTGGAATTTCCAATCAGGGGATTTTTTTGGAATTCATCCAGAATTTTTACAAATTCGGATTCTATTTTTCTAGAATCTCTGATTCCTTTGATGATAAGTTCTTCTATTTGGGAAAGTTTTACAGTTTTTTCACGTTCACCAAGTTCTTTTAGGTTTGAGTAGTTTTTTTCTAATTCTTGGATTGTATTTTGGAAATTTTCTTCTGTCAAACGGAATATACCGATCCCTAAATTGACGATATTATAAATGGATGGTTGCATTTAAAAGAAATCTCCTAAGTTAGTTCTTAATGGACAATTTTGCAAAATACACGTAGCAATCAAGAGTTATATAATCTAACTAAGATTTAAAGACCTCAATCCTAAAAAAAATACAGACCAATCTCAATGATATATAGTAATATTGGAGATAAAATTTAAGATTTGGACGATACTTCTCATATGAGTAAAAAGTTTTTATTCACAATCATGGTATTTTTTTGTACCTTGGCATCTATAATTTCTTTGGAATATGTCTCTAAAGATTTTTTTGGTGCAAAGATCAACTGGACGGCCATGAATGTATCATTTTCAATCACCGAAAAACTTCCAAGAGTAATCATTGACACAAGAGATCTTGACTATGGAAAACCTGGAACTGCTTTTAATATTTCGGAAGCAAGAAATAAAGCACAGGTCAAAGCCAGAGAAAAAATAAACTTACAATTGGTGAGATCAATTGAAACCATTCGCGTCAACGATGATTACACCATCATCCAAAAAATTCAATCAGATGTTACTTTTAGAGAAAGGATGAATGAATTTTTTCAGCTAGAAAAATCAGAGTTGAAAGTAAATTATAACAAAGATAGAATCACAGTTGAAAGCGTAGTACATCTGACCGGACAATATGGTTTGTTAAATTATATCGATATGGAATTTGGAGCTGAAAAATTTCCGGAACTTATGTCTGAAGAAATTGTTAAACCCTCTCATTTTACTGGTTTAGTATTAGACGCAAGGCACTTAGATGCTGAACCAACCTTATTTCCACGTATTACAACTGAAAAGGGATTGGAAGTTTATTCCTATCACTATGTCAATAAAAATAGCGTTATAGATTATGGAATGGTCTCATACCAAAGCAATCCGGATGATGCATTGAGTGATAAACGGGTAGGCAACAATCCAATGTACATATTGGCACTTACTACGGTTGGAAAAAATAAGACCGGTCTATCTATTACTACAGAAGACGCTAAAAATTTACTTATATCAAAAGAGACAAAGAATTATTTAAAGAAATGTTCAGTTGTTATTCTCTTGCAAATGAAGTAGTAGCCTTTTGAAAAATTTTCTCGGCTTTGTCAAATTGTTTGTTGAATAAATAAGCAAAGCCTAATTCTTTTAGTTCTTCCACGGAAAGATCATCCCTCTTTTCTAATTGTGGAATAGTTTGTATAACACTATTAAATTCAAGTTGTTTTTCTTCAAATGTGGGTAGCTTAACTCTTCCAGGAATTTTTGATAACAAACCTTCGGCTTCTTTGAATTTTCCCATTGCTTGTAAGGATAGACCTACTTTCATGTAAGTGTTTAATTCCATATGAATAGATTGGTTAAACTTTTTAAAATAAGCTATTAACTCAGCATGTTTGCCCAAAGTGAAAAGACATTGGATCTTTTCTTTGTAGTAAAATTCTTCATTGAGACCACTCGTGTCTTTTGAAATTATATAGAGACAGGCTTGGTACTCCTCAATTTCAAAGGAGAGTTTGATACCAAGTTGTATAAATGCAAGACATGTTGGATTTGACTTGGTTTGGAGATAAACAAGATATTTTTTAAGGGTTTCTTTAGAATGGATTTCTTTGGAATATTGGAAGTAAACTTCGGCAATTAATTTTAAAATAGATTCTCCCTTTGGAAAATCATCTTTTCCGGGGATATATCCATCTTCAATCCTTGCTATCAGCGAGAGATGGGAAAGAAAATAATTGGAGGGATTTACGTTTCCAGCCTGTATGACTTCATCAAAAAAACCCACTTCAAAAGATTCCCACGCACTTTTTTCAATATCTTCCAATGCCCCATCTCCTCTACTTCTCAGTATATCGGAACTCCATCCGATATAAACAATAGACAAATTATATGTCTCATAAGCGCAAGTGAAAATTTACAATTCTTAGGGATCCAACCTTCCCATAAGTCTGGGATATGGTATACATTCCCTAACATGGGGTAAACCTGCAATCCAGGCAATCAGTCTCTCTAAGCCCAAACCAAAACCAGAATGTGGGACACTTCCATATTTTCTGAGATCAAGGTACCAACTATAACTATCTTCCTCCAGCCCCTCTTCCTTTATACGCTGGATTATTTTTTGGAAATCTTCTTCACGTTCTGAACCTCCGATGATTTCTCCCACTCCTTCCGGGGCAATTAAATCTGCACACAATACAGTATTAGGATTTTCAGGATTTTGTTTCATATAAAAAGCTTTTATATTTCGGGGATAATTTATAATAAACAATGCGGAAGAATGGTATTCTGTTAGAATATTCTCTCTCTCTGCGTTTATGTCCTCTCCCCATTGGATGGATTCTTTCTTTTCTTGTAGTATCTCTATGGCTCTATCGTATGTGATCGAGGGAAAAGGTTTTTCTATATAAGATAGAAGTTTTTCTATATCTCTTTCCAGATGCTTTAATTCCATCCGACATTTTTCTATGGTTTTTTTTATCACTGTTCTAACAAACCTATCCTGGAACAAAATATTTTCTTCATTTCCAAAGTTAGCAGTTTCTGCTTCTAGCATCCAAAATTCGGTGAGGTGTCTTCTGGTTTTGCTCTTTTCTGCTCGGAAGGTCGGCCCAAAGCAGTAGACTTTATCATGGGCGAATATACCCGTCTCCAGATACAACTGACCTGTTTGGGCTAAATATGCTTTGCCGAGATCAAAGTATTCTGTTTCAAAAAGTGTTCCCGCACTTTCCCCTACAGATCCCGTAAGTATGGGGGTATCTAGGAGAAGATAATCTTCTTCATAAAAAAAAGTGCGAATTTGGTAGGAAAGTTCATTCCGAATCTGTAATATGGCAAGCTGTTTTTTAGACCTCAA
>CAMCZP010000171.1 GCA_945887855.1 Leptospira interrogans serovar Manilae | reverse complement strand
CTAAAATTTTTTGAAAGAAACCAACACCATGTTAGAGAATTGAGATACAATGGAAAATTGGATGGAATACTTTTGGATTTAGAAAATGATTTCAATGAAGCCATTAAAAATGGTAGGTTTCCACCATTCCCTGTAAAGTTGATAACTTTGACTCTCTTTGGCACTGTGTTTGAAATTTTGGGTGAGATGGTAAGAAATCCGAATACATTTAACATAACAGAGACAGCAAATTATTTATCTAAATTCTTTAGGGGTGGTGTAATACAGTTAGGTAATTTTAATAAAAAGAAATAGGAATTATTTTATGACGTTCCTGCAAAAAGTCAGTTTTTGCAAATTTATTCGCAACAATCCTAGGCTTTTTTCCGCCTACTGGCAAAAAAAAGATAGTAATTGCAGTTGCAACATTTCATATTTTATTAAATTACATTCTTATAGGATTTTTTTTTGTCAGTAATTTTTTATTTAATTTAAGGGAACTCTAAGAGTGAGATGGAAAAAAGAGTGCAAAGGAAGTTGAACTTCCTAAATCCTCATACTCCAAAAAGCCACCATGCTCTTCCATGATTGTTTTTGAGACAAAAAGACCCAACCCAATGCCTTCTCCTCTAGATTTCGTAGTAAAAAAGGGAGTGAAGAGTTTATGCCTAATATCTATTTCTAAGCCGTGACCTGTGTCTTCAAAGCTAATCTTGTAGAAATTACCCTTAGAAGTCTGAACAGAATCTATATGGATTCTTAAGATCTTTTGTTCAGATGAATACATAGCCTGTATTGCATTGAAAATAATGTTTTTAAACACCTGCTGGACTTCATCTACCACACAGGTGAGAATTGGTTGGATTGAATATTTTTTTTCTAATGTGATGATTCCCCTGGTATAGTTGGAGTACACACTCAGAGAGGAATCTATGAGCTCCGAAATGCTGATTTCTCGTTGTGTGCCACGTATCTCAGTTTTGAGATATTTGCGGAGTGAAAAAATAACCCTGGCTGATTTTTCTGTGGAAAGTTTGATGTTTTTAAGTGAATTTTTTTGGATAGAAACTAAGGATAGGTATTTGAGAATTTGTAGTACATCATCCTCAGAAAAAGTAGAATATAGTTCAGTAAACGATTCTTCGAGCCAGAGTTCTGCTAACAGTTCTGATATTTCCTCTCTTTTGCTAGAAGAGGAAAAAGGATGATTTTCAAAGGATGCAAGAATTTTCTTTTTTCTCTGGCGTTCTTCTTTGGATGTTTGCGCTCTTCTATTATTATCAGAAATTTTTTGAAGTTCTAAAAAAGTGGCTAGTGTTTTGGGAGAAGTATTCTGAAAAAATGTAGGGATCTCCTCGAGAATTTTTTCCTGGTCCATTTCCAGAATTTCTGCACTGGAGCGAATGGCGGCTAATGGATTGTTGATTTCATGTGCTACACCCGAGATGAGCTGACCGAGGGCTGCAGATTTTTCTGCCTCTACAAGTTGGGCTTGTGTGGTACGAAGTTCGGAGAGAGTGGATTCAAGTTCCCGTTTTTGGGATTGGAGCTCTTGGTAGAGATTGGAGCTGTAGATAATTCCTGCAAGTTGTTCAGCTAAAATGGAGAGTTGGTTGATCTGTTCTTTAGAAAGTATCATCATTTCTTCTCTATTAAAAAGATCTAAATATCCTATATGATTTCCATTGAGAACGAGTGGAATAATTAGAAAAGACTTGAATTTATAAATATTAATAATTTCCTGTTCTTCATATGTAACACGATTAGACTTTATATTTTTAATATAAAAAGGTTTATTGGCTTTAAAGGCAAAGGCATGTGCTCCAATCACGTCTTTAATAGGAACTTTTAAATTTTTAATATATTCTATTTTTTCAGGGGGTAGTTCATAAGAAGAATCAAAAAAGTTAGCATATGAGTTACTACTATCAATGATTCCAATCGCATAATGAAAAATATTAAATTTACTTATAATGTAGGTTCTAGTCTTTTCCAGTATTACTTTTAAATCATGGGATTCATTGATATTTTTAATGAAAATATTCAAATCTTCTACTGATTTTTTTTGGACTTCAAGATCCTTTTTTTGAAGGGATTGGTACAGACCGCTGGATATGGATTGGCAGAGTAGTTCAATATCCTGCCTTTCAGAAATGGTAAGTTTATGTAGATTTTGAAAGCTTTGAAAATTTGGACTAATATCAGCAAATCCTAACATCGCAAAAACTTTAGCAGAGTTAATTAAGGGGATGATAAATAAAGATGTCATACCCAATACTTTTTGATTCAATCCTTCTGTGACAGATGCACGACCCCTATCAGCCTTCTTTAAATAAATAGATTTCCCATATTTCATTACTGCTACTTGAAAACTATTTTCTTCTGAATAAAAAATAGAGTTTTGTTGTAATTCATTAATTATATTTTCAGGGATAGGAAATTGTGATTCAATTCTCAATAATTCAATCATTTTAGAATTAGGATTACAGAGATAAAAATGATAATAACTCAGTCCAAAATTTTCTAAAAATGTGAGGCGAATTTTTTCAGCCATAGACTCAAAATCGGGAGCATTTTGAATCATTTTTGTAAAGTTTTGAATTTTTTCGAGTCGTTTCTTTTGATCTATGAGAGCTAATTTTTGTACTTCGAGTTCATTGGTTCTTTGTAGTACTTTCTCTTCTAAGGAGTTATACAATTTAGCATTTTCAATGGAAATGGCTGCTTGAGAAACTATCATATTTAAGATCTCAACTCTTTCCTTAGTAAACGCTCCTCGAAGTAGATTATTTTCCAGGTACAATAGACCAATGAGTTTACCTTTTGAGAATATGGGGTTGCAGAGTAAGGAATAAATTTTTTCTTTCTGGATGTAAGGATTGTCCCCAAACTGAGAATCTTCCACAGCAGAGTCTAAGATGATTGCTTGAGAAGTCCTTGTAGAGTATTGAATGATTGATTGTGGAATATTTGAATAGTTATTCAATGAGATACCTGAGAATAGAGTCACTTTATTATTTTCTTTTATTCCTTCAGCTTCCACATTTAATTGATCATTTTCATAAAGTAGTAGTACTCCTCTTTGGGCTCCCGCATTTTCTAAGGTAATGATCAAAAGTTTTTTTAATAAATCATCTAATTTTATCTCTTCTGCAATCACCTGTGTGGCTCTAAGGATTGATTGCGTATCAATAGAAATTTGATTGGTTTTTTTAGATGCCTGAGAACTTTTCCCTTCTACAGCTTGGTAAGTATTTTCAGATATATTTGAGAGATTATATCGTTCTTTTAGTTCTCTTACTTTTGTAATTGCTCCCCAGGAGTTATAATAGTACATTGCATCATTGAGATATACCTTAAATAATTTTTTTACTCCTAAAGATAAGTAGTACTTTCCTACCATTTC
>CAMCZP010000170.1 GCA_945887855.1 Leptospira interrogans serovar Manilae | reverse complement strand
AGGAAATATCTTATTTTGATTCATCAATTCAATACTTGTATTGAGAAAGGCTTTTGCTTTATTGTGATGTGACTGACAGAACAAGGGTACTTTCTTGCAGATATCAAACTGAATGTGAGGAGGATCGACTGTAAAATTTACCCCCCCTTCTCCGTCGGAGGTACGAAACAAAAATAATTTTTCTTCTACCCAACCAAAGACTGTGCCGTAGGCGAAATACGCAGAATTTGTTTTCATAGAAAGTAAGTCTCTTCCCATGGCTGAGAAATAAACTTCTTGGTTCAAATTTCCCAAAATCGTAGGTATCACATCTAACTGGGAAGCTATATCATTTCTAATTTCTGGTTTGAAGCGGGAGGGAGCATAGAGCAATAGAGGAATATTTCTATCCTCATAGTAATTTAAAAAACGATGATGGGTATGATCGGCAACAAAGATAAAAATTGTATTTTCAAAATAGGGAGCCTGTTTTGCCTTCTCTAAGAAATTTTGCACTGCCCAATCCGCATAATGATATACATTTAGATATTCATTGTCATCCGTTTCTTTTCCAAAAATATTGAATTCTTCCCTTGGAGTCCTGTAGGGATAATGTGTAGTGAGTGTAAGAGCTGTTGCAAAGACTGGTGTATCGCCCTCATGGTTTTTTAGTTTATTGTGTAGTACTTCCAACACATCTGCATCATCATATCCCCAGGCACCTATCTGGTATTTATTCATATTGTCTAAATCTTGTTTGCCTATGATTTCATCAAATCCCCAATGAGGCATCATCTTATGTTTATTATCAAAGTTTAAATCTCCACCAGTGACAAATATTGTTTTGTAATTTGCCTGGTGCATTATACTGCCAATACCTGAAAAATATCCCATTGCCTGAGGAGTGCGTACTACAGTAAGCCCCGGTCTATCGGGAATTCCTGTGAGAATGGACATCATCCCATTGGGAGTGCGTCCACCAGAAGCAAAAAATCTCTGAAAAAAGATCCCTTCCTTTAACAGCTTATTAAAATTTGGAGTCACTTCCTTACCATTGACTTTTCCGTCTGTGATTGGATTTATGAATTTTCCTGTCCAATTCTCAAGCATGATAAGAACAATATTGGGACTTTTAGCCTCTTTATTTTTAGGAATTGTGATACGAAGAAGAGGATATTCATCACTTACAAACTTGGCAGTGTTGTAATCAATTTCTTTTCTTACTATGTTGATTGCTTCTTTCAAGTCCATTTTATCACTCTTAGGAATTGAGTGACTCTTTAGATCAATGATTGCGGTATACACACCGTTTAAAACTAAGTTATTGACCATGCTATTATTAGAAATTATAGCATTGCTTGTTCGAATAGGATTTTCTTGAAGACCGCCTCTAATACCAATGATGACAATAAAAATTGCAAGCAATGTCTTACTCAATGAATGTTGAAATGAAAATTCTTTTTTTGAAAAATTGTGATACTTTTTATATATCCAAAAAGAACCAAAGGTTAAGGATGCCAATCCTAGCATTCCAACTGAAAAAAGTAATTTATTTTCCTCGAGTATAGAACTCAAAATTAGGATTAAATCCTTTCCCAAGAAAACATAAGCTTCGTAACCTATATGTCTATTTGCATGATCAAAATAAATTATATCAGCAATTAAAATTGCTACTACAAAAATTATGAGTATATTAGGGATAAAAGACCAAAGTAATACATAAATCTTATTTCGATTTAAAAAATCAATACAAGATAAAATAAATAGCAGCCCAAAAACTATACATAGGACAGAAATATCAAATCTAATTCCTTCCGCGAAAGCATAAAGGAGAGTTGAAGTAGAAATTTCTGTAAATTCAAATCGATAAGCATACTTTAAAAAGAATAAAATTCTATAAATGGTAAAAAGTGGAACTCCAAGTAAAAAGAGAACTCCAAAAAATTTATAATTATAAGAGAGAAATATTTCCTTTGTAAAATTGATAAATTTATTTTTCATAGGTTAAAATAATCCAGTACTATATGATATTTAATTCTATAATTTATTTATTATATATTTTAAATTAAAGACATAACTGCAATATCTATCTTTTTTCTGCCGTAAGACGGAAAAAAGCCTAGGATTTTTGGATATAAAATTGCAGTACATACTTTTTGCAGGAACGCTATTAAAGTATATATATTGCAACAGCAATTACTATCTTTTTCCGCTGATAGGCGGAAAAAAGCTTAGGATAGTTGCGAATAAATATGGAAAAACTGACTTTTTGCAGGAACGTCATATAAATGTAAGTTAAAATGATTTTTTAGTTAAATTATTTTTGACTATATTACAATGAATTAAAGTACTAATAATATACTAATCCTTTTTTATGAGTTACAAAAATTTCCTTTAATGAAATATTTAGATCCATTCTAAATTTTTCATTAAGAAATAATAAAGCCACTTCACCAAAAACTAAATCAACTAGACAAAATGTAACGATCAAAAAATAATTATTAGAATGAAAAAACTTAATTGAATCCAAAACATTTTCTTGCGGTGTGATTGCATTACACTACGAAAGAGCTCATACTGAGAATAACTAACTAATCTCTATTGATTATAGTAAGATTATAGGCAAATCGACCCCTCGATATGGGATGAGAAGATATCCCTACTCGGGGACCATGCTATTAGATATATCGTCTACTCGGGGATCATGCTTTTAGATATATCGCCTACTCGGGAACCGTATTTGGTTTTTTATTTATATAATTTTTTCCCAAATTACAAAAAAATAATTCCCTCTAATACTACTAAACATATATTTTATATCTATGCGTTTACTTCCCCTACACAACGACTATATCTTCAAAGCCCTCTTTGTCAGAAATCCCGACATTCTCCTCGATCTCATCAACGCCCTGCCCCAATTTACTGGGGAGCACAAAGTCACAGAGATCTCCATCTTAAATCCCGAACTCCCCAAACTAGGTGAAATCGACAAAGCTTCCATCCTTGACATACGCGCCAGAGATCTTACGGGTAGGGAATTCATTCTGGAAATGCAGGGAAATTCTCATCCCTTCCTGCCCGAGAGGCTTCTCCTCTATTGGTCAAAAACTTTTAGTAGCGGAATCCAACAGGGAATGGAGTACTCTGCCCTTCCCAAAGTATACTCTATCAATTTCCTCAACTTCGTTTTGATTGGTAATACAGAATTCTTCCACACCAGCTTCCAAATCTTAGATACAAGAACGGGCAAAATTGCCTTGACAGAACATCTGGAAATCACTATCATTGAGTTACCAAAGATAAGTAAGAGAATGGCATCGCTTCAAAGTGACCTAGAACGATGGATCTACTTTTTTCGAAACGCCCACAAGCTTAAGGAGGAACCCTTGCAAAATTTGAGCTCTAATAATCCCATGCTGTCCAAAGCCATTGGTGAGCTGGAGTTTCTCTCCCAGGATGCAAAGACACG
>CAMCZP010000169.1 GCA_945887855.1 Leptospira interrogans serovar Manilae | reverse complement strand
CTGGGGCTTTTCATTGTCTTCGCATTCAGTATCACCGGTTGAACAGCCCATCAGAAAACTACCTGCTGGGATCTTCACAAAATCCATGTCGATCGAGTTTGTAGCAATCTTACCATCAAATACAAAATCAGATGAATAAATCATTTTTTTGATAATTGGAACAGCGATGACTCCTAATACATTAGCAGTTTCGTTGTACCATTCCTGACATATTGAGGAAGTAAACATAGAATCCTCCATGGCTTTTTTAGCCATAGCTAATGAGGATTTTGCATCACTTGTTTTATCTTGTAAATTTAGATACTCCGCTTGGTCGAGATACGTTCGCACAGTATTTTTGACATAATTTTCTCCTGTCTTACGGCAGGTTGCAATTTTCTTAGTTAGCGTTTGTCTTACTTCCTTCTTTTTGATAGTTCCCAAATTCCCTACTAATTCCATCCCATCTACATACAATTTATAGGCTTCCTCAAATTGGTTTTCTTTGTAGTGATTGTCTCCCCTAGTTTCATAAAAACCTATAAGGGCAAGGGCTAGATTCTCCATACGATCTTCCAAGCCTTTTCGTAAGTTAGCTAATTTATTTTGATATTCATTTGGTATCTTATCCATCTCTAATTCTGTATCTTGGTAGCCCTTGAAAATCTCTTTTAACTGAGATTCTTTAGGATTTTTCATCTGATTGAGCTTATTATCGTAATACTCAATCCATTCCTCTTTGATACTCATCACATGAGTAGAACCAATGCGATCTACTACACTCTCTTCAAAGCTCTTGATTTTAGAACGTTTCTCTTTAGTCAATTTTACTTTTATTTTTTCTAGTACATTTAGGTAGGTTACTCTAGCTTCTTTGTAAGATTTTTTATTAAATAAATCATCTCCTATTCTCAATTCTTCTTTTAAATAATCCAATATATTCGAAACACTACTATCATCCGATTTAAAATCCAGCACACTCAAGTCCAGTCCGTCCACCTTCCCCAGATTTATAGTCTTGACCGAGATTGTATCATCCGATTTGATCTCTACATTTAGATTGATTTTGTATTTCGGATCAATGAGTTTAAAGGTTGCCTCCCTTACAAAATGGTCATACTGGCTTTCAAAAAAGGCTATTTCGGCTATGGATTTAGTTGTCATACTAAAGGTATTTTTATCCCGATTGATATTGGTGAATTGGAACTTTATTTTTTCTCCTTCTTTTAATACATCGCCATACACAATCTCATCGGCATCGATGGCATCAGCAATTTGTTTCATGCACACTTCATCGGAACATCCCTGCAATTGGAGCTGGGCGGCTTTTTGGTTCATGAGTGCCACATCACTGTCAGACACAATATAGTATTTGTCCCCAAATTTTTCGATGACATTGAGTTTAATACGATTCACAATGGAATTTCGTATTACATCAGGAACTCCTGTCATCACATTGATCTTTGATAGATAGAGCTTTTTCTTTCCCCCAGAGCTCTGGGAATCAAGGGAAATTGCAAATAAAATTAGGAGAATGAATTGGTAGATTCGTTTTGTCATAGAGGAAGCCCTGAAATTTGTGTCGAATCTTAGTTTACAATAAGAATTTTCTGTGGCAAGAGTTTAATTACGTTCAAGCTATGATCCAAAATTATAATCTTCTACCGTCTATACTTCACTTTTTCTCATTGATTCACTAAATTGTGTAATGGATTATTTTTTTTAGCTGGCAAAAATCAAACAAGAATATCTGTCTAGAATTCCAATAGAAAAACAACTAATATAAATTGGAATTTACAATCTTAGGGGATAGTCACATATATAGTATTTGTGGGGAATAAAAGAATCTATGAAAAAATAGATGGTTTGCAAAAACAAATTGATATCCATTTAGAAAAGATTGAAAATGAACTTGATAAGAGTTTTCCAAATCATGGAGATATTCACCATTGGCAGGCTGAAATAAATGCATGGGAAAAAAGGATAGTATTACTTTTTAAAAGGGTAGGTAAATAAAAAATGATCCATAAACCTGAAACTATGAGTCGCATTCTTGAAGAATTAAAAGAACAATGTCTGAAAGTAGCGAATTTAATTGATGCGTACGATTTAGAGAATAAATCCGAAGATCAAATAGATGAAATGATTGTTGATATGTCGGTAAATCTCTCCATACTCGCCACTCGATCCTCTCTTATTGATGGGTATTTTGATAATATCATATCAGAAGAAGAGAATGTTTCTTCTGTAAAGGTTAAATAATTATTATAAATTCTTTGAATTATATAATTCCTTTTGAAGAAGTCTATCCAAATAGACGTATCAACTAAGCTCATTTTCTATTTCTTTTTACTTTCCGAACCTTTTCAGATGTAAATCCATCAGAAAAGGATAGAGGAATATTTTGCAATATATCGTATAATCTTTTTAAGAAAAAATCATCATCTAAATATAAGAATTTTCAAATTGACATATGAATGATGACGTTATATGATGATACTATGAGAACAATTTTGGAAATACCAAACGAAAAAGTAAAGGAACTTGATAGATTGTGCAAAGCACAAAAGATTTCAAGGGCAGAGTTGGTGAGAAGAGCCATTGATAAATATTTATTGGATACACCATTAGTCAGACGAGAAGCAAGCTTTGGAATTTGGAAAAGGAAAAAAATTGACTCCTTAAAATATGAGGCTTCTTTAAGGAATGAATGGAAATGAAGGCAGTCCTTGATACCAATATTCTCATAGATTACCTATCTGGATATAAGGAAGCCGAGAAAGAAATTTCTCTTTATAGAGAGCCTGCGATTAGTATCATTAGTTGGATGGAAGTTTGGGTAGGAGTAGATAAGGAAGAAGAACCGATAATTCAAAGTTTTCTTTCCAGTTTTGAAATTGTTCAGGTATCATTAGAAATTGCTGAGGAAGCCATAGCACTACGAAAAAAATTCAAGTTAAAACTTCCAGATGCGATCATCTGGGCAAGTGCTACACATAAAGGCTTGATACTCGTTACACGTAATACGAAAGATTTTAAAGCATCTTTTCCTGGTATTCGAATTCCTTATAGTCTTAAATGAATTAATTTCTAATCAGAAATATTAAAAAAAGCATTTTCATAAAGATGTTAGACCTTTGAACAGGTCATGGATGAAAGTTACCTTTAGACAACCAGAGAAATAACGTATTATAAACTAGCAGAGTCGATAAATTTAACTTTATTGTAAATTTCTTTGTGTGATACGGAACATTGTATTGTTTCAAATACCACTTGTTCATCTTCCTTTACGTCAGACAATAGCCATTGATTATTTGCAGTTCTTCTATAAATTTCTATTTTTTTGTATTCAGACGCGACTAGAACATATTCTTGCAAGGACTCTAACTCACGGTAGAGTATAAACTTTTTTCCTCGATCATAGTTTTCTGTAGATTCAGAAAGAACTTCAATAATTAAACTGGGATTCAATAAGGTATCTTCTTTTGCATCGAGATATTTTTCCTCACCGCATAA
>CAMCZP010000168.1 GCA_945887855.1 Leptospira interrogans serovar Manilae | reverse complement strand
AATTTCCAAACAGCAGTTACATTTTACGGCGATAGTCGTCTTGACCTTATTGATTCTCCTTTTTATGGTTATGCGAATTTGGATGCGTATTTAGGAGCGAGTAAGGAAGCAGGCTGGAATGTTCAAAATTTGGCTAACAGTGGTCTTACGTCACTTGACTTAATTAAACATTTATCCCTTTGCTATCGTGCTAAATTCCCATTCTCTCAAATTACAGAAACCGATGTTACGAAACTCAGCAACCCAGATGGCAGTGATGATTTCACTCGAATGATGTTTCCTAGATATGTGACATCTAAAAATATTGTATTTGAAATTGGTGGAAACGATTTTATTCAGAAAATTCCTGAATTTATATATGCACCTTGGCTTATGCCAAATCGGGTAGAAAATGTAAGGATTACAATTCGAGATATAATATCATTATTGAGAAGAAGAGATCGGAATGTTCTGTTGATTGGAAATTATCCGCCAATATCATCTTCTCTCAGTTTGGGAAGTGCACAAAAACAAGTGGACGCTCTCAAAAATTTCCGAGGGTTATATGCAGAACTTTCACCACATTCTCTGGCCTCCAATCGACAATTTACTCTACCAGAAATAGGTCTCTTTCATGAACAAATACAGAAAACGTTTTACGAGTATTTTAATAAAGGATTATCAGAAGGAACCGCTGATATCGATCCAAAAGATATCTTTCAACCTATCACTGATCGATTTAAAAAGGTTACTTCTGTGTCAACATATCAAGGATGGATTACATTCAATATACAAGAAGGAGGCTTCTTCACCACTGCTTCGATTGCCATGATGCTTTTGGAAACTCAATTGGAAAAGACCGTCAATGAAACTAAAACCTTACCTTTCATCGATACATCTATCTCTAGTGCGCATTATCATACTGTTTGGGAAATTTTCATTGATCCGCGAGTTCGTAATACGGAACCCTGGGTCGGAAATCCTCTCCTTACCGCTTATGACTTTATTCATCCTAATGCAATGGGGTTTAAGCTATGGTCTGACTCTGTATCCAGAAAAATTCGATCCTTGAATTGGCATAAAAATCCAAAACAATTCCGTAGAGGAGAGCTCAGAGATTATGATGCTTTAAATATTCCTATATTAGATATTTTAAAGCAAAATCGAGCTAGATTAAATTCAGCCTTAGATCAAATAAATACTACTTACTCGAATCTTTTTGAAGAGAATGCAAGGTTACAAATTGCCTTACGAAAAGTGATCATACAAGGAAGACTCGACAAAAATGATGCAGCAATTTTGCTTGAAATTGATCGTTTGGAAAAAGAAAGACTTCGGTTATTGGCTGAAGCGGAGGCAAAGAGACTGGAAGCCATTAGAATTGCTGAAGAACAGCGACTGGCTGAAGAGGCAGCAATCGCTGCCGCGGCAGCTGCAGATGCTCAAAGACAACGTGAGATCCAAGCACAGCTTGCTCGAGAAGAAGCCGACCGTCAACGAAGAGAACAAGAAGCAAATAATGCAGTCGCTCTTCTAGCAGCTTGTTTCTTTTTTGGGCATTGCCGTCTGTAATAGAATAAAGTTTTACTTGATAGTAATTGATAACTGCGGTTGACACGCTACATTATAGGATCTTTTGAATGGGTATTTAAAAAACTCGTAAAAATAATTAGCAAAAGTACAAATTAATATTCCCTATATCTCAGTGCTCCACGTTAGGGATCCGGAGGGGGAGTCACGAATGTGACCGGAGCGAAGCGAAGCCCGTAGGAGCCCGACCCCTGTTGTAATACGTATGATTTATCTCTGAAGAAAGATCTATCAGGGGGAACGCCCAAAGCTTAAAATAAACTTTATATCTTAGCATCCATTCCACGAAATACAAATTCCATTATTTTTTCCAACATATCTTCTTTGTAAGAGAAATGAGAGGAGAGATGTTGCATAACGCCATTATTTTTCATGGTTGAAAATCCATGCATGATGGTAAATACAAAAAAAGCGGATTCAAAGACGGGATAATCCCCAATCATACCCAACGCACGCATGGTGGCAATCTGTTGGATCAAAGTGGAAAATGATTCTTCCTGGAGCTTTTCGAGTTCAGGAGAGTGAATGCTTTTAAGATGGTTATTTCCAAACATGAAGTGATACAAGGTATAGTAATCGGTAGAAAAATCAATATAGTTTTTTCGCATGATGGCAAACCTCTGTACTACCTCTTCTCTGGAAGAACCCAGGGGGAGATTTCGATTCAAATACTGGGTAAAGAGCCTGAAGCCTTTAATCCCTAAAGCCAAAAGAACTTCTTCTTTACCTTGAAAGTGCCTGTATGGGGCTGAATGTGATACGTTTAATCTTCTGGCAACATCTCGTAAGCTGAGAGATGAAATACCACTTTCATAAATAATTTTAAGACTTTCTTCTAGGATTTCTTCTCTGAGGTCATCGTGATGATGTTTGATTTTTTTTATAACTACGGCTGACTTTTTTTTTCCTAAGGATTTTTCTTTTGAAAGCCTCTTTTTCATTTTTCTATTCTCTCTACCCTGACTTACTTCAACTTTTTATATTAGATCATTTCTTAAATAAGAAAAAAAGCAGATCCATCTTTATGGAACAAAGTCAAAAATGTTCTTTCCTTTTATTTTTTCAAGTTCTCTATTTTTGAAAAGAATTTTAAAATAGTGGTTAAAATAAAATGTAGACAGTGTACACATATAAAATATTTTTGTATACTTATAAAATATAAGTGTCTACATGGAAATACTATGAATTCTTCAGAAATGATTTTAAAAAGGGGACGGTTTTTTTGGTTTTTGGGAATTTCCTTCAGTATACTTGGAATTTATTCTTATCTTTTGATCCCCAAAGAGGAGGATCCGGCACTCAAGCCGAGGCTGGGATTTATCAAATTGGTTTATCCTGGGGCTTCTGCAGTTGAAATGAGACGATTGCTAGTGAATGAGACAGAGAAGGAGCTGGCATCAGTAGATTCTATTAAAACCATTTCTACAGTAGTGAGATCAGACTTTGCAGGTATCAAGATAGAACTCAAAGATACTCTTGCAGATTACGCTTCTATAGACAGAGCATTTGATGAAATTGAAGACTCACTTTTAAGAGCAAGGCGAAAGTTTCCACAGGGAGCACTCACCCCTGAACTAGATCGAAAGCTAATTGATACAGAGGCAATTCTAATTAGCATTGATGCACCACAAAACATTCGCCATGATGTACTACTCGACCTCGAAGATGAACTTTTGAAGTTAAATGTAGTTTCCAGAATTAAAAGACATGGTAATACAGAGAAACAAGTATCTCTCTATATCAAAGAATCGGAATTGGCACAAAAAGGAATCAACCTTCAATTCTTATTAAATCAAATCCAAGCCTCAAATCTCGCTATTCCCGGTGGATATATTGAAAGGGAAGGCAAAAAGATAAATGTAGTTCACTTTAATTCTTTTCAATCTATCAACGATATTCTTGAAATTTCAATCTTTCTTCCCGGAGGAAGTAGTAC
>CAMCZP010000167.1 GCA_945887855.1 Leptospira interrogans serovar Manilae | reverse complement strand
GAAGCCAAATCCAAATTTTCTGAGGTTCTAAATTTAGCAAAAGAATCACCTCAGTTTATTTCCAATCGTGGTAAAGAAGTTGGGGTTATTTTGAGTATTGAAACTTACCAAAGTTTATTGAAGGTGTTTGAAGAAAACCTACCCACCTCGAGAATCCAGAAATTCTTAAATGGTTCACTATCTCTCTCTCTGAATATAGAGAATGAACTTACCATTCCAGTAAGAAAATCTAGAGATCTTCCTTCTTTTGAAGATTGATGCCTAAATATTTATTAGATACAAATGTGATTTCGGAACTAACCAAAAAGGTCCCCGATTCGTCTGTAGTTGAATTTTGGAATAGGTTAGAAGAAATCACAATTAGCGTAATCACTCTCGAAGAAATAGAATTTGGAATCGGAAGGATGAAAACTTCTAAAAAAGAAATTCTCGAGAAATGGTGGAATGAATTCAAGAATATACCGCCGCAAATTCTACCAATCACTCCGGAGGTAGCAAGAATTTCAGCCAATCTTCGGAGAAAAGAAGAATTGAATGGAAGAGTTATAACTCAAGCTGATTCTTTACTCTCTGCTACCTCACTTTTAACAGGTAGGATATTGGTAACACGTAATACAAGAGATTTTCAAAATATGGGAATAGCATTGCTCAATCCATTTTCAGTGTAAGGATTCTTGTTTAACTTTTGGTAGATATTACTTACGGAAAATCTCGGTAAGAGATTCCTTAAGTTCGTTTACTGTATTTTGCACTAGGTTTATTACTTCATATTGCATACAATCGAAACTATCTAAAATAAGTATAAAGTCAATTGAAAAAGACAAACTGCTTTTTTAGGATAGGCAATGAAGTAAGGTTCCAAAGATTATATCATACTAATTTTTTTATGTTGCTTTTATCTCAATTTTTATAATTCTATTCAGTGTTATGCCTAAAATTTTTATTAGGGATGAACTCGATGAGGATATAAGTGTAGCCGGTCTTTTATTGGGCATTGGTGACCAAACAAAAAAGAAACATAAAAATTTACAAAGTACTTAAATATTTCTCAAAAGATCTTAACTCCATTCTGTCCTGTCTGAATGTATCGAAAAATTTATCGGGAGACTCACTTTTTAAAACAGAAAATCCAGTATCTATCAGTCTAAATCCTTGGGTTGTGAGAATGATATTATCGAATCTATCCTCTGTGTAAATTCTAGGATGCTCAATATCACCATGGGCAAATCCATGATCATGTAATTCGAATAGTTTATCCTCAAGCTCTTTGAAAAGAGATATTCTTTTTGTGCTCTCAAAATGATTGAGAGGGAGTGGATAAACTCTTTCCATAACCATCATCTTATTGGATTCATACTCCTGTGTGCGTATAAATTTTACCATAAGATCATTTATATGATTTGCATAGCTAAGAAGTTGGATTTCCTTATCTATATCTTTCTTAAATGCATCTGGAAATAAATTAATTCCAGTATTCACATCTACCAAAGAAAATTGATCAGAAAATACGATTTTACCAATTTCTGTATCTGAAAGAGCAATTACTTCGTGGAACCTTGATTTCGATAGAATTTGTTTATCCATATTAGAATCTCTACCGCCATTTTTATTTATAAAATGGAATTAGCAACTAAATTTTTACTATACTTTTCATACCCTACATCCCCCAAACACCCACCTTCACACCGTCATATTCCCTCTCCTGATAAAAAACCTTCTCTTCCCACTTCACATCCGTCTTACGATTAAAAATCAAAAGATGCGCTTCTTCTGCTCCATATTTATCGTAGTACATAGCTACCTGTTTTAAGCCTTCTTCAATTGTGGATTCTAAAGAATCATATTGTATTTTCATCTCAATCACAGATTCCTGTCTGACGGAATAGTCCTTTCTTCCCTTAGGAAACCAAGTGATATGCAAATCGGTGCGTTTGGTGCCAAGTCCGTATTCCCTTTCGATTGATCCCTCTCCGTTGAGAATCCTCTGCAAGAATGCCTGTAAGAGAAGTTGGGGTCCTGCCTCTTTGTATTCAAATCTCTCAATCCAGATTTCACTGTTTTTTCTAAAAAAATCCTGGAATGCTTTTAGGAGCTTTGCATATTGGATCCTGTTTTCTGAATCCACGTACCAGAGCGACTCCTGAACGAGCATGACCTGCTGCGTAAAACTCAGCTCTCGCGGTATGACTTCAGAATAGATAGAATTGGATATTTTGATATTTCCCTGTTTTTTGATGAGACCGAGGTCTATGCAATACTGTATATCGTCTGGATGCACTCTGTCAAAATCTTCATCTCCCTTCAGAATAGGCTGTATGACGCGTTTAACTCTCTCTTCCTGTAGCTTGTCTGTGAGCTGATCCAAGTGGGTATCTCTTCGTACTACAAGATTTTCTTTTGCTTCCCGGAGGATGTTTATATCTATACTTTTGGTTCTTTCTTTTCCACTTTCTATTTTAAAACAGGCTTCGTAGGCAAGTGCATTCACAAGCCAGGGTTGGCCATAGGTATATTCCCAGACGAGAGGAAAGATATCCTCCTCAAATTTCTGTCCCGTATGCTCTGTATGTAGATTATAAAGATTTTTAATATCATCGGGAGTAAAATTCCCTAGCCTCAAAGATTCTGCCTTGATATTGAAAGCGGATCCTCCTGTGATGATCTCTTTTGTGGAAGAGGAGTGGATTCGATAGTCTCTCACATCCCGTACTCCGCAGAGAATGATGGATTGCGGAAAGGAAGCGGGTCTTTCTGCATATCCCGCCCGTATCTGACGTAGTACAGAAATCAAAGTATCCCCCACAAGAGCATCGATCTCATCGATAAACAAGACAGTGGTTTTGTCAGAGTTCTGTGCCCAGAAAGAAAGGACCCTACTGAGTGCATTCTCGGCTCCACTCTTATCAAAAATTTCTTTCCAGTTGTCTTCCAAGAGATTGTTTTTGAAGAGATTTTGGTGCATGGCAGAGAATTGGGAAAGCACCGCTTGGATTCCTCTCTGTACGTTTTCCCTAGCCGCCTGTGCCGCTTCTATATTCACATAGATTGCATTGTATTTCCCTTCCCGATTCAGGTAGTCCCGTAGGGTAATTAGTCCCGTTGTCTTTCCTGTTTGTCTGGGAGCATGGAGGACGAAATATTTTCTTGCCTCAATGAGACCCAAGATTTCGGGCAGATTCCATCTCGAAAGGGGGGAGAGGGTGTAATGGATATCGGGCTGGTTGGGACCTGCGGTGTTGAAAAATTTCATGATAAGGGAAGTGTAATTCGGGATTATTTAGGGGTCAAGAGAGAAAGCGAGATTCCTGTTCTCATAAATAAGGCTTTATTATTCCATTGCAGAACTAACTCTAGTTTCTGATACCGTTTAAGAGGGCTTTTTTCTTAGGGTATAAATCAATTTGAATAGGTTGCCAAACTTCTCAAATGCTAAGTACTTTAGCCCTTTATGAAAACTCTGAATCCGATACTACATGAGAACTAAACTATGAACCTACTGATACTTATAATTGCCCTTTTTTCTTTCGCCACTCCTATTTTGTCTCAAGCAAGTTCGT
>CAMCZP010000166.1 GCA_945887855.1 Leptospira interrogans serovar Manilae | reverse complement strand
TGGGTAACAGATGTAACTGTTATTGAGACATCTAAGAATAATCATGTTTATTTATGTATAGTATTAGATATATTTTCAAGAATGATAGTAGGATGGAGTATTTCTAGAAGAAATGATACTAAGCTAATAATAGAAGCAACTAGTAGAGCAATTAATTTAAGGAATCCTTCTGAAGGATTAGTAATACATTCTGACAGAGGTTCAAATTATTGTTCATATGAGTATAGAAAGTATCTGTTTGGAAATAATATAAGACCAAGTAATGGTAGAAGTGGAAACTGTTGGGATAATGCAGTAGCCGAATCTTTTTTTGCTACATTAAAGAGAGAATTAGATTATAATATATTTTATGATATTCAAGATGCTAAAAATGAAATTGCAAACTATATAGAAATATTTTATAATCGACAAAGATTTTATTCATTTCTAGACTATAAAAGTCCATTTGAGTTTGAGGAAATGTATAAAAATTAGTGTCCACTAAAACGCGTACAGTCTAGTCCTGGATCTAAATATATAATCCAACATTTTCACTTCCAAATCAACCTTTTTTAAATCTTCTATAGAATTTAAAAAAAGCCTTCCAAAAAAAACTGAGTAATAACTGGGATTACTAAACCAATTTAATTTATAAAAAAGAATTGATAAAAGTTAAATTTTTTATACGTTTGATTAATGGAAAAAATATGAATATCCAAGAATTAGAAGCCAGAAAAGTAAAATTAATCTCATCAATTTCTTTGCTGTACGATGAGAATATACTTCAGGAACTTGAGCATATAATGCATTCTTCTGAAAGTGATTGGTGGGACTCAATTGATGATTATGAAAGAGAAGTTGTCAGAGCAGGTTTTGAGGATTACAAAAAAAATAATCTCATTGATAATGACACTGTAAGAATTGGTGCTGAGAAAATAATTAATAGCTAAAGATGAATAGTACCATTCTTTGGACTTCTCTAGCAAGAGAAGATTATTATGAAATATTAATCTTCTTAAAAGAATCTTATGGTGAAAAAACTGTAGTAAAATTTTATAATAAAATAGAAAAAGAATTATCTTTAATTAAAAGTTTTCCTAAAATCTATCCTAAATCTAATTTCAATGAAAATATCAGAAGAATCGTAATCGTTAAGCAAGTTTCTCTATATTATTATATAGATGATTTAAAAAATGAAATAATAATTTTAAGATTGTATAGTAATAAAAGAAATCCAAGAAATTTAAATGATGAAATAAATGAACCAAGGTAAATGATTTATTCATTTGAGATTGAAAACTTCTATAACCTCATCCCCGATTTTTCAGAATTGTAGTACTCATAAGTGTTGACCTCTTCTCTGTTCGGTATCTCGGTACTTCCACAAGAAGATGTGTTCATAGTTCGATACGCCACTAAACAAATAGTGGCTACTCACCATACCGCTCGATGAGGCTGTCGAAAAACTCTATTTACCTAAAAGAAATTTTCAATTCATATGTTATTATATTATATAATATGTATATTTACAATAAACAGGAGATTTAACCCCCATTATTTTGAATTTTCTCTATATTATGAACTATACTATATAAATTCCATTGTATATTAACCTTTTTCTTGGTTCTTAGTGTAAAATAGTTCATATTTTTATTTCCTGTGATATTTCCAAATACTGGTTCTATTATTGACATACGCTTAGAGTACATTCTTTTTCCCTCTATCGTATCAATTTTTTTTCTCATAAGGGAGCAATAATTTATTTTTTCACTATTTTCTGTTATAATTAATGTTTTACCATTGTTTGGATTTTTACTTCGAATACATCTACTTTTAAATTTACATTTGTTGCATATCAATTCAGAGCATGAATACTTTTTTATTACAGTACTACTAGGATTAACTCTCTTCAATTTATTTTTCGCAGGACAAGTCCACTCATCATTTATTTTATCATAACTAAAATCATCCTTAATAAATACTGTTTTATTATTTTTAATTTTATTCGTCATATGAGTCTCTCTTTGTCTAAATGAAGTATCTGGAACATAAGCATCCCAAGAATTCTCCGCTAGATATTTCAAATTTTCTTCTGTATAACTTCCTGTGTCCGCCAATAAAACCCTTCCCTTACTAAATTCCTTTATGCCTGTTATTTTTTCCATTCGAGCGGTAAAACTTTCTATTGATGGTTGTAGTAAGTCCTGTTCATTTGCACTTCCAAATGCCTCAGAGTAAAGAATAACCTGACTCTTAGAGTCGCTGATTGCTATACCATTGTATCCCTGAATAACTCCATGAGAAGACTTCATTTTTGCACTTTCATTATCAGTTATATTGCTTAAAACCTCTTTGTAGTACTTTCCTTTTTTTATTTCATTGGAATTAATAAAATTATTATATTTTTCTATTTTATTTTTTGTCTCAATTATACGTTTCTGAAAATTACTTTCTTCTTCGATTGATATTTCTTCTTTATCTAGCTTCTTATGATTACTTATCATTACTTTTATTTTTTCTTTTAATCGATCCCTTCTTCTAATAAAATCTTCCATTTTCCCGCTTTCTTCCTTGGAGGCATTAGAAGAAATTTTACATCCATCAATAGCAAATATATTTCCATCTATTAAGTTCATCTCCAAACATACTGATAAAACATCCTGAAATACCTGTTCGATTAAATTATCCATTTTCAATATAAAATTTGAAATAGTTGAATGATCGGGCGATGAATTGGCTGTTAATGCAATTGCTATGATATTTTTTTTTGCTAATTCCTCAATTTTTCTTGAAGAAAGAATTCCTTTGGAGTATGCAAATAAAATTAACTTCAATAAAATGGAGGGAGAATAAGCCTTGCATCCGGTTAAATCATTCTTATAACAATTATCAAATCCACCTAAGTTAACATGACCACCATCGATTAAATAAGATAAAGTATATTCAAAAGTTCCCTTTATTATCTGAGCATCATAGGAAATTGGAAGGAGTATTGTTTGTGAGTAATCAATGTCTTTATATCTAGCCATACTTATATATATTATAGTCAATCAATTGATTAGTTTTTCGACAGCCTCGATGACCGAACTTATTTGTTTAGGGGTAGTTGAGAGAGATATGTTGAGTAAAAAGTTTTGTAAGTAGTAAATAGACAGTAAAGTCCGGTGGTCGAGCGTTGTGATGAGCCTGTCGAATTATGCTCTGCCTTAGGGCAATTGATTTTCAACATGAAATAAGTTTGGCAGAGTGTATCGAGACCCCAGATACACAGGACAGTAGGGGTGAGGTACTACACTAAAAAATCCCATTCTCCCGAAGCTCATCTTCCGAAAGTCCTGTGATTATTTTTATTTTCTCAAAAGTATCACCAAATTCTTTCATTTTTCGGGCAGTTTCCAGCTTGTTTTCTAGTTTACCTTTCAATTCACCTTCTTCCCTGATTTTCTCCAAAAAATTCATATACTCTACCTCAATTCCTTGTATGATTTCATTTACCGAGTAATTCTCTGCATCATTTCTGGCTCTACTTAGATATTCTAAAAGATTCCTCAGGATTTCAATTCTTTTTGTAAAGTTCTTTTCTTCTCGAAG
>CAMCZP010000165.1 GCA_945887855.1 Leptospira interrogans serovar Manilae | reverse complement strand
AAAGGAAAAGCATTCCAGACCAGAAATTTGGCTCTGCGGCTCTATATGAGAATGATCCAGATTATTCGGGAACTGCCGGATGAATTTAAGATCCATCTAAAAGAAATCTATACTTCCCTTAGGGAAGAAACGAACTATGCAAAAAGAATTGAAATTCTGAGGTATCTGTTAGAATATCTAAGTAGAGCCAGAAATGATGCTGAAAATTACTCGGTAAATGAAATCATACAAGGAATTGAGGTAGAGTATATGAATTTTTTGGAAAAAATTAGGGAAGAAGGAAAGATAGAAGGAAAGCTTGAAGGAAAGTTAGAAGGGAAACTAGAAGGTGAGATAAAGGGTAAAGTGGAAAAAGCACTCGAAACTGCGCGAAATATGAAAGATATGGGACTTTCTATTGAAGTTATTTTAAAAGCAGTAGGACTTTCGGAAGATCAACTTAAGGAGAATGGGATTTCGTAGGATTTTTCTGTGGACTCGGGGGTCTCGATACACTGGCGGATTTGGCAAATTTTTCTTTACAATTAGAATTTCTAGACAATTCCAATTCCCCTTTCTTCAAAACTATGTCTCCAATTGAAATCTCACCACATTTTTTTTGATAATTCCAATTTTTTTCTAAATTTTTCGATCACTTGGTCACTTTTTTATACATATATAGGTAGGAGGCAAACATGCCCGACTACCATGATATATTCTGGAAATTGCTTTTTCAAAGAATAGACTGTGCAATAGAATTTTTTCTATTCCTTCTGAAAGAGAAATCGAAATTGCTGGAGTTAGAGAATATAGGTATCATTCAGGATATCTACTATCGAAAAAAGAAATTATTGTATGACATTCTCTATGAAATTCCCATTCGGAATTCAAATGAGAAGCTATACTTTCTATTAGAGCACAAGTCGAGAAGAGCGAATGATTTTATCATTCAAATGATGAAGTACAAACTCATCATCCACAAATGGCAGAAGAAAGAGTTTGGAAGGATGTACTCAATTATTCCAATTTTATTTTATCAGGGACTTGAAAATTGGGATCCAGAAGACGATTTGAATGAAATGAGGAACCTTAATAATCCTATCCTTTCTGGGCAGAGAGAAGAGTTCTTAATTTTTAATTTACAAAGAATAGATCCCGAAAGGGATTTTGTGAGTCCTGAATTAAAAGCGGGATTGTTGCTTTTAAAAATCATTCGAGACCCTTGGGAAGAATTCATAGAAGGTTGGGGTAAAATCAAGGAAATCTTAAATTCTATGGAAGAAGCAAAAAAGATTGATTTGGAAGAGGAAATGTTGGATTATATATTTAGATCCAGGACAGAAGAAAATGATTTTTTGGAGGAAGCAATTATGGGAAAGAAAGTTTTAACCGCTTATGAAAGGGCTTTAGAAGAAGGTAGAGAGGAAGGTGAGCTTAGAGGGGAACATAAAAAAGCACTTGAAACTGCACGAAAAATGCGGGATGAAGGGGATTCTCTAGAAAAGATTCTCAGAATCTCGGGACTTTCGGAAGATCAACTTAAGGAAAATGGGATTTTGTAGATTTGTGCCTCACCCCCACTATACAGAATTGTACTACTATTCAGCATACACCGCCTCTCCATCCCATTTGAAAAAAGATGGGACAGAGAGGGGTTACTATACGGTAGCCATTACCCAATTCCCAAACAGTATATCTTTCATATAATAAAGCATACTATACGTTTACCATTACTTATTTACTAACCAAATCACCCCCTCTCTACTGCCATTACCTTACCCATAACTCAACAATTTCCAAACTATAGAGATAGAATAAAGTTGATATAGTCCTTTTGAAATTGCTAAAATGCCAGGAAAGCCATCACTTTTTCTTCCTAGATGACCTCCCAGTTGTCCTATCTGTCGCATAACGGTTGAAAGTTTTGGAACTTCATCAGGGACTTGCTTAGTCATAAAAATTCTTGCATGGAGTGCTTTCCATTCATACTCCTCAAACAGAATAGATGCTGGTAGATCGGGACATTCTCTGCCTAATGTTGTTAAAAATAAAATTCTCCATGCTATGATGGAATCTATTGCAAGAACTCTTTCCAATCTTTCAAATTTATGAAATTGATAATTTTCAATTTTACATCCTGACTTTAAAGTCTTAAAGAAAACTTCTATTACCCATCTTTGTCTATACCATTCAATAATTTCGAATGCATCGTTATAATTTAATACCGGTATAGTTGTCAGGATAATCCAATGAATAGGCTCTGAATCTTTAGGTGGATTTATTTCGGTGGTAGATACTGCATATAATTTTACTTTTGAATAATTTTTTCTGTTTAATAAATTGTTAGGAGGTGTAATATATACTTCTTTAAAATTAACCTGCAATACAGCTTCTCTAATTTGAACACCTTTTTTTCTAGGTACTACAATAGTATATTCTCCAACTTCAGTATGATTTCTTAATTCATCAAATAAATGTTTCTCTGCGCCTTCATCAATATTCCTATTTGATCTAGCTCTAATTAGTAAATCAGGCTTATTTTCATTGGTTATTTTAGCATTCTCATAAAATAATTCAAATATATCTGCTTCTCTATCACACACACTAACAAGATGAAAATCTTTATGATGTCTTTCTTCTATTTCACATAATCTTTTGTATGACTTCAGCCATTTATTACTCTCTTTCTCTTCGATTGGTGCTTTCTTTCTCTCGTTAAATTTTTCTGTTTTAGTTTTACCCTTAATAAGTGTTTCCCTTACCCAGACTTGGGAATCAAGAATCCCTAGAGGTGTTCCCTCTACTGTTGTAGCTAAGGTAGGATGATAATAAAAGCCCATCTCTTTATTAGAATCATTTAGATATCCCAGACCTTCTGCATCCTTAAGATTTGAATAAGATATATCTGTGGTATCCTGTATTGCAAGAATTATTGATCTACCCTTTAAGCGATTTATTGTAGAATTCTTGTGTGAATTTAAAATCATCTCAGGATCAACTTTATCGTTTGAAAAGAAACGATAAGCCGCTTTGGTCTTTGCCCATGTTACAAATGTATCAGGAATTGAACCGCTGGGACTTTGAAGTCGATGATTGATAATTATCTTTAATCGCTTATCCAAGCGATTATCGCCAAAATTTAATCCTAAAAACTCTTCCTCATACCAACTTATATCTCCAGACTCATAGGCTTTTTGCTTCCTGTTTTTCTCAGATTCACGATTGTTCATAAGGACATATCATAGTTTACCAGTTTTTGTACAACTACTTTGTGGGTAAGGTAATGCTCTACTGCTTATCCTTACCACGCAATGGAGAGAGGGGTCAAATCAAAATTGTATTACATATCCGTAAAGTCGGGGGTGAGGTAATACTTCAAAAAATTAAAAAATAACCATTGAGAAAAAACTTCAAGAGTTTATGAACCTTTAATCTAATGCATAATATTCATAAACTCTATTCATCTTCAAAGGAAGAGAGTGTTTGTATTTTTAACCTCGGCGTGAGCCGCAATACTGTTATCGGAGCGGTTCTTTATCCGCGCCTTCTGATAGTTACCTACCAGCTCAGACTATATCTTCAGCCAGATTGGCTGTCGGGTTCTCGTGTCAGCTTCATTGCAGGGCTTGCAGT
>CAMCZP010000164.1 GCA_945887855.1 Leptospira interrogans serovar Manilae | reverse complement strand
CTCCTCAAGACTTGTTAAAACATCATTTCCCAATTTTCTTAATTCAAAAACAATAGACAGCCTAAAGTTTTCATCGCTATAGAATTTTGCCATTATGCTGACAGATTATCTTGAATTTCCTTTTCGATTTCTAGTCTATTCAACGTAGAATATGTCCAAGCATTAACTAAGTCAGCCGCTCGAAGGCTAGGGTAATCAAATAATAATTGGGCTTCTGAAATTCCGTTTCTTTTTGCATTTTCTAAACTCCAAATTGGTATTCTTGTTCGAACAACACAAGCGGATCCTCCAGCAACACCATCTGTTTTCTCAATGCCAGGGTAGTATTTTGACAAATCATCAACTAAGAGCTTGAGAAGAATGGCTTTTTCAGTTGAGTCTAAATTTATAATGTCTCTTTCAATTTCAAGCATTGTCATAATCACATTTTGAGTGTATATTTTTAAAAAGCAAGAAATTCTTTCGCTTCACAATTACCTCTATTTTTCCTCAAATCGGACTAACCAACTTACCTTTACCCGCTATTTGTGTTCTAAGAAAATTTTTCCAGTTGAATGATGATTTTTTTTAACAATGCATATTTACTCAAGCGAGTTCGACCTTATTTCTAAAGACTACATTTACTTTTTAATTTCAATTTTTCTTTAATCTCAAATCTCTTTGTTACTTTTTTCTTCTCTTTATGAAAAGAGAAGAAAAAAGGTTCCAAAAAAGAAGAGAAACCCGAACGTTCGCAGAACCAGTCCCCGAGTAGGGACATCCCTGGGTCCCATATCGAGGAGAATTCTCCAAGGTGTTGTAATACTTTAAAGTGGTATAAGATCCTTACCTTGCAAACTGAAACGAACTAAAGTTAAATACATAGAGAATCGATTGAAATATTGGAAGCTTCTGTTTCTTGCACGTATCAATAAAGGAACGTAATCGACAAAAGAAATCTCCACTCTGAGAATTCCTAAAACACCCAGATATTTTATTATTAACTTTGAACATTCTCAGTGCTCTCTTTCTCTAAATTATTATCAAAAGAGACATCAGTAGTAAATATGAATTTCAATAGTTCCTCTTTATGCCTATCCATTCTTCTTAGTAAATTTATTACTTTTGAAGATGACTTTCCTTTAAATTTTTAGATCTACTGTACCTCACCCCTACTATACTGTCTTGTATTACGAATCAGAGTACACCGCCTCTCCATGGTTAGTCTATGCTCACCACAAGTTTCGTAATATTGATAAGAAACAGAGAGGGATAAATTTATAGTAGCCAATACTTGTATGCTATAAAATAAAAAACTATACATAAGTTTATTTTTCTTGCCTTCTTTAACACTAATAAAATAAGCTATTCCTAGTATGCCATCTTCTCATGATCTATTCGTAAAAGGATTTCTTTCTAATCTCACCGAAGCGATTGATTTTTTCGATGGTTCCTTGCCAAAAAGTATTACTAACTTGCTGGATTTAGAAAAACTGGAACTCACCAAAGAAACCTTTGTTGGAAAGGATCACGATGAATCTAGAACGGATCTTCTATATAAAATACCACTAAAATCAGGAACTCCCATCTATATTTACCTGCTATTTGAACACAAGAGCTACTATGATCCCAAAATCTTCTCACAGCTTTTGGAATATCTCTCCAAAATCTATAGCTGGCAAATGGAAAACCAAGAAAATCTAACAATCGTCATTCCCTTTGTATTTTATCACGGAGAAAGGGGATGGGATTTAGGGGAGAACTTCCTGGATAACTTTCCAGTGAATTCGATCCCTGAAGAATTTCTCAAATTCATTCCCAACTTTGCCATTCAGCTCTTAGAGCTAAAGAGCAAAGGAAAAGTATTCCAGACCAGAAATTTGGCTCTGCGGCTCTATATGAGAATGATCCAGATTATTCGGGAACTGCCGGATGAATTTAAGATCCATCTAAAAGAAATCTATACTTCCCTTAGGGAAGAAAAAAACTTTGCAAAAAGAATTGAAATCCTGAGGAATCTGTTAGAGTATCTAAGTAGAGCCAGAAATGATGCTGAAAATTACTCGGTAAATGAAATCATACAAGGAATTGAGGTAGAGTATATGAATTTTTTGGAGAAAATTAGGGAAGAAGGAAAGCTTGAAGGAAAGTTAGAGGGTAAGCTTGAAGGTGAGTTAAAGGGTAAACTGGAAACCGCCCGAAAAATGAAAGCAAAAGGATTTTCGGTCTCTGAGATTCAGGATATTACAGGGCTATCGGATGACCAGCTGAAAGAGAATGGGATTTTGTAGTACGGGGGTCTCGATACACTGGCAGATCTTTCGTTTACTAGGAATTTTTCCAATAATAGATTAATTTATCTGTGTCATGCCAGCATAATTCGACAGGCTCATCACGGCGCTCGATCCACCGGATTTTTTTGTGTATAACGCTTGAGTATCGGGACTCTTTTTTTAAATTTTTAGATCATTTGTACCTCACCCCTACTATTTAGATTTGTACTATATTTTAGCTTACACCGCCTCTCCATTGCGTTTAAAAAGAGACGCAACAGAGAGGGGTTACTTTATATTTACCAATATTTATTTACTATCACTATCATACTAAACATTAGTTTATTTATCTTGCCTTTTTTATTTGTAAAAATTTTTCTGTTACTAGTATGCCATCTTCTCACGACCTATTCGTAAAAGGATTTCTATCCAATCCCAATGAAGCGATTGATTTTTTCGATGGTTCCTTACCAAAAACAACAACAAATTTGCTTGATTTAGAGAAACTGGAACTCACCAAAGAATCCTTCATCGGAAATGACGGGGATGAATCCAGAACAGATCTTCTCTATAAAATACCACTAAAATCAGGAACTCCTGTCTATATTTACCTGCTCTTTGAACACAAAAGTTACTATGATCCAAATATTTTTACCCAGATCTTGGAGTACCTTTCAAAGATTTATGCTTGGCAAAAAATGGGTAAAGAAGACTTAAAAATTGTCATTCCATTTGTATTCTATCATGGGGAAAAAGGATGGGACCTAGGACGAAATTTCTTAGATAGTTTTAAATATAACTCGATTCCAGATGAATTTCTAAAATTCATCCCTAATTTTTCAATTCAACTTTTAGAATTAAAAAGTGGAGGAGATACTTTTCAAACAAAAAACTTGGCTCTCAGGCTCTATATGAGAATGGTTCAGATTATTCGTGATAAGCCAGAAATGTTTCTCAAGCATATAAAAGAAATTTATCTTTCCATTTTAGAAGAAAAAGAAGAAGCAAAAAGAATTTACATTCTAAAGAACCTATTAGATTATTTGTATAGAGCCAGAAACGACGCAGATAACTACACCAAAAAAGAAATTATTAAAGAAATTGAGGGTGATTACTTGAATTTATTAGAAAAAATTAGGGAAGAAGGAAAGTTAGAAGGAAAACTAGAAGGAAAGTTAGAGGGTAAGCTTGAAGGTGAGTTAAAGGGTAAACTGGAAACCGCCCGAAAAATGAAAGCAAAAGGATTTTCGGTCTCTGAGATTCAGGACATTACAGGGCTATCGGATGACCAGCTGAAAGAGAATGGGATTTTGTAGTGCGGGGGTCTCGATACACTGGCAGATCTTTCGTTTACTAGGAATTTTTCCAATAATAGATTAATTTATCTGTATCATGCCAGCACTCGACCACCAGACTTTTTTGTGTATAACGCTTAAGTATCGGGACTCTATTTTTAAATTTTTAGATCATTTGTACCTCACCCCTACTATTCCGTAATGTATAACAATTCAGCAGACACCCTTCTCCATTTCGTTATACTGATACGAAACAGAGAGGGATAACTTTATA
>CAMCZP010000163.1 GCA_945887855.1 Leptospira interrogans serovar Manilae | reverse complement strand
TCTTTCTATAATAGATATTCATATTTATGCAGCGGCACTAGTGGATAATTTATTAGTTTGGACGAATGATAAAAATTTAAGAAAGATTTGCGAAAAAAAAGGGATTCTGTACTCAGGAGGGTAGCACAATACTAAACTGAATCAAATTTTTTTAATAATACTTTACAAATTTTTACCCTTTAAATTTTAGTATCTTTATATGAGCCAATATATTCCACTAAAAATAGACATAGTCTTCAAGCATCTCTTCACGAGCGATCTTATAAGTCTTGCCTCGCTCATCTCGTCCATCCTATTTCCCAATGGCGAAAATAAAGTTGTAGAAATATCTATTATCAGTTCGGAGATCATTCCCCTATTTCAGGGAGGCAAGCGAACTTTTTTAGATCTCAAAACCATAGCCAGATTGGAAAGTATGACCCTAGAAGATCCCTTTATCCAAATTGAACTCCAAGTCTATGAGCAAACCGGATACGTCCAGAGATCTCTCTTTTATGCCACAGGGCTTATCCAGAGCCAGCTGAAAGTGGGAGACTCTTACTTTCAGATCACTCCTGTCATCCAAATTAATCTACTTGACTTTGAACTTCTGCCGACAGAAAATATAGTCAGTAGGTATCTCTTAAAGGAAGAGAAAAGCAATCATGTTCTTACTAATCTCTTCCAAATGATCTATGTAGAAATGTCAAAGTTTAGAGTTAAAAATATTTCAGAACTTAAGACAGAAAGAGATATCTGGTTTTACCTATTAAATAACATGGAAACCCTCACGGAGGAAAAACGCATGGAAATTCTGACCAAAAAACCCGATCTCAAAAATGCATTCGATGTCTTAGACCTTTATGCCACCGATCCTGATAAAAGACGGGAACTTGAAGAACGCCTGCGAGCAGACAAAAACTATGCCTATGAACTAGCCGCTAAATTTGAACAGGGTTTGGAGAAAGGATTAGAACAAGGTTTGGAGAAAGGATTGGAACAAGGTTTGGAGAAAGGATTGGAACAAGGAGAGCTAAAAAAAGCCATTGAGACGGCTCGTAGGATGAGGGAGGAAAATTTCCCCCAGGATCAAATACTACGAATCACTGGGCTATCGGAATTTCAATTGAGGGAATTTGGGATATTGTAGGTTTTTTTATGAATTTTTAGTTTAGCAAATAAAACTTTAGAATTGAACAATCATAAGTAACCTGGATGTTGCAAGAGAAACCGAAGAAGTGCAGAAGAATCTATATAAATCATCTGTTACGTTCTTCTCTCAGCAAATCCAATGGATCCGTTTTAACTTGAATTGTAGTTCTTAGTTTAAATGTTTTCATGGGTTTCTCAGCGATTTGTAACCATTTCTGTTCTAAATCTTTGATTGAAGTCAAAATGGCTACAGGATGATCATGGTCTGTGATAAGAAGGGAATGACCTTTTTCTACCTTGTGAATTTCTCGACTTAAATGAGTTTTTAATTGCGACACGGAGATAGTCTTCATTAGACTAGATTATAGTTTATAATCGACCTTTGCAAGAAAATATTTTTATTCCATTTTAACATAGCTAGCAGAAAAAAGCCATTTAGACAACTCTTAGGATGAGGGAGGAAAGTATCTTTAAGAACCAATTAGCCTAGACTGGCAACACCACACAAAACTCCGTTCTTCCCTCTTTGCTTGCAAAATAAATCCGACCATCATGCTCATGCACAATCTTTTTACTGACATACAAACCCAATCCAATTCCTTCACCCAATGCCTTAGTAGTAAAGAATGGAGTAAAGATTTTATCCTGCTTTTCTAAGGGAATGCCATGTCCCGAATCTACAATGGATACCATAATCCAATTTTTTGTAGCTTTGGTATCACTTTCCCAATCCTCTACTATAGCTGATATTTGCATTTCTCTAAGCCTACCAGGAAGAGCTGATACAATCTCCATTTGTATCTCCAACTTTTTCTCTGTTAGATACATTGCCTGTATTGCATTGAATATTATATGCCTCCAAACCTGAGATATATTTTCTGCAATACAAGTGTATTTCAATTCTTCTGGAAAGTCCTTGTGAATATTTATCTTTCCCACAATATAATTGTCATACAATTGAAGTGATTTCTCAATCTCTATCACCAAATCGACTTCTCTCTTTTCTAAGAATATTTCCGTATTGAGATAATTCCGGAGAGCAAAGACTACCCGTGTGGCTTTCTCCACTGCAATTTTAATATTTCCAATGGAATGAGACTGATTTGCAAAGATTTGGGCAATCGAGAGAGATTCAATAAATTTAGTCTCTCCAAGATGTTTTACATAGTGCTGATAGGGAGACTTAAGTTTTAAGATCAAAATTTGTTCTGTGAGATAGTCCAAATTGTCTTTGTTTTCGCTTAAGAGTTCTGAAAGCTCCTGTTTAATGCTTTTTTTTCGGACTCTCCCCTCTTTTGTTGTGAGGAACTCTTTGTTTTTAATGGACTCGTTTACCATCGAATAAAACGCATCCTTCTGAATAGGACTCAGAGATTCCAAAAATACTGGAACTTTTTTTAGTATGGAATCGAGATTCCCCGCAATCAATTCTGAGTTTGATCGTATTACACCAATGGGATTATTGATTTCATGTGCCACACCAGCTACAAGTTGACCGAGACTTGCCATACGCTCAGCTTCAATGAGCTGGGATTGGGTTTCTTGGAGTTCAATGAGAGCTTTTTCGGCGAGTTGTTTTTCTTGGTTTAGTTTCAATAAATTATTTTGATTTTCTACAGAGATACCTTTGACTATTTTATAAATTATAAACTCACATATAATTAAAATAAGCTGGTTGAAAAAGAGAATCTTTAACTCAATATCAATTGCCTCCGGATTTAAAAAATTATAAGATTCCATTACTTTATAATAAACTAATAGATTTGACACAAAATAGAATATGTTTGAAAATATAATTATTATTTTAGACTGATTAGAATTTACATGGGCACCAAGAGAACTTATAGCCAGTATTCCTATAAAAAAAATAGGAACTATCGAATTCACATTTCCAGTGAGATATGATAATAAAGCGATGCCCAAACAATCAATAATTGCAGGTAAATTTGTTAAAAATAAATATTTATTATAATTTAATAAATTAAATAAATTTAATAGAAGCCAAGATAAAGAATAAATAATAGTAAATATAGAAACAAAGAAAAATATATTATTAAAGTATTGGGAGACGAATAAAAAAAAGATAGAGACAAATAAACGAACTGAATCGTCTAAAATATATTTATAATTTAGTTTATATTTTGAAGTTATATAGTTCAAATTATTTACCTATAGGGAACGTCTATTAATCTTTTTTTTTGCAATGCTCTTATCAATGTATTTATTGTAAATCAAAAAAGTTGCAATTTCCTAAGAAAAAGCGGGGTTTGGGGTGCAACCCCAAAAAAAGAATACAGTCTAAAAACCCTGATTAAGGGTTTTTAGAAGTTCCCTATACACATTTAAAACCTATGTAAATTATCTTAATTATAAATGAAAAGTAAGTATTTGTAAATTAATTTTTATTTCATAAGTTAAAATAATTTTATTTTTAAAGTCCAAGATTCAACTCAATATGACAATACCATTACTTGAAATAATCTAATGAGTAAAGAATTTCAAATAACAAATAGGCATTTCCTGAAAATTTCCATTTATAATGCATCAATGGAAGATATAGCGGAATTTACAAAAATCATGATTTCTCTTTACCACTACAAAGCTTTCTCATACCACAACCCTCATAACTTCAATATTCGATAAACGTGCGGCTGTGTACAAAGCCTTGTCATGTGTAAAAATTGTATTACATACATTTTCTTTTTCTTGGTATACAAAGCACTTGTT
>CAMCZP010000162.1 GCA_945887855.1 Leptospira interrogans serovar Manilae | reverse complement strand
AAGTTTTTAATTTTATCTATCATCATATTTTTAATACACCTCTCTTAATCGAAAATATCGGAACGAACCGAATTTGCTTTAGCCATTTTTTTAAAATGAGTATTAATCAAAACCACAAATTCTCCTTTTTCTTTGAAAGAAGGGATGGGTGTAGAATTGTCTTTCCAAACTATCAATTCTTCAAATGTCTTTGTAAGTTCCCTACCAATGAGGATTTCCGCTTCTGGAAATACGGATCTTGCCATGACCAAAGTATCTTTTATTTTATAAACTGATTCATAAAACACCAGCAAAGTATCCTCTCTTTGGAATTCTTCTAACTCTTTTTGCTTTTTTCCCTTTTTCTCGGATAAAAAACCCAAGAACACAGTAGGATTTGTTTGGGCTCCACACACAGACAAAATTGTGGATAAGGCACTGGGACCTGGTATGGGGATGATACGGTATCCATTTTCTCTCACAATTCGAACCAACCGAGAACCAGGATCAGAAACTCCTGGAGTTCCCGCATCGGAGATATACGAAAGAGTATTTCCCTTTTTTAGTGCTTCCAAAATCCAATCAAACCCCTCCTCACGAGTGGAGGAAAATAAAGGTGCTGTTTTGCATTGAATTCCATAGTGGGAAAGAAGTTTTTTGGAATTATTTGGGTTTTCACATAGAATTAAATCAGATTTTTTCAAGGAATCTATTGCACGAAACGTGATATCTTCTAAATTTCCAATGGGAGTGGCTACAATCTGTAAAACACCTCCCCCACTCACGGATTGCAACCCGGTGGAGATGAACCCGCAGGACATTCACATCCATACCCAGCTTGCCCTGAGACAGTGCAGGGGTTGCAGAGAGTGCCCACACTGCATGACTTTTTCTCTGTGGCAGTGCAGGAAGCATTTGCACAGGTAGTTGTGTTGCAAGATGATCCCAGTGGACATTTGGATGGATAGACACTTGCGCACGCAGCTATGGGAACGGAAGGGTTCGAAATCACCCCGGAGTTAAAAACAGCCCTGAGTGTAAAAGTATAGGATTCACAGTGAGTAAAGGGAATCATCCCGGGAGGTGCTATTCGATTGGAAATTGTCCTTCTCTTCATACTGGTAGTTTCTGTGGATGCCTCAATAGCTGTGTGGGGAAAGGAGGGCAAAATACCATTCTCCGTATACACAGATGCTCCCAATTGGGTATCTGCCAAAGAAGGTGTAGCGGATGTAATGGTCAGGTTGTACCCTGTGAAATTTTGCTCTCTATTGTTTACGTAGTATTTTAAAACAAATTGGGGCTTGTAGTTAATTTTATCAGCCAATCCATCTATCACTTCAGATGGGGAAACATACACTTCATAAATGGGCAGGATCCCGGCTACCTGGGGTACTGCTGGGGGTGTTAAAAATACAAAGGGCACAACTGGAGTGTTTGTATTACTTCCACAACTTCCCAGAAGGTAGACCATGAAAATATAGGAGAAAATCCTCACCTCACTAGCATCTTTGTATTTGAGCATTAGTGTCAATAGAGAAAAAATGAGTTTTTCTAAACGATTGGGTCTACTTTTACTAGAAGCCCAAAGGGAAGAAAAGAAATAAAATCGAGAGAATTACTTCTATTGGTTCCGTATGTTCATCTAAATTTTACTTTATCTGAAAAATTTTTTTTGTCAATTTATTTCAAATGTGCACTTACAAAAAAAATAGTAGCATACAAAAAATTAGAATTAGAATAATTATAAATTATAACACATTGGAAATCTTACTACATTCTCATATGTTTTACGATTTAAGCCATGAGCACGACAGACATAAAATTAGGATTAGAATAATTAAAAATTTTTGCATTGAAAACCTCACTATAATTTCCAGCGTTTTACAAAGTAAGCTATAAATACGACATACAAATTCAAAATATAACAAATAAGAAATAATATTCTCAACTCTATAAATAAATTTTTTTAACGTATTGGAACCATTTTAAAAAAAAAAAATTTTATAATATTTTATTGACTAAACCTAATTTCAATCTATCCTTGTATACATGAAAAAACTAATATTAATTTTTATACTTATCAATGCATTGAACTGCAGTGCATCTAAGAGTAGTGCTAGTAAGACTCCCTTACTAGCCGCTTATTATTTACTGAGTAGTAGTGCCTATAGTACTACCTGTACTTCATCTTTCGGGACTGGTGTTGCAGATTTTATCTCGAAAACATTTACTTGTGTCACTGTAACTGTAAGTGGTACAAACTATATTTTCAAGACATCCTCTTTACCAACTTATAAAAGCTACTACTGGGGTAGTACTAGCTCTGGGTATGAAAATGCTTTTTACTCAAACTCAACAGGAACTAATTACGGAAACCCTAATAAAATTTTATCACAAAGTTACACAATTACCGTACCAATCCAAAATACAACAACCACTGCGCCTTCCGCGGCTTTGGGAACAATTGGTGTAGCTACCAATGGAATTGCGATTTACAATGATTATGCTGCACCGGGAGATACTCTAGCAACAGAGTACTACACTTTTGATACAGCTCAAGGACATCCTACTAACACTGGGTCCTACCATTACCATGTTGAGCCACCAAAGATTACAAATACTGATTCAGCCTTGGTGGGTATAGCTATGGATGGTTATTTGATATTTGGTAAGAAACATGATACCACAACCTCTGGACTTACATCCTTTTCCTTAGCAGGAACAACAAGTTCAACAAAATGTGTGGGTTCAGGTTTAAATACTACATTACCTACAACTTGGGCATACAAATCCAATTATGAGACTAACACTAACCATACAACATCAAATTCATACCATTACCATGTTAACAATGGTAGCGAGGTGCTAGGAATCATTCTCTCAACTAAATTGATTGGAACTGTAGGAACATCTCTCTAAACATTCTTCTATTTACTTACTACACTATAGTCTAATAGTGTAGTAAGTAAAACTCTCTTCTCAAAAGGCTCAACATGAAATCACTCCTATTTTTATTTCTTCTATTCAATCTCTACTGCTCCCCTCCTAGCTATCTCGAGAGTGATCCTAATTTTACGTATGGTTTAGAAAGTATTTTGTCATACAAGGGTGAAATCTTTACCGGCTTTCAAGTTACGTCTTTCCCCAATGGAGTTACTAGAACAGCAGAGTTTAAAAATGGCTTACAAGATGGAAGAACCTATGATGTCCACGAAAATGGGCAATTGATAACAGAATACTTTTATTCTGCAGGAAAAAAAGTGGGAATCCACAAAGGATGGTATGCAAGTGGGAATCCACGATTTTGGTTTGAATACAATGACAAAGGGGAAAGCAATCGAGATCATTGGGAGTGGCAAGAAAATGGGAATGTATACAGTATTTCATCTTATGACAATGGAAAACTTATTGGCCAAAAGATCTGGAGAAAGGACGGCTTGGTCTATGCAAATACCATTTACACAACCGAAAAAGTTTATGGAGTTTTAGGATCTAAACTCTGTCTGACAGTGAAAGGGGATGATTCAAAAAAGAAGACAAAATCTTTTTAATTGATAATATAAAATGAAATTTATAAAAATATTTAATAAAATAAAATCCAAACAATTGTTTTTTATTTCTTTGTTGGTAATAATAGCAATTTTATTCTCCTGCAATGATAGCCAAAAAGAGGGAAATAGAGACAAAAGTCTTACCCATTTTGACAAACCAAAAAATGATCCCCTTCCCTTTTTTAGGGGAAAAGATTTTGAGCCGTACTGGATGGAACCCGGAAAGGTTTCCTATGAGAGCAAAAAAGTTGATTTTTTTGAATTTATCAACCAAAAGGATGAAAAATTTGGTAGGGACAATCTTAAAAATAAATTGACAGTTGTTTCTTTCTTCTTTGCCCGTTGCCATGGGATTTGTCCCAATATTGTTCGTAATAT
>CAMCZP010000161.1 GCA_945887855.1 Leptospira interrogans serovar Manilae | reverse complement strand
AATATTGGAAATTTTTCCAGATTTTTGGAAGCAGTAAGTTTTTCCCATGCCAGTATTTTGAATACTTCCAATGTTGCAAGAGAGTCAGGAGTGGAAAGAAAAACCGTAGAAGGATACCTTTCCATTCTAGAAGATCTCCTTTTGTCCTTCACCATTCCCATTTTTTCAAAGAAAGCCAAACGAGATCTTATATCACATAAGAAATTTTATATATTTGATGCAGGTATATTTTTGGAGATGAGACCCAAAGGTCCACTAGATGCCCCCGAAGAAATTGCAGGAGCAGGTTTAGAAGGATTGGTTGCCCAAAATCTAAGAGCCTATCTGGACTATGAGAAAAAATCTACCAATCTGTATTACTGGAGAACCCGCTCGGGTTTGGAAGTGGACTTTGTTTTGTATGGCAAGGATATTTTTTGGGCAATCGAAGTTAAAAATAGCAATAAAGTCCGAACAGAAGATTTAAAAGGTCTCCAACAATTCTTGCTGGACTATCCTACTTGTGATGCATACCTATTGTATCGCGGAAAAGAACGATTGAAAAAAGATAATATACTTTGCTTGCCTATTGAGGATTTTTTATTAGAGTTTTTGAATTAGTTTTATGGGTATTCTGGGGCTTGATACACTTTGGCAGATTAATTGTAAAACGGGAATTATTAGATTATAGAAAAACTAGTCTCAATTTAGCTAGCATAATTCGACATGCTCAATCACCGAACTTTATTGTATAGTTTCATAATACAATCATACCCTCTATCTACAGGAACACTTCTTAGTATCTGTGCAGAAAAAAATCCGATCATCGAGTGAAATTTCTGTCGAAGGACAGAAATTTTGTATCGAGATGCCGAAATACGAAATCATTCTGTATATTCGGGGTCTTGATACACTGGCAGATTTATTGTAATTTAGGAATTTCTAAATATTTAAAATAATTAATTTGCATAGTGCCAGCATAATTCGACAAGCTCATCACACCGCTCGAGCTTCGAACTTTATTGTAAATATAGCATTATAAAACTGAGACTTTTTCAATATAATAATAGGCTATTTTACCTCACCCCTACATTTCAGTGTTGCACTACATTTTTGCTTACACCACCTCTCCATGATTCGACTTTCGCTCACCACAAGTTCCCGTATGAAGAGCGGGAACAGAGAAGGGTAACTTTTTATATACCATTACACGTTTACCAACCATAAGTTACCCCCTCTCTACTGCGTAGCCCCACCACGCAGTGGAGAGCGGGGTCAATACAAAAACGTAGTACTAATCCGACAAAATCGGGGGTGAGGTAAAAAAATTTCCAAACCACATCCCAATCCAATTTACACGCTCCATTTCGCATTGCCTATTCGCTACCACTCATGTCAATTGCTCTGGTTGCTGAGCGATGTGGTGAGTAGCCACTATTTGTTTTGTGGCGTATCGAAGTGCCCATAAACTAGGGGAGGAGAACTAGGCGGAAACCGATGTCATCATTCCTGCCATCGGGAATGTAGCCGTCCCGATACGAGAGACGGCTACCCCTAGCATAGTAGTTCCAGGATCCGCCGCGGAGGACCCGGTTCTCACCAGAATTAGCACCTTTTGGATCATTTCCAGAGACATTTTTATAGAAATCACTTCCATACCAATCACCTACCCATTCCCATACATTTCCACTCATGTCGTACAGCTCCCATGCATTGGGCTTCTTTTTTCCCACCGGATGAGTCGCATTACCTGAGTTATTGACGTACCAGAGGTACGCATCATTGATTGTATCTCCCCAGTAGTATTTTGAGCCTCCGGTTGGTGAGCGTGTCGAAACACCTGCCCTTGCCGCATACTCCCACTCTGCTTCTGTAGGAAGTCTATATTTGCAGGGGCTCTGCTTTTCTCTTTCGCATAACTTTCCAATATAATCCTGAATATCGTTCCAACTTACCTGCTCTACTGGACATTCCTCAGCACAGTTTGCAAAATGACTGGGATTATTTCCCATCACTTTTTTCCATTGTCCCTGTGTAACTTCAAATTTCCCAATATAAAAAGACTTGGTAATCTTTACTTTGTGTTGTGGCTTTTCATCAACACTGCATTCTGTATCACCTTTGCTACAACCCATAAGAAATTCGCCTGCAGGTATTTCTATAAACTCCATGCCTATGGAATTTTTGTAGGTCTTGCCCGTTGCGGGTGATACGTTTACTGTCTCTTCCGGTTCGGGCTCGGGTTCAGGAAAACGATCAGGATCTTTTTTGTTTAGCTCTACCTTCACATCCCGAAGTTCTTTTCGCAGTTGGGCTACCTCATCCTTGAGGGCAGAATCGTCTGAAGCACAGGAGGCAAATATTCCCAAGACAAACCCACAGAATAGGGATATTTTTAGGATTCTAATAAATATTTCAAAACTTTTCATCGGATTTCTCATTTTTTCTCAAAATGACTCTAATTTATGTTTATAATCTGTAAATTAGATTTTTTAGTTTTATTTCCTGAAAGGATAAAGAATATCCAATACAAAACAATCTCGTCGGTTGAGGCCGCTCGAAACCACCAACACTAAAAATTCTCACTACTCCATCCTTCGATAAACTCAGGATGACACTATATACCCTCACAGTAACTTCAAGGAGCGATTTATCTATGGATAAAAATCAAAAATATACTTTACAATATATTACCACTTTATATTTACTATTATTTTATGAGTCAGTATTTTCCCCTAAAAATAGACATCGTTTTCAAGCATTTATTCACTAATGATCTTGTAAGTCTAGCGTCTCTCATTTCAGCTATCCTGTTCCCCAATGGCGAAAATCGGGTCGTTGAAATCTCTATAATCAGTTCCGAAATCATCCCCCTTTTCCAAGGTGGCAAACGAACCTTTTTAGACCTAAAAACCATCGCTAGACTCGAAACAATGTCTCTAGAGGATCCCTTTATCCAGATAGAACTCCAAGTATATGAGCAAACAGGATATGTCCAGAGATCTCTCTTTTATGCCACAGGACTCATCCAGAGCCAGCTGAAAGCAGGAGACTCTTACTTCAAGATCACCCCAGTTATTCAGATAAATCTACTTGACTTTGCCCTTCTCCCGACAGAAAATATAGTCAGTAGGTATCTCCTTAAGGAAGAGGAAAGCAATCATGTTCTAACCAATCTCTTACGGAGGAAAAACGCATGGAAATCCTAACCAAAAAACCTGATCTCAAAAATGCATTTGATGTCTTAGACCTATATGCCTCTGACCCTGATAAGAGACGGGAACTCGAAGAACGCCTTCGTGCAGACAAAAACTATGCCTATGAACTAGCTGCTAAATTTGAACAGGGAATGGAGAAAGGATTAGAAAAAGGTGAACTGAAAAAAGCTATTGAAACTGCCCGTAAAATGCAGGAATTGGATTTATCCATAGAAATAATTGAAAAATCAGTGGGACTTTCTTCTAAAAAGCTTAAAGACCTGGGGATTTTTTAAGTTTTTTTCTAAAAGAAAAGACAAAATTTATCCTTACACTAAGAACCTCAAATCCTCATTAACACGCACTTTTCCAAAAAAAACATCCCTCTTCCAAATAAATTTCATACGCTAACCTCATTTCTGAGAACTATATAGTTAGCACTCAGGAGAAAAATGAATGATACAACTCTACACTGCCCTTATCCATGCCAACGTCCCCGAAAACGATGCAAAAAATGTATTGACCGAACTCGAAAATACCATACACATTGAAGTAGAAAGAGAATTCTTAACCATGAACCTAACGACTATCAATCCTATTGTCCGAGAACAGGAAGCTATCAGAAATGATATCCGTCGATTGAGTGACAAACTAGAGAATGAAGTAGAGCGTTTAAATACGAAAATCGATTTCGTAGAAGCTAAGATGGACACCAAATTCCAATTTCATGATAAACTTCTCTGGACAATCATCGGCCTTCTCATTACCCTCTCGGGGTTTGTGGTCACCAATTCTATTTTTATTTATCAAAAATTGAAATAGATCGAAATTG
>CAMCZP010000160.1 GCA_945887855.1 Leptospira interrogans serovar Manilae | reverse complement strand
GCCCATGCCTATTCGTTTAAATCCCGTCAGCCCTTGTTTTTTCCTAAAATTAGGCTAAAAGGGGTCTCAGAGGCAGAAAAAATCATTCTGACAAAGATCAGAGCTAAGTCCTTTGTGATTGTTCCCCTTATCTTCCGGGGAGATATTGTTGGCATATTGGATCTCTGGAAAGAGGGATCATTTGAATTGGATCCCACTGAACTCATGGGACTTGCTACTTTAGGAGAACAGCTTGCAGGAAATATCTATACCTCTCTTCTTTTCAAAAAATTGGAAGAGGAAAAAGACAAAGCAAAGTCTGCCTACTTTGAATTGGAAGCCTCCCAAAAGCAATTGGTTCAGTCAGATCGTATGATTACTCTGGGAACTTTGGTGGCGGGTGTAGCACATGAAATCAATTCTCCTTTGGGGGCGATCAAGGCTAGTTCTGAGAATGTCCAGGAGAGCATGCGGGAGATTCTAGATGATCTAAAGAAAACAAACTCTCAACTCACAAATGATGATTGGAACCTACTTTTCTTTGTATTAGATAAAGCCAATCTATCTCCTAAGAATTATTCTACAAAAGAACAGAGAGCGTTACGCAAAACCATGATACAAAAACTGGAAGAGATTAGTATCACAGATTCCCAAACCTTTGCAGACCAGATATTGGGTTTGGGCTTGGAAGATATATTCCAGGAGATTGTTCCCCATTTTTCCAATCCCCAATTTCCTCAGATTCTCAAGTTAGTAGAAAACCTGCATGGAATTCGAAAAAAAGCAAAGGTCATAGACAGTTCTGCGTCTCGAGTTTCCAAAATCGTTAAGTCTCTGAAGTCGTTTATGCACTTCGATCAAAGTGAAGAAATGATTCTCTCCGATCTGAGTGATGGTTTGGAAACGGTTCTTACCATCCTACACAATCAATTGAAACAGGGAGTCGATGTGGTTCGAAATTATGAGGATGTACCACACATTTACTGTTATCCCGATGAACTCAACCAAATCTGGACCAACCTCATCCACAACTCTATCCAGGCAATGCACGGAAAAGGGCAAATCATTGTAGAACTCAAACAAGTGGAGGGGCAAAGTGCTCAAAAAGAAATTTTGATCTCTGTGGAAGACAATGGTCCGGGGATTCCTCCTGAAATACAAAAAAAAATCTTTGAACCATTTTTCACAACCAAACCTGCCGGGGAAGGTTCTGGACTCGGTTTGCACATCATTGGAAAGATTTTACAAAAACACATGGGAAGAATTGAGTTGGAGAGTGAGCCGGGAAAAACAAAATTTTCTATCTATATTCCCGCGAAAACCTCCCTAACATAAACTTAGGTTGACTAAATCCTGAAAAGTTTTAGAAAGGTAGGGGGTTTGGCATTGAGCGAAATAGGAAATGAAAATTTAAACATAGATCTGGGTGAGCTAAAAAAGCAAACACAGGCTTCTAGAGTGCTTTATGTAGAAGATGACCCCATTTCTGCTACCATCATGCAAAAAGTCCTTGGAGATCTCTTCAAAGAGGTTTTGTACTTCTCCAATGGAATGGATGGGCTTAACTTTTACCAATCCTATCGGGAAAAAATTGACCTCATCATCACGGATATTACCATGCCCGGTATGAATGGTCTGGAGATGGTCAAGGCTATCAAAGCCACCCATCCGGATATACCCGTGGTCATTGTTTCCGCACACAATGACACAGACTTTTTTCTCCAGGCTATTGACATTGGGGTAGAATTCTTTATCGTAAAACCCATAGATGTCAACCAGGTAGGAATTGTCCTTTTCAAGGTCATGGAGAAGATCCGTGTCCGTCATGAGCTCCGAAAGATTAGGGAAATCTATACTGACCAGCTCACAGGACTTCCCACCCGTTCCAAGTTTATCATGGAGCTCAATGAAAAAAACTCGGGAACACTTTTTCAGGTCAACATCCATTCGTTTCAAAATTTAAATAATTTTTATGGGCATGAATTTGGTGACAAGGTTTTACGAAATCTATCAGCTTCCTTTAAAGAACACACCACCAATACAGAATGGTTTCCGTACTACTTTGGATCAGATCAATTTGGATTGTACAATCCCACTCATCTCTCTGCTCAGGATTTACGTATCTTTGTTAAAAAAACGGTCGCCATGCTCCAAACCCTTCCTATCTTCATAGATGGGGTAGAGATCTATATATCAGTCTACAGTGGGATAGCTACCATTGGTCTAGAGAAAACCACAACAGAAGATCTTATCAACCATGCCACCCTCGCACAAATGGAAGCAAAAAAAAGAAGGCTTTCCTCCTTTTATTTTGAGCGCAATCTCTTTGAAGAAGACATAGGCATAAAGAATATCTTTTGGATAAAAAGGATCAATGAAGCTATACTGAATGATTTGGTTATTTTGTACTACCAGCCTTTGTATGACATAAAGAATGATGTAATCGATAAATACGAAACTCTCATGCGTATGAAAACTCCTACAGGAGAGATCATTCCGCCTGATAGATTTTTACCAGTGGCTAAAAAAACATCTCTGTATAGCAAGCTAACCATTATCTTATTGACAAAAATTTTTGATAAGCTAAAGGAATCAAAGTACAACTTTTCTATCAATCTGTCCTTTTTGGACATTTCAAATGCAGACACTACAGAATATCTTTTGGCACTCATGAAAGAAAATCCTGAGGATAGCAAGCGGCTCATCATTGAAATCACAGAGTCAGAGGGGATCCTAAACTACAGAGAAGTTGTGGAGTTTATGATGGAAGCCCGTAAGCATGGGATTCGGTTTGCCATTGATGACTTTGGTTCCGGGTATTCAAATTTTACCTATCTCATGGATTTGAATGTAGATTATATAAAGATTGATGGCTCTATCATCAGCTCCATCTTAAAAAGTGATAAGGTTCACTACATTACAAAAATGATCACGGAGTTTTGTAAGTATTGTGGATTGAAAACAATAGCTGAATATGTTAGCAATCGACAAATCTATGAAAGGCTATTAGATCTTGGAGTAGACTATGCACAAGGGTACTACATAGGAAAGCCTTCAGAAAATCTAATCACAATACCTGAATTTAAAATTCCACCTAAAATAGAATCTGAATCCTAAAAAGATTTTCCTCCTTTTACCATCTAAAACAATGGTTCTATGGCAGATCAATTGGTTACAGAAACATCCAGACGTAGAACATTTGCAATCATAGCACATCCGGATGCTGGAAAAACAACTCTAACAGAAAAACTTTTACTCTATGGTGGAGCTATCCAGTTGGCAGGGGCAGTGAAAGCCCGCAAGGAACGAAAAGGTGCCACTAGTGATTGGATGGCAATGGAGAGAGAAAGGGGGATCTCCATCACATCTGCGGCTCTTCAGTTTGAATATAAAAACTTTGTTCTCAACCTCCTAGACACCCCCGGTCACGAAGACTTTTCAGAAGATACATATAGAACTTTAATTGCCGCTGACACTGCTGTGATGGTTCTGGATGCTGCAAAAGGAGTAGAGCCCCAAACCCGAAAGTTATTTAAGGTATGTAGGGATCGTGGGATCCCAATCATTACATTTGTAAATAAAATGGATCGTCCTACAAAAGACATTTTTTCCCTTCTCGACGAGATTGAGGATGTGCTGGGAATCATAGCTGTGCCTGGAGTTTGGCCCATTGGCACAGGCCCCGACTTTAAAGGTGTGTATGACAGAAAAGAAAAGGTAGTACATCTTTTCGAAAAAACACCCGGTGGAGCATATATGGCTCCCGTTCAGGTCAATGGTATCATGGATTCCGCATTGGAATCTAGAATTGATATGGATATTTTGTCAAAGTCCAGAGAAGAAATCGAATTAGTAGAAACTGGAATTCATCCCTTCAATCTGAGTGAATTTTTAGAAGGGGAAATTACCCCTGTTTATTTTGGCTCTGCAGTGAATAACTTTGGAATACAATTATTTTTAGATAATTTTTTAGACCTAGCTCCTGCGCCTTACCATGTGCCATTAGAGGATGGTTCCACTTTAAATCCTGTAGCATCTCCTTTTAGTTGCTTTGTGTTTAAAGTTCAAGCCAA
>CAMCZP010000159.1 GCA_945887855.1 Leptospira interrogans serovar Manilae | reverse complement strand
ATTTACTTTCCTATTTACAAGAGGACTGGATTGGGCTTGTGGTGACTGATCTTTCTATGCCTCGAATGGATGGGTTTTATATCATCCAAAAAATAAAAAAATGTTATCAATAAAATTAGGATAGATTTTAAAAAATACCTATCCTAATTATTTATAATAATCAAGTCTTGTGATTTATATCTCTGCTTAGCCCCTGTTTTCAGGGGTTTTTTTGCTTATTTAAACCTCTTCATCTGACCAGCCTATATCACTTAGAAAATCGTCATACGAACCTTCATACACTCGAATAGTACTATTATCAAAAATTATCAATTTTGTGGCAACGGCACGTAAGTGCATTTCATTGTGAGTGACCATCACAACCGTTCCTTCAAATTCATCTATTGCTTCAATTAGGGAATCACAAGACTGCATATCCAAATGGTTTGTAGGCTCATCAAGAAATAGCAAATGGTTAGGTGTTACTAAAATCTTACCTAATAGTACACGACTCTTTTCACCTCCTGATAAAACCTTAATTTTCTTGAGAGCTGTATCACCAGGAAACATAAGCCCACCTGAAATTGTACGGGCTCTATTTTCAGTGCAATTTTTATCGGCACTCATAATCTCTTCTACTATAGTTTTTGAATCATCTAGAATTTCTTTATTTGTCTGACCAAAGTACCCTTCTTTTAGGATAGGATGTTTGTTTGTTTTGCCGGCGACCGGTTGTAATTCACCAGCTAAAATTTTTAAGAGAGTTGATTTTCCTTTTCCATTTTTACCAATGATACAGATTCGATCGCGACTTCCTACGCTGATGGAGAAATCTTCTATTATGTATGGCTGTTTAGCATCATAAGAAAAACTTATATTTTCAGCAGACATCATTTGGCTAGCACCAAAGGGTGAGCTATTGAAATATAACTCTAGGTCTTCAATCTTTTCGAGAGCTTTCATCTCTCCCTGTTTTTCTAGTTTCTTTACACGGGATTGTGTTCTTGAAGCAAAGCTTGCCTTGGCTTTAAACTTAGCAATGAAGGCTTCTTCTTGTTTTCTTTTTTTAGCTTCATTGACTCTGGTTTTTTCATATATCTCTTCTGCCTGGTTGATTTGGTTATAAAGTTTATCAGTATCACCCTCAGATTTTATTGCTTTTTGCCTATGTATTGCAGCTACATGTGTTACAACACTATCCATAAAGCTTCTATCATGTGTTACAAGAACTATCTCTCCTTCCCATTCGCGTAAAAATTCTTCCAGCCAACGGATGGTAACAATATCTAGATAGTTGTTTGGTTCATCTAGCATCAGAAGATCAGGAGCAGAAACTAATAATTTTGCCAAATTCATACGAATCTGGTATCCGCCGGAGAACTCGTTTGGGTTTCGATCCATGTCAACTTGGTTGAAACCAAGCCCGAAGAGTATTTTCTCTACTTTCCATGTTTCATATTCATCACCTTCAGGAAGACCCAAGGCACATTCTTCTAGAACAGTAGGCATAGTAAATTTGAGATGTTGCTGCAAATATCCTATTTTATAGCCCTTGGGAACCGTGATGGATCCTCCATCGGGGTCTATATTGCCTAAAATCATCTGGAAGAGAGTGGATTTTCCATGACCATTTCGACCTACTAAGCCTACTTTTTCCCCTCTATTGATACTCATATTGAGATCATCAAAAAGAACCTGCGTACTAAAGGATTTTTTTAGCCCTTGAATTTTGATCATTCCAAACTCTCCTCTTTCTTATGTCAAAATTTCAAAGGTATTGAATTTTTCTATCTAAATAGATGCCTTTGCTCTATGGCATTGTGAGTCCACCATCTACAGAAATGGATTGTCCCGTGATAGAATCACTCCATGGAGATACAAACATCAACACAGAGTCTGCAAAATCATCTACGGTTGTCACTTTTCGAAGGGGTGTGACATTTGCGATATAGTCAAAAACTTCTTTAGTAGTGGAAGCACTTGCATCTGTAATAGATAGAAGCCCTCCCGCTATTAAATTAACTCTTACACCATATTTTCCAAGCTCGGCAGCCAGTAAACGTGTTAGACCGATCAAACCAGATTTAGCTGTGGTATAATCGTAATACGTTACTACAGGATTATAAACTAAATTGGTAGAAATATTGATAATTTTCCCGAAATTTTGTTTTTTAAAAATAGGTAATGCAGACTTAGACGTATTCACTACGCCTTGTACGACACCTTGAAATTGATTTGAGAAGTTTTCCCATTTTATTGTTTCAATGCTTACATACTCTGCATTTGGATTGAACTCATATTTCGGGAGAGCATTGTTGATAACAAAATCTAGTCTACCATAGTTGGATTCAATTTTTGATACCATCGAAGAAACAGCATCTAGATTACAAACATCTGCTTGGAAGGAAAATGCACTTCCACCCTTAGAGGTGATATCTTCCACAACTTCGTCTGCTTTTGATTTGCTTTGAAAGTAATTAACGCAAACTTTTATTCCTAAACTTGCTAGTTTTTTTGCAAGAGCAGCTCCAACACCTCTGCTTGCCCCGGTGACCAATGCAACTTGATTGGTAAATTTGTTCATAAATTTTCCTAGATTGAATTTATATTCAATGGAAAATCAAAACTAATAGAAACTTGGATAGAATAAGAGATTTAAAATCATCTTTCCTTTCGTCAGAATTACCTGAATCAAGTTCTATTGGGTTTGATCTCAGCCCCTTTTCCAAAAAGGAGCACCCCAAAGATGAATACATTTGTACAGATATTAACTAAGGTCATTTAAGGAAAGAATTAAAAAATATCTAGGAATAGGGAATTTCAACTGTAAAAATAGTTTTTTTAGGATTACTCTCAAAAGAGATGGTACCGCTGTGTTGTGAAATTATCTCTCTGCATATATGTAAGCCCAATCCAGAACCCTCTCCAGACTTTTTAGTTGTAAAGAAAGGATCAAAAATTTTTTCTTTTATATCATCGCTAATTCCCTTTCCATTGTCTTGGAAGGAAACTAAGACTGAAGGCTTTGTAATACCTTTCCTTACAGAAATTATTATTTCCCCATTTGTTTGAATAGAATGAATAGAGTTTTGGAGTAGATGATTCCATACTTGGATTAGCTTTTCAGGATAACATGAAATAAATGGTTTAAAATCAAAATTTCTATGTAGTACGATTCCCTTTCTTAAAAAATTTCCATAGATTGTAATTGTAGTTTCTAAACCGTCTATTAAGTTAACTTCTTTCTTTTTATCTAAGTTTTCATTTGAGAAAGTTTTTAGTACATTAACAATTTTCGATGTTTTATCTACAGATTTTTCTATCACAAAAGCTCTCTTTTCTAATCCTACTTGTAAGTCTAATAATTGAAGAATTTCCATATTTTTTTCATGAACCCACAAGTGATCATATTCTTTGCTAATATCCGTAATACCTAAAGGAATAAGAGTTTCTGCTACTTCATAAGCAATAGGTATATTTCTAGATAAAAGTTCATTTGTCATACTCTTTTTTAATGCTCTTTCTTCTCTCGATGAAATTTCATTATTAAAATTTAAAATCAGTATTGACTGAATTAAATTGATCTCTTTGATTTTTAAATATCTTATGAGATCAAATATATAAGCTGCAGAGCCTTTCATACTTTTTTTTATGTGCTCTGCGGAAGCTTTTATTGCACCAAGAGGTGTGTTCATTTCGTGTGCTACACCATCTACCAATTGACCGAGAGCTATCATTTTTTCTGATCGAATAAGTTTCTCTTGAGAATCCTTTAACTCTGCCAAAGTTCTTTCAGCGGTTTGCTTTGCTACTTCAGCTTCAAATTTTGAAAATTCAGCGGAGACCTTTTGAATTTCTAGATCTCTTGTTCTCTCTTTAACTTTTTCTTCTAATGATTGCGATTGGGTTAGAAACTCTTTTTGCATATTAGAAATATTGTTCAATAGAGAATTAAATGAATGACCTAGTTTTCCAATTTCATTGTTAGAAGAGCTTGAAAACCTTATTTCATAATTTTGGGTTTCAATAGCATCAGAAATTCTCAATAGTTCAGAAAATGACCTTTTTAAATTTACATAGACTATTAATCCAATAGCGAGAGATATAAGT
>CAMCZP010000158.1 GCA_945887855.1 Leptospira interrogans serovar Manilae | reverse complement strand
TTCACTTCTAGTTTTTCATTTTGATGAAAACAATCAGGAGATTCGGAAATAGCAGAGTTACCGAGTCCCAAAATAACTTCAGTTTTCAAAGAAGTATAACCCATAAAGTTTCGATGAAGTTTTCCATTGAGATACGATTTGTACAAAGAATCTACGGGAAGAGCAAAATGATCCATTCCAATTTAAACATACCCCGCATCTTCTAGGTACTTTCTGCCCAATTCATAGAGATTTCTTTTTTCTTCCGCCTTGGGTAGGTCATCCTCGGTAAATAATCTCTGGGAAGTTTTGATCCAGGGAACATGGGCATAGGAGTAAAACGCAATACGATCCGGTCGGAGCTTTAGGGTTAGCTCCATAGACTTTTCAATTGAAGAAATAGATTGCTTCGGGAGACCATAGATCAAATCAAAATTTATTGACTGATACCCCATTTCACGGGCAGCATTTGTTATCATTTCAGTTTGTTCAAAGGGCTGAATTCTATTTATAATCTTCTGTACTTCTGGATCAAAATCTTGCACACCAAGGCTAATTCTTCTAAAACCCCATTTGTACAACACTTCCAATTGAGTAGTACGAGTTCTTCTGGGATCTACCTCAACAGAAAATTCTGCATCTTGTGAAGGATTCAAGCGTTTTAATAGAGAAGATACCAGAATATCCAGGTGATCATCACTAAAATACGTGGGGGATCCTCCGCCCAGATGAAGTTCTTTGATTTCAATTTGGTTCAATCTGGGAAGTTGTTCAAAATATAGTTCTATTTCTTTTTGGAGAGCTTTTACATAAGGTTCTTCTACAGCATGATTTTTTGTAATAGTTGTATTACATCCACAAAAAGTGCAGAGTGTCTCACAAAATGGTAGATGCACATAGATTGATACACTTGGATTATCTTTTTGGAATGCCCTATTTAAAGAATCCAGCCATTCCGCAGTGGTGGGTATGTCAGACCAATAGGGCACAGTGGGATAACTTGTATATCTGGGCACGGGAATATTATATTTTTTTAATAATTCGTCTCTACTCTTAACCATTATATAAATTCCTCACGAGTCATTTCTACCATCAATTTGACATTTTCTTCAGGGGTAGATGGTAGTATGCCATGCCCCAATCCGCTCACCCATCCTTTCCTTTCCTCTATTGAAAGATTTTTAATGGGCTTTAGATAGTTTTGAAATGTTTTTTTAAAATCATCTTTATATAGAAATAACAATGATTGGTCAAAATTTCCCTGTAAAAACCCAGGAGATACTTTTTCTTTTAGTAAAAACTCTATAGAAAATCGATGATCCACTCCAATCCCGCCCAATCCTGAAATAGGCTTGAGAAAATGTAAATGGTCTAGGGTAGATCCTTTTGTGTAATACCCAATTCTTCCGGGGAAAGTACTTGCCAACTCCGAAACAGGTGATACAACTAAATCCACAAACCAATCAGGACTTAAGTCTCCCCCAGCAGTGTCCAGTATCATCACCACCTCGGCACCTCCCTCAAGTTGCAATCGTAGATTTTCTTTGAGAAGGGGAACTATCTTCTTGTAAAACATTTGTATAAGATACGGATTTGATTTGGATCTGGATATATTTCCTTCGTGCTTACCGGATGTGGCATACGTAAACAGTGTCCAGGGTCCCCCCAAAAATCCAATCAGGGAGACATCCTTAGGTAAAATTTCCCGTGTCAGTTGCAGGGCTTTTTTTTGAAATACAAGATGGGGGAGTGCATCCTCAACATCTTTCAATGCTTGTATGTCTTTTTCTGAGGAGAGTTGGTGGGAGAGTATGGGTCCCGGATTGTAATCCAATCCCATTCCCATAGCCTCCAGGGGAAATAAAAGATCCGAAAATAAAATAGATACATCAAACCCAAATTCCTTAATGGGACCCAATGCAACCTCTGCAGCCAATTCTGGCTGTTTGCATAGTTCTAAAAAAGTATACTTTTCTTTTAGTTTTCTGTAGTGCGAGTGATACCTACCAGCCTGTCGCATAAACCAGATGGGGGGAGTTTTCTGTGGGATGCCATTGATTGCATTTGCAAATTTTTCATTGGCAAATGCAAATGTGGAAGCAGTAGAGTTCAAGAATGAAATTCCTGTTTTAAGCCCATCTCTGCCCTACCAAGGGTTTCATGGAGGATAGACTCCGTATGGGCAGTAGAAAGAAATCCCACTTCGTATCCACTTGGCGCGAGATACACACCAGATTTTAAGAGGGCATGGAAAACTTTAGCAAACCCTGCCTTGTGTCCATCGGGAATGGAAGCAATGGTTCTTACTGGATCCTTAGTTTTTTCTTTGAACCAGAAGAGAGAAGAATGTGTGACAGCTTCCCATCCATTTTTTGAAAAATCAGCATATTTATTTAAAAGTAGTACCATCTCATTTGTAAAAAATTTAGTTTGGGCACTCAAAGCAGGGTATGGATTTTCATTCCATGCTTTTTTGAGATTTGCAAGTCCGGCTCTCATTCCAAATGGATTTGCACTGAGAGTTCCAGCTTGGTAAACAGGTCCTTTGGGTGATACAAGATCCATATATTTGGACTTCCCTGCATAAGCTCCCACGGGGAACCCGGCTCCCAAAATTTTTCCGTAACACACCAGATCGGGCTCTATTCCCAGTTCTCCCGACATACCCTGAAAACCCACTCTAAATCCACTGATGACTTCATCAAACAGGAGGGGAATTTCATAATTTTTAGCTAATTTAGCTATCTTTTGTAAAAATTCTTTTCTTTGAACCAAGAGTCCATAATTGGCAGGTAAAGGCTCTATTGCCACTAGGGCAATCTTATCCCCCTGTTCTTGGAATACTTTTTCCAGAAGTTCCTCATTGTCTAGTGGTACTACAAGAGTATTGCGTATCATTTCTTCGCCAATTCCTGCAGAGTCACTCGAGCTTTCCCCTGCAAGCCCCGATCCTGCTTTTACAAGCAAAGCATCCAAATGCCCGTGGTAGCATCCATCAAATTTAAGCACTTTCGATCGATTGGTGGCTGCCCTTGCTACCCGTAGTGCACTCATGACAGCTTCTGTGCCAGAATTTACAAAACGAATTTTTTCTACCCAGGGAATACGTTCTGTGATAAATTCCGCCAGTTCTAAAGAATATGGCTCACAGGTTCCAAATGACCAAGCTAAATCAGCGGTCTCGTGTACTACACTCGCAATATCGGGATGCCTATGTCCGAAGAGTAGGGGACCAAAACTCAAACAAAAATCTATGTAATCTTTCCCCGAAACATCCCACATCTTTGCACCTTCGGCTTTTGAAAAGAAAACTGGAGTTCCCCCTACAGATCCAAAAGAGCGAACAGGAGAATGTACTCCACCGGGAGCTACCTTTAGGGAGCGCTCAAATAATTCTTGTGAACTCATACTGTGCATTTTGCTAACCAATCTTTAAATGATAAATATATTTGTAGTTTCTTATGAGTCTGTACTACTGGATCATTCAATAAATGTTGATAGGTAGATCCGGGACCACAGAAGGTATCAGCTTTTTTTAACTGGGGGTATAAATGTGTTACATAATCAAACTCTGTACTACTTCTCCAAAAAACTGCTTTTATCTTTTCTGGATCAAAATTAGGAGGAATGGTAGGCTCTCCTGCAATGTAGGTAAATATAGTAGGAAAAGCATGGATTTCTTTGGAATCTCTATGGGTGAGTTTATGAAACTGTGTCTTTTTATCGGTTAGAAATCTGAGATCGTCATCTAAGGGATATTCCCCTAAACCATCAAAAGTACCATGTACCCATACATCTCGATTGGCAAGTTCTCTCCAGGTGGTGGTTCCCGCAGTCCATACAATTTGGGAACTATGAGATACACTGTACGATTCGGGGAGAGCATACCCTCTGGCTATAAAAAGATCAAATTGGGGTGAGATATCAACATGCAATCGAGTTCTATCCCGAGAAGCCATAACACCATGTATAGGCCAGATTTCTTCTTTTGAATAGCGGGGAAAATTCTCATGTGTGATGGATGTTTGGATGTTTTGGATGTACTCATCATTTACATTATGTACTACATCAGATTGGTTTAACTTTATCTTTGAATCTGTAAGTCCTCTTAAAAAGTACACCTCTCCAAAAGGATACTTCTGAACTGCCACACCTATCTTTTGGTGACATCCGCCTCCAAAAAATGACAGAATTTTCCTTTCTTTGGTTGTGGAGCTTGAGGACTCGGGATGGGTAAGAGTGGAAAAAAGAGGTATTAGTTCTGAATTAGTTTTTAAAATTTCAACTGCCAGGGATCCTTGTGCCGG
>CAMCZP010000157.1 GCA_945887855.1 Leptospira interrogans serovar Manilae | reverse complement strand
GGATCATCTTCTGAATTTCTTTACATTCCTATTTGGTGAAAAAGTTAAAATTCTTAGCTTTGAACAAGCGATTGTCAGACGGGAGATTTATATATCCAAAAAACGAAAGATACTATTTGATTTATTTATTGAAGTTCCCCTAAAGAATTATACAGAGAAGATCTACTTTCTTTTGGAGCATAAATCGAGGAAGGATCCTTATTTTTTAAATCAGATTAATAAATACAGATATGCCATCCATAGGTGGCAGAAGATGGAATTTAAACGAACCTATCCTGTTGTACCAATCCTATTTTCGCAAGGGCTGGATCGTTGGGATCCAGATTTCACAATGGATGAATTGAGAAATCCGCAGAATGAATTTTTGGGATTTGATATTCCCCAAGTGGTCATTTTTGATCTTCAAAAGATAGATCCCCTTTTGGAATTTCATAATTTAGAATTTACGGCAGGATTGAGTCTTTTGAGAAATATCCGGAAACCTTGGGAAGAATTTTTGGAGGATTGGCGGAAAATTCAGGAAATTCTATCAGAACTTGAGGAAGTAAAAAAGGTTGATTTGATAGAAAACATGCAGGACTATATATTTAAGTCACGGAAGGAAGATCATAAACAGCTAGAGGAGGCAATTGTGGGAAAGAGGGTTTTGACAGCATATGAACGAACTTTAGAGGAAGGGATTGGAATTGGAAAGTTGGAAGGTGAGATGAATACTAAATTGGAAACCGCCCGTAGGATGAAGGAGTTGGGATTATCCTTGGAAGTTATTGAAAAATCAGTTGGGCTTTCTGAAGAAGAGCTTAAGGAGAATGGGATTTTCTAGGATTGTGATGTGTAATACCTCACCCCCAACTTATTTGTATTGTATTATCATTTTGAATAGCCCCCCTCTCCACTATGTGATACTGCTACACAGTAGAGAGGAGGAGATCGATAGGTTTTGATAAATTATATTATTATAATACGATCCATCCCGTTGGTTGAGGCACTCGAAACCAACTATACAAATGATACCTATAAACCATCTGCACAATAGATTCAAACCTATAAATAATAAAGGTACCTAACCAAAGTAATACAAATCAATCCTAAACAAAATATCCTACTATCTAAAACAAATCCCCCAACACCAAACCATCAATAAACCCCCTCCCAATCGCCTCAAATTTCCCTATATCAAAACTCTCTCGTATTTCACATTCAATCGTTTACCTAAACCAAAAATCCTATCCTTTTAAAAGACTCTTTCCTAGTTCGTTTAGATCAACACTATCAAACCCTCTCGGATTCCCTAGATTAACAGAAAGACCCATTCCCTTCCTATTCTGATAGGAAATCTTCCATAAGTTACAGGACGCTTTTTTATTTGTGAATTTAGTTGGATTGCTAAGATAAATAGAATATAGGTTAGAAAGTGTTTTTAGGTTAGTGATACCGAAAATTAGGATAAATTTGGGATTTAAAAATTCTAGGAGGGAATGGAAGACTTCTTGGTTGGTGGGTTGATTTAGGATGTCGGTATCTGCTTGGGATTTGATTTTTGTGTAGTCGGATATGGTTGGATAGGGGAAGAGGGTTTGTTTGTGTTGGGTTCTGTAATTTAAATGTAGTACGAAATAGATTCGGATTGATTGGGAGAAGGGGATCTTCTCGATTTTGTACCTCACCCCCAACTTACATGTATTGTATTATCAATTTGCTTTACCCCCTCTCCACTGTGTGGTACTGCTACACAGTAGAGAGGAGGAAATACTAATAGTTTAGGATTTATTTATTAATATAATACAATCCATCCCGTTGGTAGAGGCTCTCGAAACCAACTACATAGAGAGTCCATTCCTATTTTTATTTAGTCCAAAGATTTGCAGTACATAGTAAGTATTTTTATAGTACTTATGGAAGTTATATTCAAACGTGGTAATTATATTATAAATTTATAACTTTAAACTCTGTCTATATTGTTCCGCGCTTGGTTCTTTTTCTATAGTTACAATTTTATCATAATTTTGTTTGATAATCCTAACTCATCAATCAGTAGATTGAGTTTTTCATTTTCTTCTTTGATTTTGCCTGAGTTAAAAAGATCTGTTATACCCATATTTTAATAAATTATCTCCATAATAAATTTCAAACAATTTAGAGAATTTTCTATTTACCTCCTTCATATCTATTATTATTTAACCTTAAATTTTGATAATTAATTTCAATAGTAGAACTTCTATTTTCTTTAATATGAGACCTTAAAATAATGTTATCTGGAGCCTTAAATCTTATTATTCTCATATCATCTACTGGATTAAAAGGAATGCTTGAATGTTTACAACTTTCCACTATTAATTCGATTAAGTAGAAGTTATTCTTAGTGCAGTTTACTGTTAATGAAGGACTTTCACTTTCACCTAAATGAACTAATTTATTTCTAATTGGTTTTGAGATATTTATGAAATTACTCCAAAAAGTATTAAAAAAAGATCTCTCCTTATCTGTAACTAGACCTTCACTAATTAAATTATGAAACTTCTTATTTAAAATTAACTTAAAGGGTTTATCAACTAAACTATCAAATTTTTGTCCAATAGATTCTAGATATGAGTCTATATCTCTTGCTGAAATCCTTAATTTTCTTGCATGAATTCTAAATACTCTCCTTATAACACGTTCAAGTAAAACCTGAGATAGTATTAAACTTGCATCATAAAATTCGGATGTTAAACAATCATGAGCTGGTCTTATATATTTCAATATCACCTCATCTTGAATGTTTACCTTTAATTCATTTTTATCACTTAATGTTGGCATTTTTATGCACTCCTTTTTTTTTAAATTTTATATTATTTTAAATTATGGACCTGTCACACAACGCAAAAGTGTATTAGCACTTTTGCCTCCACCATAAGATACAGTTCCAGAGGTAAAATCAATATACCAAGCAAGGTTATTATCTAAGTGTGAAGTAGTGGAAGACCAAAAAACTCCACTATAAGTATTTATGAAACTAGATGAATCTATAGCTGGACTTGTCGAACTAAGACTGGTAATACTCCATAACTCAATAACGTTTGGGAGTCTCCAATCATTTCTATTTCCGAGGCTTAAGTTCTCACAATATGATACTGCATCAGACCAGTTTAGCCTAAAATTAAAAGGGTTACCTGAGCATGTTGTAGTATCTAATCCTCTTGAACATTTTTGCCAGATAAAATCTGTTTGACTGTCAGTTATTGTTCCGTTTCCATTATCCGTTAAGGTACTACTAGACTCTGATGTTCCCGAAATACATTTAACATAGCTATTATTGCTCTTACTTCCAAATGTTAAAATTCCATCAAAATAATCTATACCCCACGATATAGTAGTATTTGAAGCTAAATTATTGGAAGTCCAGTATCTCGTTCCTTGAGTAAAGTATGTATTATTAAAAATTGTTAAATTAATAGCTGGACTTGCTGATTTTCCATAATCTACTAAACTTTTTAGCTCTCTCGCAGTAGGCAATCTCCAAGCCCTTCCACCTATACCCAATGTACTACAATAACTATTCGCATCAGCCCAATTGTACGTCTGTGCAGTTCCTGAGCAAGTAGCATCATTATTTTGACCTGCACTGCACCTCTGCCAAATAAATCCTGAGGTACCTCCTGTTGTAAATGTTCTAGCCACCCCTTTTTGATAAGCTCCATCATCTCCCGCAACATAAGAAGTAGTTTGACCTGTTTTAAGTAGCCCAGTTGGCATAGAGACTATATAATTATTCGGTGATACTACAGAAATTGAAATAGATGTGGTAGTTTGACCAAGTGAGTTACTTGCAGTAATAGTATAATTTGTAGAGGCAGAAGTAGAATTTGGTGTTCCAGTGATTACACAAGCACTACTGAGGGATAATCCATTTGGTAAGCTCGGGCTGGAGGAGCAACTTGTGATTATTCCAATATAGGAAGGTGTTTGGCTAGAAATTAGTACACCTTGAAATAAAGTATAAGGGGCTTTTGAATAAGTTAAACTTGATGGGGGACCTTGATTTACAGTTATAGTAATCTTTGTAAACGCATCCCCGTAAGAATTCCTACCCCTTATCAAATGAGAAATAGATGATTGTGTAACAATTGGTGTCCCAGATATCTCACACGTACTACTGAGGCTCAGTCCACCAGGAAGAGATGGTCTTGCTGTGCAGGAAGTCAATGTTCCCGAAACAGTTGGTGTGATTCTTGAAGTAGCTATCCCCGAAGTAAAAGTATAACTAGAACTTCCGTATGTTAATAGGGAAGGCGAGAGTGTAGCGGCACCGTTGTTGAA
>CAMCZP010000156.1 GCA_945887855.1 Leptospira interrogans serovar Manilae | reverse complement strand
TTAATTTGGGGTGGAAGCATAATTTCTCCAACTTCCGATTTGACTTCCATTAATTTGTGATGCACCTTTAATAATGATGGTTCTATTGGTTCTCCCACTTTAAATCGAACAGTTATTAAGGCTCCGTGTGGCTGGCTCATTGAATAAACATATTCAACTCCATCTAATCCCCAGATCCCTCTTTCTACTGGTTCTGTGACTTTTCTTTCAACTTCTTCAGGTGATAACCCTGGAGCAGGAATTTGTATGTCAATCATGGGAACAGAAATTTGTGGTTCTTCTTCTTTCGGAGTAAGTATTACTGAAAATATTCCTAGTAGAATACTAACAATAGCTATTACGGGAGTTAATTGAGAATTGATAAAGGTTTCTGCTAAAATTCCTGCAAATCCTTTCTTATATATTTTTGTAGTACTCATTTTAAGTCTCCAGAAGTTGATTCATTAAATAATGTAAGTTCAGACCTAATTCGGAGATATTCTGTTTCGGCTTCGGCTTTTTTACGATAGAATTCTGTAACTTGGTTTAATACTTCTGCTAATTGAAGAATATTGATTGATCCAGTGGAAAATAGATTTTGAGAATTTACGATCTGTTCTTCTTGTAATTTTTGTGTTTCACTCATAAGAATGATATTTTCCTTTAAGGATTTCTCCATCCTTGACAAAGAATTATACTTAGCTTTGTCCTTCATTTTCATATCTTCAACTCTTTCTTTAATTGCTAAACTATTCTGTTTCGCTTCCTCGATTATACCAATATCTGTTGGAGAAAGTAGATTCATTTGAACATATAAACCAGCATTATAAGATGTTGCTGTATCTCTCGAACCATTATAGGCATAAGCCTCACCAAACATTCCAACTTTTGGAAGATGTCTTGCCTTTTCAGCTTCAATTTGTATTTCAGAACCTTCTGCATAAGATTTATATGCTTTCGTAATTTTTAACTCTGGATTTATTTCATCAGAATTTTGAATTTTTAAATATTTATCAGAAAAAAGTATCACATTATCATCTTTTGGAACCCAATTATTAATTTTTTTATCAGTGATAATTTCTAAATTCTCTTTAAGAGACATTATTTGAGATCGAACGCTATCTTTATTACCCTTGATATAGTTTTGGATACTTTTGATACCTAAATAACCTGAGTATCCAATGGGACTCCCTTTAAGCTGAAATCTTTTTTGTAGTCCATCTACTATTTTATTTAACTCAATCATCTTTTTTAAATAATTATTCATAACTAATATACTTGAGTAAGTGAAAACTGCTGAAAAGTATTCACTTTGTACTACAAATTCTCTTTCTTTCTTCTTCCCTTCCAGTTTCTTTTCTGTCATTTTAGAAATATTTACTTTCGAACCACCTTCGTATAGAGGGAGATCAACGCCGATTGTACCACGAGAAAATGTATTTGATCCGGGATTATTCAGAGTGTCGGGTGCAAATAAGTTTAGTGTATTATAATTAGGAGTTGTATATATATTGTTACTTGTATCAACATAGTTAGAAAGCCTACTTCTTGTACTTTTTGTTGAAAAGTCTCCATCTAAAGCAGATCTTTGGCCTAGATTGGAAAAGAAATTCATTGCTGGGTCGTTTGTATTATAACTTCTTACGTCAGAATATACTTTTGGAATCCAATGTTTACTAGCTCTATTCTTTGCAATCTCAGCAGATTTTTCTTCATGGGAACCTGCTTTCAGCGTATGGGAATTTTCGATAACTAAATTCCATATTTCTGAAAATTCTATAACCGAACCTTTAAATACTTCTTCCTCCTTATCAGAATAAACTGGATTAATAAGAAGTAAGGAACCAAATAACAAAAATATATACATCATAGAGAACATTCTTTTTGAGATTTGATACCTAATTTAAAAAGTATAGTACCCATAATACAGAACCCTGTAATTGAATAAATGGTTAAGTTAATACTTACTAATAAGCATAAAATTAAAAAGTAGGGAGAAAATAAGAAAGATAGTGTTAACCCTATGAGATTAAATAATCCCGCCATTAGTAAAATGATCCTTTCTCTATGCCAAAATAATTCCATAATAATCTCCTTTAAACATAATATACCATACGGGGTATATTATGTTTAGATGTCAAGAGGAAAAATAAAAATAGTAAAAAAATCCTTAAAAAAGGATAAATAGATTAATTTTTTCCTAAAAAGAAATAATCATATACATACTATATATGGTATTGTATTTTCATAAAATGGGAAATAAATAGATGGCAAGAATAGTGATATTAGGGGCAGGAATTGCGGGAAATACAGCGGCGATGTATTCTAGGTCATTCTCCAAAAAAGAGGATGAGATCATTGTAATATCTCCAAATAGTAAATGGAATTGGATACCATCAAATATTTGGGTAGGAGTAGGTTTGATGTCACCGGAAGATGTTACTTTTGAATTAGCACCGATATATCAAAAAATGGGTATCACATTTAAACAGGCAAAAGCAGTCAGTATTCACCCCGAAGGAAGTACTTCAAATGACAAAGGGTATGTGACTGTTGAATATACTAACTCTTTAAAAAGTGGAACAGTGGAAGAAGTATCCTATGATTTTTTAATCAATGCGACAGGTCCTAAGTTGAATTTTGGGGCAACAGAAGGGTTGGGTCCAGAAAAAAATAGTTATTCAGTATGTACTTATGGTCATGCAGTTGAGGCAAACAATGCTTTACAAGAATCCATTCAAAGAATGAAAAAAGGGGAACGACAAAAGATAGTTATTGGAACTGGTCATGGAAATTGTACCTGTCAAGGGGCGGCATTTGAATATATCTTCAATGTTGAATACATTCTTAAACATAATGGAGTGAGAGATAAAGCAGATATAACTTGGATTTCAAATGAATATGAGTTAGGCGATTTTGGAATTGGAGGAATGCATATTAAACGCGGAGGCTATATCACACATTCTAAAATATTTACAGAATCACTCTTTGCCGAAAGAGGTCTAGATTGGATTACACGAGCTCATGTTCAAAAGGTTGAAAAAGATAAGTTGTTCTATGAGAATTTAGATGGGGAAGAAAAGTCAGTTGATTTTGATTTTACTATGTTATTACCTCCATTTTCAGGAGTTGGATTAAAGGCTTTCAATAAAAATAAGGAAGAAATTACTTCTAATTTGTTTGCTCCCAATTCTTTTATGAAAGTAGATGCTGATTATACAGTGAAGACTTATGAAGAATGGAAGTCTTCTGATTGGCCTACTTACTATCAAAATCAAAGTTATAAAAATATTTTTGCTGTTGGGATAGCATTTGCTCCTCCCCATGCGATTTCAAAACCTATGAAAAGTCCCAAAGGAACGCCAATTTTCCCTACCCCTCCTAGAACTGGTATGCCTTCTGGAGTCATGGGAAGAGAAGTAGCAAGAAGTATTACAGATATGATAAGAACAGGATCAGATAAACCAACAAGATCTGCTTCTATGTCCTCTATGGGAGCGGCTTGTATTGCATCAGCAGGAGCTGGTTTATTTGATGGGACAGCAGTATCTATGACAATGTTTCCAATTATTCCCGATTATGATAAGTATCCAACGTATGGTAGGGATATCAACTATACATTTGGAGAAATTGGACTTGCAGGTCACTGGATAAAACATATTTTACATTATGTTTTTATGTACAAAGCAAAAGGAAATCCCTTTTGGAAGATGATACCCGAATAAGGAGAAAGAAATGAAAGTAAGACAATCCTATGAAAAAGATTTTTATGCACCAATGCCAACAGAATTTACAACAAAAATGAGAACTAATATTTTTTGGCAATTCTATAGATTTTTAGTCATTAATTATAAGATGATTCGTATGACACGATTTCATTAATTTTAAAAGGAATCATTTTTCTGTAATTTGGATAATGTAAGAATTAATCTAATTTACTTTTCAAAAGATAGAATATTATATTTATCTAATATTCTATCTTAAGATTTTATGCCCTAAACATTGTAATTTCAATTATCAAGAAAAATCAACTTGATCTTTTCTTTCTCAGATTTAACAGACTATCTCAGTTTTTGAAAAGGTTTCTAAATAAAAAATATTCACCATACTTCCTTTCATGATAATAACTATGTTATAATTATTATTAAAAACAAGTTATATTTGATAAATTTAAACTAAAAATCAAATCCAATTGACAGGAAACTCAGGAAACTTTTATAGTTTCCAAAGGTAATTTTAATTCTAAAGGATTTATAATATATGAAATCACTTATCAAATTTTTTATGAGCCGAAGCATGTTGGTAAATGTTATTTTGGTATTTATCGCCATGCTTTCTTTAAAAGCCATCACTTCTATGAATAGAAATAAATTTCCAGAAGTTG
>CAMCZP010000155.1 GCA_945887855.1 Leptospira interrogans serovar Manilae | reverse complement strand
TTTTATAAATTAAAACATGATTCTTTTTCTCTAATGGATAAAGTGGTCTATGGACTGCCCGAGATGAATCGTGAGAATATTAAAAATGCTAAATTTGTCTCTAACCCTGGTTGTTATGCAACATCTGTGATACTTCCAATTTTTTTACTGGGTGAATTGAGAGAGAAAATTATAGGAGATATAGTTATTAGCTCGGCATCTGGAGTGAGTGGGGCTGGGGGTAGAAAAGAGGAAGTAGCTTATTCTTTTTTATCTGTTTATGAAAACTTCAAACCATATCGTATTTTAAATCACCAACATGTTCCAGAAATGCAGGAGTACTCCGAATTTAAAATGAAAACGAAACTTCCTGAAATCATATTTACTCCTCATCTCTTACCCATTCACAGTGGGATATTAACAGATATAGTAATACGATTTTCAAAAAATTTAGATGTATATATGATTGAGTCACAATTCAATTTATTTAAGAGAGAACCATTTCTTCGATTTTTATCCTCTCCTGAAGAAGTAAATTTACAAAACATCCAAAAAACAAATTTTATAGATATTGGCTTTAAACTAGAGGGGAGTAAGCTAATCATAGTATCCGCTCTGGACAACCTAATCAAAGGTGCAGCAGGGCAGGCAGTGCAAAATATGAACCTTATGTGTGGTTTTGAAGAAACTGTAGGATTGTTATAAAGGTTTCATTTTGAAAGAATGGTCAAATGTCCTTTTTTGTGGAGCTTTTGAGGGGGAAACCGATATCCTTGTAAAAGTGAACGGCCTCAATGTCATAAATGTAGGGGTAGGATTGCATGAATCTATGTTCACACTTCAGGAATATCTCCATAAAAAAGATTCTATAAAATCTATTCTCTTTGTTGGATCAGCAGGTGCCTACCCACACAGTGGAATCAATGTGGGAGATTTTGTATTTTCATATAAATTTTTAAATAAAGACTTAGCAGATATAAAGAAAATTGCAAAAGTACCGGATGTTGTTGTAAAACATCTTCTAGCTAAAACGGATCCCCGTATTGTACAAATGTCAAAGTATTTAGGTTTAAAGGAAATTGTCTCTAATTCCATGAACTATGTATCTCTTATTGATCTTTCTTCCGAGGAGCTTGTGGATCATCTTTTTGATGCGGGTGCAGAAAATATGGAAGCATTCTCCATTGCCTACATAGCTTCAAAACTTTCCATTCCTTTTACAGCTTATTATGCAATTACCAATATGGTGGGTACAAATGGAAGTTCAGAATGGGCAGCAAATTGGAGGAAGGCATCAAATGCATTACAAAAATTAATTATAAAATATATGATTAAAAAATAAAATTTTATTCATCCCTAATTTTGCCAATGGGACAATCTAAGCTCAACCAATCACAGGATATTTTTAGAACATCTTTTAAGTTTTCAAATCTAACTTTTTTTTCACTCCCATAAAAAATTCCTATAGTCTCCATTTCTGGATCAGAGGGTAAAAATCCATGATTGTAGTACGGTGGATTGGCAACTTTATAATATTCTTTTGTGGATAATGATTCCGAAAAAGCCATGCTCACATAAGAATGTAAAAATAATTTTATATTTGGATTGATTTCATTTTTTATTTTTTTATGCAGATCTGTTTCTAATTCAGGTTCAGATTGTGGGCAAACCTCTCTAATTCTTTCAACTAATTTTTCTATGTTGATTGTTTTTGCTTTTAGAGTGGAGTCTTTGTCTTTATTTTCTAAAAGGACCGCACTTCCTCCCAGTCCTTTAAAAACTAAATTCCATTTCATAGTCACAGGATCTATCACACCTTCGTCAATTAAAATTCGATTTGGATAACAAAGGCTTTCTACTTTTTTAAAACCATGATCTGAAACGATAAGTAGTCCCAAATCTTTTCGATTGTAAAGGTTTGTCTTTGAAATCAAACGACCCACAAGAGAGTCTATCTTTTCTAATTTTTCAAATGCTTCAGACGTACCCACACCTTTTTCATGATGTACAGTATCTAAGTCGGTTGTATAGATAAGAAGTATATCCGGATGTTTTAAATTCCAAAGCTCAATCCCTGCATTTATTTTTTCTTCATCACCTGTAAATTCACCAACATGATTATTTATTTTTTTATAAATATATTTATAGAGTCCTCTGGTGGTTATAGCTGCATGTAATTTTTTGTCGTACTCATTTTTAAATCTCCAGAATTGTGGAAGATTATAAGTTATTTTTGCTCCCACAGTTACAGGCCAATAAATATTTCCTGTTTGTAATTTACTATCATAAGCAAAATCCATCAGTGTTTTTACTCTTATGTCTTCATCAAAAAAGTACCAATCTCCGCCTATTTTTTTCATAGGATCTAATGGATTATTAAAATAAATTCCACTTTGAGAGGGGGAAACTCCAGTGAGCATTGTAGTATGTGCGGGATATGTGAGAGTTGGGTAGGAAGATTGAATTTGATAAGAAAATGTAGATTTTTTTGCCAATTGAGGTAAATGCTTTAATTGCTTCCAAAATTCTGAATCAGGATTTGCATAGTAACCAGGAAATCCATCAATCGATAAAATTATTAGCTTTTTTCTTTCCTTTTTTTCCTTAGCCTCCAACTGAATGCTTGTCCCATTGCAATCTAATATAAAAAAATATATAAATAAAAATAATTTAATAAAACTTTTCATCTGAATATTGAATTCCCCTATAAAAAATTGATTTTTTAAAAGAATTCCAAATTTCAATCTGTTCATCTTTTTTCTCTGCAGGAAAACTAAAAAAAATAGAAATTCCTGTCTTCTCTTGGAAGAAATAAAGTTCAAACCCCTGCATCTTTGTGGAAGTATTCCCTATGTTTTGAATATATTCAATTTCATTGTTATTTTTATTAGAAGTTCGAATAAACTTAGTAACATTTTTTTGCAGAAGTGAGAGCCCTCGTTTGTTATCCCAGAACTCTTCTAGGTATCCTTTGTCAATAAAATCAATCTTATGCTTAGAAAAAGCAATCGTTAGGTTACTCTTATTTTTATTATTATTGATTTCTTCATTTTCCCATGTATCCAAAGCATTTTCAAGTGTTAGTTCATCAGGGCTTTTATCTTTTGAGATAAGAGTGAGTACACGCCATTTTGATTCAGATGTTTCACCTTCAGTAACTGGAATTTTTGATAACACTTGAGTTTTAAATTGGTTGGGAATAATAGATTTAAAAGAAAATTCCATAGATGTAAAAGCAATTCCATTTTCTAATCTACATAAATTGGTATCTAAAAAGTATTCTTTGTTTTTAAGTCTATCTTTGTAGTACGATAGTGATTTACCCAATGAGATTGAATTTTCTTTTATTATATTAGAATATATCGTATTTTTATTTTCATCTAATAGAGTAAGACATAATTTTAAGTTTTTTCGTAAATATACTGATTCTAAGAATTTTTTTGATTTTTCTAATTCTATAGCTTCTAAGCTATGTATTGGAATATCTTCAATATGAGGTACAACCGGGTAATAGTCCTTATCTATTTTAAAAACATATTCACCATCCCACCTCTGGTAGTAAGTTCTTCCGCTTTTATCTATTTTTGGTGTAAGATGAATTCTTTGGTTTTCTTTTTTATCATCACTTTGTAAAGAAAATGCTAATAAAAATAATAGTATGAAAATTTTCATTCCTCTGAATTTTTAATCGTCCTTTCATATTGGATGCCAAGAGAACTCAGTAAAATTTTTTTTACATCTTCCCATATAATCCTGGTATTTTCAGGAACTCTCATATCTTCACACAACAATTTTAAATATTCTTTATCTACAACGTATCCATTGTGCCACTTTCCAATCATACTTTTCATAACTTCTATTAAGGAATGAAATGATAGTACACCTGCAGTGTGGAGGATAAGTGCAAATCCCAAAGCACCATTTGTAGGTTCATACCAAACAAATTTTTTAACTTTCTCAATATTCATTCCTGCAGGAAATGCATTTCTCACATAGGCATCCATTACGATTGGAGACGGTCCCATTGAAGTTCTATTGATAAGTACTAAATGTACCGAGTTACGTTTCCCATGGACAGCAATACATTCTTCAGCTAAACTGCGAATTTTTTTTGCATTGTCTCTATTGACTGCATCACGTCCCAAAAAATTCAAATTATAGAGATATTCTTCCAATGCTTTTCCTTCAATTTCACCTAGTAGGATAAGTTGGTACAATGAAAAAATTAAATAGTCACTTTCGGTATTATCTCCCAATAGAATTTCTTTGGCTTTGGTGGGTTGGTACAAACGATCTTGTAAGAGAATGGTTAATTTGTAAGACAATTGATCATATAAACTTTGAATGGTAGATTTAAAATATTTTTTAGCTCTATCTAACGCTGGAGAAACACCTTCTCTAAATAGTTTATCGGGAGAGATAACCGTAGAAAAAACTTTTTCAAAAATTCCTTTTAT
>CAMCZP010000154.1 GCA_945887855.1 Leptospira interrogans serovar Manilae | reverse complement strand
CTTTAAACAGATGAAGTTAGCAGGTGTTGGCTTGGATGAAATTGGTCTAAATATATAGTAAGATAGTATACTAATTAATATTAGTAGTACAATGGATATTTTTAATAACATGATATTCCTCTTTTGTAAAATTTTTATGAATCATTTTTTCTATTTCTCTGTTATGGTCTCTATCGAAATTGATAGGTAATCAATTCTGAACTTTAGAGATTACTCCCAAGTCCTTTTTTTACTCTTTCTCTACACCTTAAGAATAGAATCTGCTAAAAAATACAACTTAAACTCTATTTTAGAAATTAAATCATCCTGAATACATTCCAAAATATGACCATCAGGTCTGACTAAAATTGCTCCTGTATCACTCAAATTCGTCATTTTCATCCAAGAAGTATTTTCTCCAGAAAATTGAATTTCTTTTGGAACTTTTTTTATTTTTATGATTTTTTCTAATCCAGATTCTTTGAGTATATTTTTATAATTTTTGACTTCCCCCGAGCAAATCAATATAAAATGAGAGTATTCAATCAATGTATGACTCGATACCAAAGATGATTTTTCTTTGAAAAGAAAATGAGGAAGTCTAGCCCCTTTTATAAATTTAGGATGATACTCTGTTGGAAGTTTTTTTTCAGAGGTTTTTTCATTTGCATAAATGAAACCTAAGTCAAGACCTATTCTGTCGAAATGTCCAACTTGAGAATTTATATTTTCTTGTGCTTTTTTGAGAAGTTCTGGATTTTTTAATTTTTTTTGTAGTATATTATCACCTATTTTCTGTAAGACGCTAATAATTGTATTAATCAATTTTTCAGGGATAAACGAGAGAATAGGGGAAGTAAGGAATTTTAAGAATACCTCCATTTTTTCCAAACTTAGTCCAAATACATCCATTATTTTAGGAATATTATGATAGTTTATTAAACTTTCTTCACAATTAATTTGTACTACAGGTTTTCTTTCTATTTCGTAGGATTTTAGAATTTCTTCCTCTGCTAGATCATTTAAAACATAGGAAAGCTTCCAGCATAGATTGTGTGCATCCGCTACTCCTGAGTTTAACCCCAAGCCTCCAGCCGGTGGGAACCTATGGGCACTGTCTCCCATTAAAAAAATTCTTCCTTTTGAGAATGAGCTGGCAATCTGTCCCGTCATACTCCATGAACTAGTTGATTCTATTTCTGGTATAAAATTAGGATCATCAAATGCTTTTTGCAGGTGAATTACAAATTTAGATTCTGTATAATCACTCACTTTTTCATGAGCAAATAGAGGTATGTGATAAACCCATCTTTTTTTGGAGTGATGAGCAATCAAAACTCCTGCTGAATCTGGACGAAAAATAAAAAATAGCTTAGCTTTTGTAGGTAAAATTCCAGAAAGATCATTTGTAAAATATACATTCGCAAATTCCCTAATCTTTTCAGGTCCTTTCATAGTAATACCAAGAGAATTCCTACACTGTCCCCCAGCTCCCTCACAACAGAGCGTATAATCACTCTCAACCAAGATTTCTTCAGTCCCTTCCTTTAATTTGGATATAATTTTCTGATTAGTTTTTTCAAAAGATATCCATTCACAATTATTTTTATAGGTGATTAATTTATTTTTTAAAATATATTTTCGAATAATAGTTTCCAGTTCTGTTTGTGATAGATTTAGATAAGGACTTGATAGACTGGAGTGATCTTGGTATTTTTTTTGAATCACTGGATCATTCAAATCTACCCTACCAATCTCTTCCTTAATTGTCCTACAAAAGATTATGCGAGAACCATCTTCATGTGGAGAGGCTTCTCTTTCTAGTTCTTCAATTGGAATTCCAACACTGTTTAGGATTTCAAGAGTTCTTCCACTGATTTCATGTGCCTTGGGATGCTTTCCTGGGGTCGCTCTTTTTTCCACAAGAATAGAAGGGATTCCATTTTTTGCTAAAAGTAGTGCAGAAACCATACCCGAAGGTCCTGCTCCTATAATTAAAACGGGAGTGCTTATCATTTTACTTCTCAGATTTAGGGATAGTTTTATAAATATAAAGGGAAAATAACCAAAGAGAGGATAGGATAGTAAAAGCTACAATATTTTCATTGATTCCAAAGATCTCAACGTGATACTTTCCATCTATAACAGCACCTCCATAGAATGGTGCAAGTACTACAGCAGACCAAAAAGCACAAATATTAGATAATTGCCAGCCTAGGATCAAAGGATAATCTTTGTCTTTTTTAAACCAGATCAAGTATATTTGAATGAATCCTGTATAAGCTAGATAGGCTATAAACCACATCATATGTAATTTGGCATGCCCTGGCCAGTCTGGATTTTGGAGGTGAGAAATATCAGAGTCCCTTAGAGCGGGACCAAAAAATTCCATAGAACTGAGAGTCAAAGTCCATTTAAGTATTTGGAGTTTAGATAATTTTTTCATAAAAATACTTACCTTCTTCTTGTAGATACTATTTTAACAAATTTAATCTGAAGGGTCGTCCTTCCTTGTGAGGAGAGATGAATTTTTTTGAAAAATTCGCAATTATTTTAAGAAAGAAGATCGATAGTCTTTAGGAGATTTTCCGGTGATTTGTTTAAATACTCGATTGAAGACAGATTTCGATTGAAATCCTGACTTGTATGCAATATCTAAAATAGTTGTATCACTAAAATTCTTATCCTCAAGAATTTTTTTTGATTCTTCAACTCTATAGTCGTTTATAAAATTATAAAAATTTTTGTTTTTTTCAATATTGATTGTCATAGAAAAATGATGAGAGGGAATTCCTACTGCTGATGATATTTCGCTTAAAGATAATGTTTCCTCTAAATATGGCTTATGTACTTCAAAGTACTCCTCAATTTTTTTTATGTAATCTTTCCTCATATTTTCACTTAAATTTTGCTTGGAATATTTAGGGGGTACATTTTCTATTTCAGGTATAATATCCTTATCTGTTAGTATAAATAGTAAAGGTTTTTTTATATAGTAAAAAAGAATGAGGTAAGCAATTCCCAACATAATAAATTCTTCAATTAAATTAACTGGTACAAAAGCTGATTCCTTCCATAATGTAAATATGGTAATTAATATATTGCAAGAGTAAAGTATAATATTAAATGATAATAATATTTTTAACCATAGGATTTGGTCTTCCTTTGTAATTGCATAGTTATTATGAAATATAGATATATAATTTCTTAGTGATAAAAAAGCAAGAACAGTTATTGTAATATTATATATATTTGAAATAATAATTATTGTTCTCGTGTAGGAAGCAATAATACCACTCTGATTTAGAATATCTGCAATACTTCTCATTTCAGGGTATAAAAAATTAAATACTACATGAATAATAAAACTAATTAAAACTGGAATGGTAAATAGAATAATTTCTTTATTTGTACGACTATTTTCAAATAAAACGGAACGGGTGTATAAATAAAGAAGTGGACCAAAAAGAAAGGCTGATGGAAATAATATATAAGGTAGTACAATTAAGTGATACCCCCCATGAGAAAAACCAAATCGTAAAAGTGTATGGAATCCTAAATTGATCAAAAAGAACAATAGGTATCGATTAGATCGATTAGATCTATTGTCCTTTGAGAAAAGAAAAAGTAAAATTGCAAAAATTAAAAGAGCAAGATTTGCAAATGGTATGTAGGAATAGAAAAGCATCTAATAAAAATCAATCTCTGAAAAAAGGTCTAAAATCTTCTAGCTTCTCAAATGACTGCCATATATAATCACCAGAACCATTTTCACGATGAGCATGAACTTCTTTTAGAAGAGGGTCATTCATATAGTTTTCAAATGCTTCCTTCGATTCCCATTCTACGAGTATCATAACTTTTCTTGGAGTCAAATCACCTTTGAGTGATTCCTTAAATTTTCCAATAGCAATCACCTTTCCATTATGAGTAGTCACCTCTTCTCCACTTCTTTTTAAATAGGAAAGGTACTCTCTTTTACTTGTGATATTAAATAAGTTTAAAGCATAAATAGACTTTGATTTCATTGTTACCTCTTTTTTATAAATCAATGTCTAATTTGATTAAAACTATTTCAATGAAAATAAAACTTGAATAAATTTTTAAGTTTTTTAAAATTAACATATGAAAACAACTGTAGATATTCCAGAAAATATTCTTAAAGAAGTTATTTTTTATAGCAAGGCTAAAACCCAAAAAAGGGCAATTTTGACGGCTATGGAGGAATACATCAGGCTCAGAAAATCTGAAAAAATTGCTGACCAATTAGGTCAGTTTGAAAATTTTTTTTCAGGCTCAGATTTGAAAAAGATGCGAGAAGATAAATAATGGTATTGATTGATACCTCTGCTTGGATAGAGGCTCTTCGTAAAAAAGGTGATACAAAGATTCGAGCAGAAGTAGATTTTGTTCTAAGGAATGGCCAGGCTAGACTTACAGAACCAGTTTTAGTAGAACTTTTTCATGGAG
>CAMCZP010000153.1 GCA_945887855.1 Leptospira interrogans serovar Manilae | reverse complement strand
TGGGATTCCGGAACATATAGTATCACTCTTACAAAAAGCTGTGAAGATATAGAAGGGAATGATTTAGAAGAAGCTTATTCTTTTTATTTTACGGGGGAGGTTCAAAAAGTACCCGAATTGATTCCTTCCATTGTAAATCCAGCTCCTGTGGTACAGGCAATGGGTTTGGAGAGTCAGGGGTGTGGGGAAAAATATCCCGGCAAAGGTTCTTCTATGGGAGGGGATTGGAATTCCCCCTATTGTTTTTGGGACAGCTCCTTTCCTGTATTGCAACCCGCAAACTATTTATTTAGGGGAGGGGACAGTGGGGATGGAAGTGTAGGCTCCAATGCCTCCTGTGTGGACAAGACCTCCGATAACTTCCAAATTATTTTTTCTGAATATATGAATCCTGTTACAACTCCTCAAGGGGTTCGTTTGAAACGAAATTCTCCCCCCGCCTCGACCATTTTGCTCTCCTCATGGGTTTGGAAAGACTGCAAAGAAGACAGCACAGGTGGATGTAGGGTCTTGGTGCTCAGGTTCTCGGAGATGGAATCTTCCTGCAATGGATCCCTCTTTGGGACGGGCTCCACAGGTGGGGACTTCAACCTCCAAAATACCAATGGGTATCCCGTTGGATTTGGGGTATATACCATCTCTCTGGATGCTAATTATGTCCAATCTTCTTTGGGAATTAAAATGGCGAAAGATTTTTTCTTTTCGGTGAAAGGGTACTAAAATGAATACGTATAAAAACTTAAAAATATATCTAAAATGTACAAAAATATATTTAATATATACAATATCTTTATTAAATATATACAATTGCAATACAATAAATATATATAAAATAGGTCATAGTCGAACTTCTATGGTGGAAATTGGAATCATTGAAGTGTTTGGAAGTGGGGGAGAGGCTTATGCTAAAATCTTTCGAGAAGCCTTGGGGATTGGTTTTTTAGAAAATGGGCATAAGATTGGAATTTTACAGATTCCAAATGCAAAGTCCAGAGGGGAAAATGAACCAATTTTAGATGTAGCCCAGCTTTTTTATTGGAGATCATCCAATCCTTCTCGGGAGGGAAAGCTGCCACCCAAAGAAATAGAGGCACTGAGCTATAGAGATGGTTTTGATGTTTTTATTCAGGGAAGTCTTTATTCTCAAAGGGATCTCATTTCTGCAAGTGGGGAAGTTGTGCTATCCCTCACGGTGTCTTCCAAATCCGGGATTGTATTGCACACTGTGAGTCATACGGAAAAAAAGCCAGGAATATCCGAAATGCACTCTTTAGGCTTAAGAATAGCAGGCAAGATTTCATCTGTTTTACATGAAGGAGATGCCCCATGAAACTTGAAACTAGTTTTCTAATCAAATCTCCTAAAATATGGGATAAAGACGTATTTCATCGAATACTTAAAGAGTTTTTAGGCTTGGTGAGTTTGTACTTTTTTCTCAATCTTTTTGTATCATGGAAACAATACAATAGTATGCCCGAAGCATCTTTACTTTTAGAGGAAGAATTTCAAAGAGGACTCATTTCATTTCCCATCTATATCCTCAGTAAATTTCCATTTGGATCATTGAGTTCTATTGTGTTGATTGCTATCTATTTGGTATGGAGTACAACAAATAAAAAATTATGTTTATGGTTATTGTCAGAAAAAAGTACGGAAGTGAAAAAAATACTCTCCATTGAACTCCTCTCTTTCTCTGTAGTACTAATTTATTTAAATTTGCTTTTGGTCATTGGTATTTTTAAATATGTAGCGATTGATTTGAATCCATTTGTGCTTTTGTTGGTACTTTCTATTTGGATACTTACAATTCTAGCATTAATAATTCTGAATGCATATAGATATATTGAGTATTCGTTTCATTGGTTGGAACAACCTAAAGGCAGAGCATTTCTGGTGTGGTTGGTTCCACTGCTCACTATCTTTTTATTGGTTTGGGGGATAGGCAAATGAGAAAGAGAATAGTTAAAATATTTAGTTTTATACTTCCTTTATGTATTACAATAATATTTTTATTTTGGAAAATCAACCCATTGCTATCAGGTTACTTTCAAAAAAAGGAACTCTCCACTAAAAAACCAATTGTGAAAACAGTTGTAGTACGAAAAGTGTTAGAAGACAAAAATATTCCTTTCTATGGAACATTTGAACCATCTGAAACTGTAGAGGTCACTTCTAAATATGCGGGAGTTATCGAAAAGATATTTGTGGAAGAAGGGGAGCTTGTAAAGAAAGGACAGGTCTTAGTAAAAATAGATACAACACTTCTAAAACTTGAGAGAGAGAGGCAAAAATACCAGATAGAAATGTTAGGAGCTCAATTGCAGCTCCAAAAAGAAAAATTAAAAAAAGCCCGTAAATCCATCCAAAATAAATTTTTAGAATATAAAAAAATGAAAAATATAGAAACAAAATCCACGTTAGATAATGAAAAAAGTAAAACTCTCCTCAAAAATAAAAAGGAATTATTACACGAAGGCATAATTTCTGCTGAAGATTTTCATACTACGTCGTACGAAAATAAATTCAAAGAAATCCAATTAAAAAACTCTGAGCTAGATGTAGAAATGGCATCATTGTTTCTGGAGGGGATGGGTTCAGGTGGCTCTCTGACAGAACGGGCATTGGAGGAAAACACTTCTTCTGAAATAGCAGAGGTAACGGCAATGCAATCCAACCTAAAATTTGCTGAAAATCAAATGGTAACAATAAATTCCCAAATAGATAATTCCACTCTTCTCAGTCCAATCAGTGGACGTGTACTTAAACTTCGAAAGTACAATGGTGAATATATCAGTAATACTACAGGTTCACTTATGAGCTTGGGAGTTGTATCTCCCATTAGTTCTATTTTTATTTTGGGTGAAAAAGATTCATTTTCTGTACATTCAGGTTTAAAGGTTACGTTAGAAACTGATCTCTATAAGAATCGTGAGTGGAAAGGTGTAATACGATCTATTCTCCCTTTGTACCAAGAGAAAACATTTTCAAGTAGAATCAAAGCTGATATAGAAAACACTGATTTAGCATTGAATCCGGGGGTATTTTTTAGAGGACATATAGTTCTCAATAAAAAAGTAACTAGATTGCTTTTACCAATTTCAGCGGTATTTGCGGCTGAGTATGTGTTTGTGTATTCAAATGGAAGAGTAAATACAAAAAAAATCAAATATCTAAATGTAGATGAACAAATAATTGAAGTACAAAGTGGACTTTCTGAATCAGAAGAAGTGGTACTGTCTGACAAAGATTCATTACGGGAGGGTATGGAAGTGGGAAAAAGCCAACCATGATGGATAAATTTGATTCCCTTCTTCAAAAAAGTAGAAAATCTATCCTGGTAATAGCATTTATTCTATGTTCATTTGGAATGTACTCAGTCATACATAGTAAAAAAGAGCTCATCCCTAAAACGGATTACAGAAAATATAATTTAGAGATTCTTTATCCAAATGCTTCCCCAATAGCAGTCGAAACAATTGTTACCCAGCCTATAGTTTCTGGACTATTGAGTAAAAAAGAAGTTCATACCATTTACTCTACTTCTGCGTATGGTATCTCTAAAATTACTTTCGAACTAAACCAAAATAATATGTATATCATACAAGATTTTATAGATAAACTATCTGAATCTTTTCCAAAGGAAGTGCAAAGTTCTAAATTAAAAGAAGTGAGTAATGGTGAAAAATCCATTCTAAAGATACTGATTCCTTTAGAAAATAATTATCTTGTCAGTGAAGTACAAAAAGAACTTTCATCTTTAGGCGGATTAGCTATTGAAGTGGAGGGAACCCCCGGAGGAATTTCTTTGGAGTATGATGAAAAAAGGCTTTCGCACTCGGGGATTCCTAAAAGAGAACTACGGGAAATCCTGAAGCAGGAAACAAAAAAATCCCCCATTGGTACAGGAATAGAATCTGGAAGACTCCTTCCTATCCAATCCCAGGGTCTATTTTCAAATGGTATAGAATCTTCTCTCAGTGCGCTAAAACCATCCATCAAAAGTTTAATTACTATAGAAAAGAAGGATGATTTCCAAATATTGTACGACGGAAAAAAAGGAATATTGATAAGTATTTATCCAATTACTTCAGAGTTTTCCCCTACTGTAGTCTCAGATATAAAAAAAATATTCCAACAAATTAGAATCGAAAAAGGATTAGATTATAAAATTATATATGATAAATACGAAGAAATATCCAATGTATTTCAAGATTTTATCTTAGGTATAGGATTTGTATTTATATGTGGTACTTTTTTTGTATCTCTAATTATCAATGATAAAAGAATAATATCTCTTGTTTTTTTTATTCTAATCATTTCAATCTTACTGATATTTTTAGTCCACTCCGTACTAAAAATATCACTTACTATGTACAGTCTCATGGGAATATCAATGGGAATTGGTCTCTTGTTTGATATAGCCAATACAATCTTTATAACCATCCAATCTACTAAGAACAAGAAAACAATTTTAGAACA
>CAMCZP010000152.1 GCA_945887855.1 Leptospira interrogans serovar Manilae | reverse complement strand
AAATAAAGTTGAGTACTATGGTAAAAAAAATAAAGCTAAACATCTTGCTTCTCTTAGTTACTTTTATTTTACTACCCATATTTACGTATCCCTTTTCCACTGAAAAAATTCTCCAATCTAAAAATGAATTTAATTTTTCAACGGAGTACTACAAAGAGGCGTTAGATGGCTATTTCCAGGAAGTAGACGATGACACTGAATTTGGATTTTGCCAAATAAACTCACTCTTTCTAGCAACTATATTTCTTTCCATTCCATTCAATTCCCTAACTACTTCCTCGTTTCACAAAGAAAACTTATCTTACCAAGAATTTAGTATCCCCCCTCCCGTTCTTACTTAAATTTCCACATCTATTTGCCCATATTTTTTTAAGGAGTTTATATGTTAGTTCTCTCTAGAGCTTTGTTTCTGGGTTCGTTGGTAATTCCACTCTTCCTCATGGGAGAATTTGGTGCCAATTGGAATCTTTCCCAACACCTACCATTGGTGATGGGGCTGGTTTTACAGGCTATTTTAGGTATTTCCATCTTTTTATTCACTATCGGGGAAACTTCCCATAGAAAGTCGGGGGTTGCTTTGGGATATTCCCTTTTTTTTATGGGACTTTCCGGGAGTTACCTCTCGGGGAAATCCCTTTACTTACCTTTCTTTTGGGAATTGTCATCTTTAGGAGCCTTTTTGGTCTATACGTCAATTCACTTCAATTTTGCTAAAACAAAGAGTATAATATCTCTCTATATAGCAAGTGGTGCATCGGGTATATTTTTAGCATGTTGGATTTTTTTGCCAGACAATCATATAGTTGGAAATATTTTTCTTCTATTGGCTTTGTTATTAAAATCAGCTTTCTCCATCTTTCATCTCTGGTACCCCGATCTGCATGAGGGAGCTCCCACCTCTGCATCTGCATCCTTCAGTGGGATTGCAATCAATTTACCCCTTTTGATGTTTGTTCAATACTTCCAGCCGGAATGGTTACCTGTATTGGCATATAAAATCATGGTACCTATTGCTGGGATTGGGATTTTTTTAGGGGGAGTTACAGCTTTTTTCTCCAAAGATATAAAGAAGATATTGGCATACAGTACAATTGAAAAGGTAAACTTTTTATGGCTCTGTCTTTTCTTATATAAGCTTTGGATACAGGGTATGGAGACAGAAATGGTTTTCTTTGCAAAAATCTTTCTTATACTTTTTTATATAACTCTTCTGCATCACTCTGTTTCAAAATCATATCAATTTTTAGTATTTGGGCATCTTAGAGATTTTGCGGATTCTAATTCAATTGATTATGCAAAAGGGGTTGGTAGAATTGCAGGAATTCCTTTTTTACTTTTGGGATTTGGAACATTTAGTTTTGTGTTACTCCCGGGTACATTGGGGTTTGTTAGTGAGGCTACCTATCTATATTTAATATCTAGGGTAGTGGATTTAGATTCAGGCAAATCTATTGTAATACTACCTGCAATGGTTATTTTTATAATTGGTTTGGCTTTGGGAAGTATGGCACATAGCCGTTTGTTCTTGACGCTTTCTTTATCCGTTCCATCTGATGAATTAAGAAAGAAAACTGAGCATAAATCCAGCCCTATTTATATTACATATTCTTTGGTATACCTTTCCATTCTTCTAACTCTTACTCCTATTTTACTATCCGGGATTTTAACTTTCTCCGGAAATTTTAATATAGATCCCGGACTGAGTAAATGGTTTTTAACACTCTTCAATATCTCTGTACTCTCTCTAATTTTCTATATTGTAATGATCTATGGAAAATTCTCTCATAGAATTGAAAAACGTGTTTTATGGGACTGTGGGAATAATTATAGGGGAAGTGAGCTCTCCATTCCAGCATCTGTAATTAGCGAACCACTCCATGATTCATTAGGTATCACCACAAATATGGAAGATGGGGAATCTAATTTTGACAGTTGGTTAAAATTAAAAATATTAAATATTTTTAAATTAGGTAAAGTTTGGATTTCTGAGGTAGAGTCGGGTGATATATCAAATTATATAGCATTTTCCTCTACATCACTACTCATAACACTTATGTTTTTGGTGATTTTTAGATTTTATAAGGACAGCACATGGAATTTCTTAACTATTTTATTTTAAGTATATATTTTGTATTATTTCCCCTTTTTTTAGGGGGAATCATACGGAAAATCAGGGCAAGATCCCAGAGCCGAAGGGGTCCAAGTGTTTTACAAAATCTCTATGATTTTTTACGATTATGGCAAAAAAAACCTATAGATGGACCCAATTCCGCATTGTTTGCTGAAAATGCTCCCATCACAATTTTTTTATCTTCTCTAATTGTATGGAGTATAGTTACATTTGAATGGACATCTATACTCATCATTCCATTTTTCTTGGCATTACAGAGAATGTGCATTCTTGGATTTGCTATGGAAACGGGTACTTCCTTTGGAGGGCTCGGTACTTCGCGGGAACTTTTACTTGCTATCTGCTCTGAGCCCATTTTAATCATGAGTTTACTTGTAGCACAATCTAAGTTACAGGTAGGATTCAATTGGTTGGGGATTCTAATGGGTATGTTATTCTTAGGAGCATTTATGGTTGCTATTTTGGCTGAAATTGCCAAGCCCCCATTCGATGATCCAAGAACACACCTGGAATTGACTATGGTTCATGAGGCAATGCTTCTCGAAGCTAGTGGAAGAACTCTTGCCTATTTTGAAGGTGCAGCCCAATTGAAGATAGCAAGTTTTCTTGTATTACTCATGAGAGTGGGGATAGAGCATACAAATTTTGATTTTAGGATCCTTTTTGGGGGTATCTTAGAAAACCTAGCTGTGTATATCGGTGCTATTTTTTTGGCTGTGTTTTTGGGTTACTGGGAAGCGAGAAGTGTAAGACGAAAGTGGATATGGGTACCGGAAATAATGGGTATGACATTTCTATTTTTATTAGTGCTGGGGACACTTATTAAAATTTAGGTACTACTATGAATGTTGATTTTTATGATTTAGTTTATTTATTATTACTCCTCACAGGAATTCTAGCATTGATTGAAAATAGAATTCGGAGAGTGGTGTATTTAATTGCAATACAATCCTTTTTATTGGTCTTTCCCTGTTTTCAGGTGCATAGCATTGCTGATTATCATTCTTGGGCTGTTGTTTTTTTGATCCTTCTGTTTAAGGTCTTTTTAACTCCACTCACCATGTTATGGACAATTAAAAATCAGAGAATGTCAGAAAACACATCTCCACGGTTTGGATTTCTAACGACCATGTTTTTGTTTTTAATAGGGTTTTCGTTTGCCCTTTTGATTGTGGATAATCTTAGAAAACTTCCAGAAGCAGTGGATAAAATTGAAGTGATCTATGTATTTCTTATGATCTATGTGGGTGTTATGGGCTTTATTCTCAGAAAACATTGGCTCATGCTCATGGCTGGATTTGTGATGTTTGAAAATGGTATTTTCTTATTGACCTTAATTTTACAGGAAGGTTTACCAATCGGGATTGAAATAGGAGCATTTATGGATTCACTTTTAGTAATTGTTTCCGCAATTGCATTGCAAATCAGAGGTGTTCAATTAAAACATGGAGTGTTTGAAGAATGAGTCTTACACTTGTATCCATTATTGGATTAATTTCATTTTTATCCGTTCTTGCAATTATGATTTTCACTTTTTCAAAAAGTGATGAAAATATTGTGAAATGGACTCCATTTATCATTCTATTGTTTTTTACAATTCTTGCCTCCTGGTGGGCTACTGATCTTTCTCTACAATGGGTTTTGATAGAAGCCACAACTCTATTTGGAGCTATCTTAATTTCTCTAAGTAAAACAGAAAGATCCATTGAAGTTGGATGGAAATTTCTGTTGCTCAACTCATTTGGGTTAGGCATTGCCTTTCTGGGAATTATTTTTGTATCCTCCGGAACAAAAGATGATTCTCCCACCACATTGGATTTACTCAATCTTATGCCCAAGATTTCCTCTCACCAAAACTTAATGGTTGAAACGGGGCTTTGGTTGGCTGTGTTTGGCTATACTGCAAAGCTAGGACTCTTTCCGAATCATTTTTGGGTGAGTGATACGTATGCTGAAAGTCCCAGTCAGGTATCATCTCTCCTTTCTGCTTTTTTGCCCGTGAGTGTCATTTTGGCTATTCATCCATTTTTACTCTTAAATACACAGTATCTCACTCCCCATTTTAGTGCACTCTTTGCACTCATGGCTTTGGGATTAATTACAATGGTCTACTCTTTGTTTACAGTATATCATACAGATGATATTAGACGTATCACTGCTCTTACAGCCCTGTTTCACAGTGGAGGATTGGCATTTTTCTTATGCTTATACCCAAATGACTCTATGTTGTACTATGTATTGGCATCTAATATCACAGTTAAATCCTTACTCTTTAGTACTATGGGGATACTTAGGATGGACTTGGGTTCTAGAAATTTGAGTGGAGTAGATACCAAGCGTGGATTGAATAAAATATCAATCTATATTTATCTCTTTGCTTTAGGAATGGCTTTTGTAGTACCTTTTTCACCTTTTTTTATTTCTGATTTGTTAATTTTAAAAATGGGTATGGAAAG
>CAMCZP010000151.1 GCA_945887855.1 Leptospira interrogans serovar Manilae | reverse complement strand
ATGATTTTTTTAAGAAATTAGTCACTGAAATATCGAAACATAGGGTAGCTGTTATACCCGGAAGAAAATTTGAAAGATCAGAGTCTTTTAGAAGAACTAAACATAATGTTATCAATCGAAGAGCTGGTTAAGTTGACAGCATTACCCTCTGCTCGTAGTACTTTGCCACTAAATCAGAAGGAATATTATTGATAGATCGTGACCTTGTCATAGGTGACATGACCATTCGGTTTTTTAATTTGATACTCCCCATCTCTACCTCTTTAAATAAAAGGGAATTTTCTCTTGGATTGCTCATAATAATTTCTCCTAAATACATTGATATTTAATACTTAAACATCTAATTATTAGTGTTTTTAGGAAAGATGTTATTTGTCAATAAAATTAAGTGAGATCATGCAAAAGTGATTTCGGTAGATTTTTTATATGGATTTTGGATTATATAGAGTTGTTTAAATTTAGAATCTTAGGTTTTGAGTAAAAAACCTTTTTAAAATCACTTTTTTTATCAATACTATAAAATGATTTGCCAATGTTTTATAAGCGGATAATAGTAAACTAAAAAAATTGAAAATATAAATTATAAGGACAAAAAAAGATGAGTCTTAAATTTCTCAAAACATGGTTCTATAAAGAAATTGCCGAGAATCAAAGTAAATTTTCCCAAAAAATTAACTTTTTATTCATAACACTGGGGATTCTCCTTCCATCAATCGTTCTTTTATATTTCTGGCCTGAAACTAGCCTTCCTGCCAAGTCTGCATCCACTCAAATAACAACGGGAAATACAGGACCCATCAAACCCATTCCCATTTCCATTGAACTCGATTACCAAAAGGTTGAACTCGGTGAAAAACTTTTTTTTGATAAGAGACTCTCTAAGGATAATACCATTGCCTGTTCAAATTGCCATGACCTAAATTTGGGTGGGACGGACAGAAAAAAAGTTTCCATGGGAATAAACAACTCAGTCGGAATGATTAACTCTCCCACTGTTTTGAATGCTGGATTTAATTTTAAACAATTCTGGAATGGAAGAGCTGAATCGCTCGAAGATCAATCTGCGAGTCCCATCAATAATCCACTCGAAATGGGAAGCAATTGGGATGAAGTTATCACAAAACTTACACTAGACAGTGAATATGTATCAAAATTCAAAATGGTTTATAAATCAGACATTAAGGCTTCTTTAATTCAAAATGCAATAGCAGAATATGAAAAATCCCTCTATACACCCAATTCTCGGTTTGATCAATACTTAAGAGGTGATACAAATGCAATTGATGAAGAAGAACTTGCTGGATATAATCTATTTAAAAATTATGGTTGTTCTTCCTGCCACCAGGGAGTAAATATTGGGGGAAATATGTTTCAGAGGTTTGGTATCTCGGGTGACTATTTTTCTGATAGGGGTAATATCACAGAAGTAGATTATGGTCTTTTTAACACTACGAAAAATGAGTCTGATAAATTTGTATTCAAAGTTCCTTCCTTACGAAATGTCAATTTAACCGCCCCTTATTTACATGACGGCTCAGCACAGACACTTGAAGATGTGGTTAAAGTAATGTCAGTGTATCAATTAGGAAGAACTTTAAGTAGTGATGAGTCTCTTAAAATTGTAAAATTCTTAAAAACACTCACAGGAGAGCTTAAAGGAAAAAAATTAGAATGAAAAAAAGATATTATTCAATTTCTTTATTATTTTTTATAATCGTACTATCATTTTTGTATTACAAATCAAGGGTTTTGGATAACATAAGAGCTGAAAATATCTTTGGCTCATTTAGAAATATTAAAGAATCAGATTCCCAATTAGATGAAAATATATTAAAATCTAGATACTATTTAATTAAAAATTATGATCCAATAAATGATACACTCATGAAAATTCAGTCAGAGATTAATTTTTTAGGCAAGGGAAAGGATTCCCTCAGAAAATCGGGAAATACCACCTTAATTGCATATTTAGATGAATATATAAAAGTTTTTAATGAGAAAAAAACTCTAATTGATGCTTTCAAGTCACAAAATGCTATCTTAAAAAATGCCTTGAATCACTTACCAATTTCCACTGAAAAAGTAAAAACATTAAATCTTTATAACAGTGCCTTTTTAGATGAGTCCCTCAAAAATATATTAATATTTAACTTAACAGGAGAAGAAGATCTCAAAAAGAAATGCGAAGAAAATATTGAAATCTTAAAAGCATCTTCAGCTCAAATAAAAAATATTGAATTTGATATTTTAATAAAGCATACAGAAAATATATTGCAAAAAAAACTTTCACTCGATAAAATTCTATATGAGATATTAAGGATCAGAACTGCTGAAACATTGGAATTGATGTCTGTAGAGTTTTCTTTGTATTACAATTCTTTTTTAATCAATGCCAATATATATAGATTATTTACTTATGCCTTTTCAGTAATGCTTATCGTTTATATAGGATTTATTTTAATTAAGCTTTTAATATCTTCTATATCTATCAATATTGCCAATTCCAACTTAATATCCCTTAACTATACCTTTGAAAAATTCGTCCCCAAGGAATCCATTAGCTTATTATCTAAGAAGTCTATGAGTGATTTAAGACTCGGAGATAATGTTAAGAAAAAAATGACAGTTTTGTTTTCAGATATTAGATCATTTACTACACTATCCGAAAAGATGACTCCTGAGGAAAACTTTGGTTTTATAAATTCTTATCTGGGGGTAATGGGACCTGTAATACGAAGAAATAATGGATTTATTGATAAATATATCGGTGATGCGATAATGGCTATCTTTGAAAATGAAAATGAGGCACTTCGAGCCGGTGTGGAAATGCTAGAAACATTGAAGTTTTATAATGAACAAAATAGAAATTCTGAGTCACGTCCTCCAATTAAGATAGGAATAGGAATTCATACTGGATTTATGATGTTTGGCACTGTGGGAGAACAGCACAGAATGGACAGTACAGTAATTTCTGATGCAGTTAATCTTGCTTCCCGAATTGAGAGTATTACCAAATTTTATGGTGTTCCAATGCTAATTTCTGAAGATATTTATAATGCAATAACTAACAAAGATCAATTTAAAATAAGATATATAGATCAAATCACAGTGAAAGGTAAAAATATACCTATAAAAATATATGAAATATTTAATTGTGATACAATTGAAACAATTGAGTTAAAAGAAAAAATCAAACCAATGTACGAAAAAAGCCTAGATTTATTTTACACACAAAATTTTTCCGAATGTGTTACAATCCTAGAGGAAGCAGTAACTATATATCCCGAAGATAAACCAATGCAAATATTGCAGGAAAGAAATTTAGAGAGACTCTTAAAAACAGTAAATTCAGAATTAGATGCCGATTTTGCAATGTCTTTAGAAATGGACTCAAAATAATTACTTATTATTCAAAATTTCTGTAAATTCAATCCCCTAAGATCCGAATGAGAATTCCCGTCACATTATCCGTTGACCCTTTCTCTAAGGATAGTTCTAAAACTTCCCGTAACATGTCTCCGAGTGATCGGTCTTTGGTTTGAAAGGATATTTCTAAATCATCGTCAGTGAGTGAGTCCACAATTCCATCACTCATAAGAAAAAAAAGATCATTCTCCGATATTTTAGAAGAAAAATCTGTCACATCAATCCGTATCTCTTCGATACCCCCACCAATACAACTGGTGATGATATTTTTTTGTAAGGACTCATCTCCCGTTTCTTCGCGAAGGGAGTGGTCCCTTGTGAGCTGAGCTATATAATCCCCCCGAAAGCGATACACACGACTGTCTCCTATATTGAAAACATAAAATTTTGTTTTACAAAAGATACATCCTGTGAGTGTAGTACCCATTCCATTTTTATCCATTTCACGACCCATTCGTAAAACTTCTAAGTGGATTTCCTGAAACGTGTTACGAATAAATTCAATTGTATTTTTGTCGGGAAGAGAGACTAATTTTTCTTTGAGTAATTCAAGAGCCATATTGCTGGCCACTTCCCCACCCTCATGCCCACCCATACCATCGGCTACGGCAAAGATAAGGGGTGAGTCGTAAAGTTCGATCTCTGTGATACTTTCTTCTCCACCCCTATCTAAAGATGTAAAAATAATTCCATTCGCAAGGTAGGAATCCTCGTTGTGATCTCTCACCCTACCCTTGTCTGTCAATCCAATATATTTTAGTTTCATAATAATTCCTTACTTGATTTTAATTCTCCATCTAAAGAGGACTATTTTATCGTTGCAAAAACATTTGTCCAATAATCAGAATAGCTCGCACTTGCATTGATTGAAGTTTTAGACGCATAGCCAATGCCCACATGTGTATAGGCACAATTTTCCATATTCGATCTATGCCCCGATGAATTCCACCAGGAATCAAAGGCAGACTCAGTCGAAGTCTGTCCTGCGGCGATATTTTCCCCCACGGATGATACACTGAGTCCCTCCGCTTTTACCCTTGTAGAAGGTGTGGAACCATCTTTACCAATATGATCAAAGTAATTCAATAAAATCATGTTTTCAGTGTGCTTTTGTGCCGCCCGATTCAAGGCTGAGCTTTGAAGTGTACTACTACATTTTGATGAGTTAGCAAATTTTCGAGAGGTTCCATTTGAGAGAGTATAGGATCCATTCGTTCTGTAAGACACAAGGATATTAAAAAATTCTAAGGATTTTCCTGCTAATGAATTGGAAGTGCTGATTGCTACAATACCTAATAATGTCTGATTTTTAT
>CAMCZP010000150.1 GCA_945887855.1 Leptospira interrogans serovar Manilae | reverse complement strand
GTTTACGGAGATTGATATGGAAATCGCAGCAGCCCTAATAGCACTTTTACTCATCACAGCACCCCAAAGTGACCTAACCCCACCAGTAGGTTTAATTGTACAACAGACCTATATGAACAAAGATGTAATACTTCCCATAACTTTAGGTAGCAAAACAGGACAGGCTTGTATTACGTCGTACTTAGGATTAGTTTCTCAGGGAGATGCTTCTATAAAAACTGCTGCAGCTGCAGCCCCCAATGGTGGTATCACAAAAATCCATGCTATAGATTATAAAAATAATAATCTGGGTGGGATTATAATTATGGAAACCTGCACGATTGTGTATGGGGATTGATGATTGGTTGGGATGGTTTTAATATAATTTTTCTTTACTTTCAAATTTTTTTGTAAGTACTCTTGCTTGGTTGGGTTTTTCTAAATGATAATTTTTTTTAAGTAAAAATTTTCTTTAATCTCAAATTTCTTTGTTACTTTTTTTGTAAGTACTCTTGCTTGGTTGGTTTTTGCTAAATGATAATTTTTTTTAATTAAAAATTTTCTTTAATCTCAAATCTCTTTGTTACTTTTTTCTTCTCTTTATGGAAAGAGAAGAAAAAAGTAACCAAAAAAGAAGAGAAACCCGGACGTTCGCTCTGCTCACTAATCCTCCGGGGTGTTGTTATGCTTAAATGTATTTTAGAGTTATAATTTAGCTTTGATTAACTATCCTTGCATGTATAAGGAAACATGATGTGGTTTTGGGCTACGCTGTTTTAAGTAAAGTTCGAAGGAAACTGATGAGCAAGATCGTTTTTATTAATAATATAATCTAATCCATAAAAAATTCCAAAGATTGGGAATAAAATCGCGAAGAATTTCCATTATATATAGAAAATTGATATTTATCTAACTTGTTATATGGTGAAAGAACTAAATTTAAACTCATAGTTTGGTCGAAAGCTATGGAATATATATTGAAACACTAAATTAAAAAATCTTTTTTTACAAAAAAATACTTTACATGTTCAGAATCGGGGATATATTGTTCAACGAAAATCTTCGTTATGACTCTAATTGGAATATGAAAAGTAATAAAAATTTACAGAACGCTGTATCAAATTTTGCCACTAAAATAACATTTTCAGCGGGGGGGGGGGAGCATTTTCTCTAAACTATAATTTTATTTTTACATTCTCAATATTTCACACTTTAGTTATTTCTCAAAAATATCTTAATATTTCGCCACTTCCTTTCCTTAAATCAGGTTTACAGCTCCTGCTAGTAACTCTTTTAAAAATTAAGAAATATATTTATAAAATTAAACCAATTTAAGAGGGAAAGATAATGCCAAAAAAGTCGCCTATGAATGAAGAATTAAATAAACTATTTGGATCATTAGAGTATCACAAATTTCGTGACATGAAGGAGATTCTAGATAAATATGATCTTCCTGATAATTACCAGAATAATGAGGATAATAATAAATCATTTATATATGAAAAATTTAGTTTAGAGAATAAATTTCCATTTATTGGTCAGAGAGCAGTTCTGGGATTTGATTTGATAGGATACAGTAAGCAAGAAAGAGATATCCAAAATACATCTCCTTTTCTTATTTCATTACTCTTGGATCTAACATATGAATCTTTATTGAATTATGAGAAAAATATCTTTTATATGTTTACCAAACGAATCATTGAGAATGGTTTTATACCAGCCGGTGACGGAGGATTTCAAATTCTTCCCAATCCATTGTATGCTATAGTTTTTGCATTACATTTTGAAATGAACCTTAGATCACTAAATGCAGGTAGAATATACCCTAAATTATCAGAGTTTATGGGTGAACAAAAGTTTCGATACTCTTTATCATTTGGAGATGTATTTCGATTCAATCGAAATTTTTTTGGATCTGCTCTCATTCGATCTAGCAGAATTCTGGCAACTGATAGATTAAACCGATTCTTAATGGATGAGATGTCATACAAATATTTTTTAAAAGAATTTAATGGAATAGAAACTCTATCTTTATTAAATAAAGAAATGCTTTACAAAGCAAAATCTTTTCAAAAGTTAAGAGATAATATGTACAACAACAAAGAGAGTTTAGTCATTAGGGATGTTTCCGAAAAATTACCCGGTATTGATCCTATCATAATTCAGGATATTGGAGAAATAGAGACAAAATCAGAGATGTACAAAGTTTATAATTTCTTCTGTCAATTTTCGTTTGATCATTATGAGGAAAATTCAATTGAACCAAAAAAAAATTATAACCAAATTAGAGTCAGTTTAGGTAATCTCAATCCGCAAGGGTTGGTGTAAAGGATAGAATATATGAGAAAAAGCTTAAGTTTATTTCTAATAATACTACTGCTAAGATGTGCCAGTGAAGAAGTTGTAAGACCAAAGACAGAAGATGTAAAAAATTATTATTGCATTTTTAATCAATTGGATGGTGAGTGTGTGAATGATAGTGATGATTCATTTTTCTGTAGCCAAGGTACGTGCTCGAGTGGTGACTGTAAGACAGGAATAGGAAGTATTACTTATCCCATGGGAAGTTTATTGAAAGGTACCTTTAAAAATGGAAAATTGAATGGAGCGGGAATGTACTCTGGATGCGGAGAGAATTTTGAAGGTACATTTAAGGATAATCTAAAGGTTAATGGTCTATGGACAATAAAAACTAATGCTAATGAAGAATCAGCCCTCGACCAATACTATGAAGGGCAATTTCAAAATGAAATGATTAATGGTAAAGGAATTTATTACTCTGTCGAAGATTCTACAAAAATTTATGAAGGTATTTGGAATGAGGGATATGTCAAAAATGGATCCTTTACTGTCTACTCTGGATTTACTAAAAATTTTCCTATATCCGAAAAAGGTATTATATTAAAATCGTCATACAAATCATTTAAAAAGGTAGTTTATATCAATGATAGAGATAAGGAAGAAATTGATCAAGAGGAGAAGTATCGTAAGCAAGAAGCTATTCAACAGGAAAAAGAGCTGAAAGAGAGAAAAAAGCAGGAAGCTTATGAGAAAAAATACCAAGCTGATCGTTCTAAAGCAAAGAAGTCTTGTGAAAATACTGGATCTAGGTACTCCCCCGAGTGTGTAGAATATATTAGAATATATGGAAGGGATTGATAAAATGAAATATTATATAAACCAAACTAAAAAAATTATAAAAATCATATTTCTCTTAAATCTTATTGCTAATTCACTACATGCAGAGGGCAAACCCAAAGACCATGTCATGTGGAGCCCATTTCAGGGAAAAAAAACCTGGCAGGAGGCAAAGGATCATTGTCAGAGTTTGAAGATGAGGCTTCCCAATATATCTGATTTAAAACTAGCAGAGGAGGCAGGCACAACCAAGGGCTGGAGGAAATATGGTACACGGTTCTGGGCGGTGAATAAGAATGATACTTCTACATACAAAGTGATTTCTATTCTGGAGAAAGATAAAGACAATCTCGAAGAGATCCATAAGGTAGAGAGTTCCGTGGGAGTATTTTGTGCGAATGTAACTGAGGAGAGTATTACCTCAGACTCTTTGCGTGAGAAACATGAGGAGTTAAGTTTAAAGTATAGTGAATACTATAGTAAATACCAAGGAGAAATGAAATGGGATGATGCTAATGAGAAATGTAAGTCATTAAAAATGAGATTACCTACAATTGATGAGTTGAAGGAAGGTGCAGGAATAACAGAATCATGGAAAAAAGATACCCCCCATTACTGGTCTTCTACCCGGTTTCACATGGAGAGTTTCTACGTTTTTTACCCCGATGGTTTTACCGATGGCTACTATCGGTACCATAGCAGCGGTGTACGTTGTCGTCGATAGTCCCCCCCGGGTGGACTACCCCCTATTTTTCGGACAGTAAAACTAAGCTATTTGTTTTAAATACTCTTTCTTATAATCTACTGGATTTGTATAGTTTAAACTAGAATGTAATCTCTTTCTATTGTAAAAAATTTCGATATATTGAAATAGATCACTCTTAGTTTGTACTTCATCCATATATTTCCTATGATAGACTCTCTCTACTTTTAGTGTTTTGAAAAATGATTCAGCTACTGCATTATCCCAACAATTCTTTACTCTACTCATACTTTGTATTATTTTATATATACTTAATCTACGTCTAAATTCATTACATGCATATTGAATCCCTCTATCAGAATGAAAGATTAATCCAGGTTTTGGTTTATGTTGCATTACAGCATTATTCAATACTTTTACCAAAGAACCTGCCTCTAAACTCCTACTTAAATCCCAGCTTAATACTTCTCTATTGAATAGATCTATAATTACACATAGATACATCCATTGTTTATCTACTCTTATATAGGTAATATCTGATACCCATACCTTATTAGGTTCGGTTACAATAAATTCTCTATTCAATATATTAGGAGATACCTCATAGTTATGATTGGAATCTGTAGTACTTGGAGTATATTTTCGCTTGATTTTACTTGAAATTTTACATACTTTCATTAACCTTTCTATGAGCTTTATATCACATATATAACCATGAATCATTAATTTTCTCTGGATTCTAATACCACCATACGTACCGTCAGATTCTTCATGGATTTGCTTCATCATATTCATTAGCTGTAAATGATATAGTTTCCTTTTACTTATCTTTCGATTAGACCAATCATAATATCCACTTCTAGAAACCTTTAGAGTGTCACACATTTTTACCACTGAAAAAATAGAATTATTTTCCTTAATGAAATT
>CAMCZP010000149.1 GCA_945887855.1 Leptospira interrogans serovar Manilae | reverse complement strand
TTTTTCGGAAAAATCTTTTTTTATTGTAAAAAATACTTTTTACAAATCTATCATATTTTTTTATTATGAAATTTTTTGGCAAGAGAGAAATAATTCCTTTCGAAAAAGGTAATTCATTAGGAATACTATGTAAAAATGCTCTTTACTCCTAAATGTATTTAAATTAATATAATTTCAGGAGAAAATTATGTATAAACTTATACTATTTTTATTTATCGCTACATCAGTTTCAGGATCCGATTTTTATAAATTTAAAGCAAAAGACATCAAAGGAAAAGAGGTAGATTTCTCTAAGTACAAAGGATCTCCTGTGCTTGTTGTAAATGTAGCTTCCCAGTGTGGATATACGGGACAATATAAAAACATAGAAACACTAAATAAGGAATTTGGATCCAAAGGATTAAAAATTATTGGCTTCCCCTCCAATGATTTTGGAGGTCAAGAACCTGGTACCGATAGTGAAATTGCAGAATTTTGTAAGACTAATTATGGTGTATCTTTTGATATGATGTCGAAAATTTCAGTAAAAGGAAAGACAAAACACCCGATTTATCAGTTCCTTTTGAATAATTCTCCATCCAAGGAAGAAGTAGGTTGGAATTTTGAAAAATTTTTATTGGATAAAAAAGGAAAGATAATAGCACGATATCCTTCCAGTGTAATACCTGATTCCTCTGAAGTAAAATCAAAAATTTCTAGTTTACTCTCAGAATAAACAATAAGGAGAGCTTTATCTCACTAGAGACCTCTCCTTTTATACTTCCTTTATAAATAACTTTCTAAAGGTTCACAAGAACAAACCAAGTTTCTATCCCCATAGACATTGTCTATTCTTGCTACCATAGGCCAGAATTTAAATGATTTTGAATCTTCATTTGGATACACAGCTCTTTCCCTTGAATAAAGATATTTCCAATCAGTGCTCATTACCATAGCAGCTGTATGTGGAGAATTTTTCAATGGGTTGTCATGTTTATCCAAAATTCCTTTTTCTATCTCTTGTATTTCATTATAAATAGAGATCATAGCCTCACAAAATCTATCTAATTCGGTAAGGGACTCGCTCTCTGTAGGTTCTACCATAAGTGTTCCTGGAACAGGCCAAGACATTGTGGGAGCATGAAATCCATAGTCCATCAACCTTTTGGCTATATCTTCTACTTCAATATTAGCGGATGCTTTAAATTTACGAAAATCTAATATACATTCATGTGCTACAAGTCCTGAACTTCCCTTGTAGAGGACAGAGAAATAATTTTCTAATCGCTTTGCTATATAATTTGCATTTAATATAGCGACTTTAGTAGCCTGTGTAAGCCCTTCCTGACCTAACATTTTTATGTAGGAATATGAAATCAATAGAATACTGGCACTACCATAGGGTGCTGATGTAATTGCACCATGATCATTTCCAGAACCATTGTCTAATAAGACATGACCCGGAATAAAGGGTGCCAAATGACTAACTACTCCAATTGGTCCTACACCTGGACCACCACCACCATGTGGGATACAAAATGTTTTGTGTAAATTCATGTGGCATACATCTGCCCCGATATCTGCTGGTCTACACAAACCAACTTGAGCATTTAAGTTCGCCCCATCCATATAGACATGAGCTCCATATGAATGAATAATATCACAAATTTCTTTGATTTGAACTTCAAAAACACCATGGGTAGAAGGATAGGTAACCATCAAAGCACCCAATTCATCTTTATGTAGTTCAGCTTTCTTTTTTAAATCATTTAAATCTACATTTCCATTTTCATCACATGCAACCACTACAACTTTATAACCAGCCATTACAGCACTTGCGGGATTAGTTCCATGTGCAGATACGGGTATCAAACAGATATTTCTATTTTTTTGTCCTCTTTGTATGTCATAAGAACGAATCGTCAAAAGCCCAGCATATTCCCCCTGAGAACCAGCATTAGGCTGAAGAGATACTTTAGCAAACCCAGTGATCTCACATAACCAAAGTTCAAGATTTTTAAAAATTTCTTGGTATCCAAGTGCTTGGTCTTTAGGAGCAAACGGATGAATGGAACCAAACTCTGACCATGTTACCGGAATCATCTCCGTAGTAGCATTTAGTTTCATAGTACAAGACCCAAGAGGAATCATTGCTGTATTCAATGATAAATCCTTTGATTCTAACTTATGAATATACCGCAGCATTTCTGTTTCTGTATGAAATGAGTTAAATACCTTTTGTGGTAGGATTTCGGATCTTCTAAGATGCTTATCTTCAAGTTTTGATTTGACATACATTAAATCTCTTGCTGAATGTTCTGTTTCTTTATGAACTGTAAATATTTTTAATAGAACATCTAAATCTTCTATATCTGTAGTTTCATTGATAGAAATACCTACCTCTCCAGTAGGAAACATTCTAAGATTGACCTCATGCTCCAATGCAAGTTTGTTTAAATTTTTTTGATCAATTCCAATTAGCTTTACTTTTATTGTATCAAAAAAGTTTTTATTTATAATTTCATGCCCAGACTTTTGAATGCCTTCAGCTAAAATATTAGCTAAAGAGTGAATCCGCATTGCTATTTTTTTCAAACCTGCAGGTCCGTGGTATACAGCATACATAGAAGAAATTACTGCTAGTAACACTTGAGCTGTACAAATATTGCTTGTCGCTTTATCCCTGCGAATGTGCTGCTCTCGAGTTTGTAGTGAAAGCCTAAGTGCTGGATTTCCTAATCTATCTTTTGAAACACCCACAAGCCTACCTGGCATATTTCTCTTATATTCATCTTTTGTAGCAAAAAAGCCTGCATGTGGTCCTCCATATCCCAATGGGAGTCCAAATCTTTGGGTGCTTCCCACAACTACATCTGCCCCGAACTCACCTGGTGGAGACAGTACTACAAGTGACATTAAGTCTGCTGCAAAAATTGTTTTTATCTTTAATGATTGGCATCTCTCTACTAGAGAAGTGTAGTCTGGAATGTTACCGTCTGTCTCAGGATATTGCAATACACAACAAAAATATTCAGTAGTTAGCTGAACTTTTGTCCAATCACCTATTTCAACTTGAATATTTAGTGGTAGTGCTCTAGTTTTAACAACATCTATTGTTTGTGGGTGGCATCTATCTGAAATTAAAATTTTATTTGAAGATTCATTGTCTCTTAAATTGTACAACATTGAAACAGCTTCTGCTGCTGCAGTAGATTCATCTAATAGGGATGCATTTGATATATCCATACCTGTTAAATCCATTATCATAGTTTGGAAATTTAGGAGTGCTTCTAACCTTCCCTGTGCAATTTCTGCCTGATAGGGAGTGTAGGCAGTATACCAACCCGGATTTTCAAGTATATTTCTAAGTACTACAGTAGGAGTTATTGACTCTTGGTATCCCATACCTAGATATGTTTTAAAAATTTTATTTTTAGATGCAATATTTCTTAAATGACTTAGAACTCCTCTTTCACTTATCCCATCAGGAAGATTAAGATCACCTGTAAACCTAATATTCGATGGTACTACTGAATTTATTAAATTATCAAGGGAATTATAACCAACAAGTGATAACATTTTTTGGATATCATCACTAGAAGAACCCAAGTGACGATCAATAAATGATTCAAATGAGAGATATGTCGAAGCTTCTGATTTAAATGAGTGAATGGGGTTATTTTTAACCATCGAAGGCATCTCCGAATTATGTTCTTTTTTCCCAAACTAATGGAAGGCATTTTTTATTCAATATGAATTATAATGTTTTACCATGGTATTCAATCAGTAAAAATGTTGCATCGTCTTTGATTTTATTTATACCTATTCTCTTTTTCCATTCCAATATAATATGATCTAACGCTGCATCAATACTCAAATTTGCTGATTTAGTAAAAATATATAGCAATGTCTCTGGATTCCAAGTATTTTTAATACTATCATCAAAAATACCATCTGTATAAAATAATAATCGATCTCCTTTTTCCAGTATATCATTCTTCTCTTCATATGGAATATCCATATTAGAGCTCATTCCTAAAAAAAGTCCCTTTGCAAATAATATTTCACCTGTATTCTTATTTTTTCTGTATAGAAATGGAGGTCTATGTGCTGCAGAAGAATAAGAAATCTCACCTGTTGATTGAACTACCATTAAAAAAGCAGTTAAATAATCATGTGTATCTAATACTTTTTTAGTTTGTTCATTAACATCTTTAAAGATTTCAGAAGGATTAGAATATCTAGAAATTGCGTTGGCAAAACTCATTTTATACATTGTTGAAAGTAATGCAGCCGGTATTCCATGCCCAGAAGCATCCGCTATGAACACAGCCATTGAATTATCATCAATATTTACAATATCAAAAAAATCTCCTCCAACTTGCATAAGGTATTCATAATAATATTTAACTTTTATAATTGGATATATTTTTTCAGGTAAGGGTATCAACCCTCTTTGTATGTCAGATGCTAACTTTAGTTCTTGAAGTATAAGTTTACTTCTTTCTTCTCCCTCAGTAATTTTCTGATAGTTCTCATCTCTTTGCTTATAGTATGATTCAAGTAGTTCCTTTTGAAGAATATTTTCTTTTTGAGGAACACTCATTCTAATTTGAGCCAAAAAAGAGAGAACCAGAATTTGAATAGCATTTGATATTTCAAAGATATTAACTGTAATAAAATCTGAATTTACCAATCCTTTATATCTTAAAAAAGCTATAAATATCCCTATAACTATAGGAGTCCAAATAAGTAATTCTTTGATGTTTTCTTTTGATTGATAATTTTTATAAAAAAGATAAAATAATATTAAAAAATCTATTACTCCCATATATCTTATAATATTTAT
>CAMCZP010000148.1 GCA_945887855.1 Leptospira interrogans serovar Manilae | reverse complement strand
GATATCCTACCGAAAATTAGCGAATTTACTAAGGAATTTGGAAACCCCTCTTCCCTTCATCATTACGGAAGGGCATCTCAGAATATTTTAGAAACAGCTCGCATGGAAATTTTAGATGATTTTAAGGGATATAAGCTAGTTTTTACATCCTCGGGGACAGAAGCGAATCACCTAGCATTTCAGTTTTTACGGGAGAGGGAAGTAACTTCTAGGGATACTATTTTGATCTCGTCTATAGAGCATCCCTGTATAGAAAAACAAATGTCGGGATTTCAAAAAATGGGATATACTGTACTACGAATTCCAGTTTTGAAGACTGGGGTTGTAGATTTGGATTTTATTGCTGAAAGTACAAATGAAAGTACATGTGCCCTAAGTGTGATGGGAGCAAACAATGAAACAGGAGTAGTACAACCAATCAAAGAAATAGCAAATATTTGTAGGGATAAGGGAATTTATTTTCATTGTGATATGTCTCAGATTCCGGGTAAATTTGAACTAGATATGAGTGTTTTTGATATTGATAGTATTACACTTTCAGCCCATAAGTTTTATGGTTTAAAAGGAGTGGGAGCACTTCTTTACAAAACCAAACCTACTTCTATTTTTCGGGGAGGTTTACAGGAGAATGGACTTAGGGCAGGAACGGAAAATATGCTTGGGATTCAGGTAATGGGAAGTGCATATAAAATTGTAAGACAATATCATAAAGACTGGATATTATCACTTACGGAACTTCGGGACTATTTTGAATCTCTCTTGGATGAGAAAATTACAAGAGTTGGGAATGTTCCAAAAAATCGTATTGCAAATACATCCTGTATTTTACTCCCCAATAACCCCAATGATCGATCAGTTCTATTCTTGGATTCCCAAGGTTTTTTAGTATCACGGGGAGCGGCTTGTCACTCGGGAGTATGGGAACCTTCTCCTGTTCTTATGGCTATGGGCTATTCTAGAGAAGAGGCAGATACTGGCATTAGAGTATCCTTTGGGATTTACAATACAAAATCACAAGTGGAAGAATTGGCATACACCCTAAACAAGATGATTTCGTGAATAGAAATAGATGAAAAGTATAGATAGACACAAAACGGCAATTCTCCGAAGGCGAATTTCTAAACCAGTCCAACTCCTCTTGGAAGATAGGCTATTAACGGAAGAAGCTTCTTTTTTCGACTATGGTTGTGGGAAAGGGGAAGATCTTTATTTTTTATCCAAAATGAAACTGAAAGCCACAGGGTTTGATAGATATTACAATCCTCAGAATCCAAAAAGTACATCAGATATTGTAAATTTAGGTTTTGTTATCAATGTAATTGAAGATCCAATAGAAAGAATCTCTGTGTTAAATGATGCCTTTGCATTAGCTCAGGATCTCTTGGTAGTTTCTGTTATGATTCGAGATACAGTAGTCCAAGCTGGTGAAACAGAATATGGCGATGGAATCATAACCTCCTGGAGTACATTCCAGAGGTACTACACTCAAAGAGAATTTCGAAAGTATCTAGAAATGAATCTGAATACTCAAATTACAGTAGCCGGGCTAGGTGTTTTTTATATTTTTAAAAATCCTGAATGGCATCAAAAGTATATAGAATCCAGAGTAAAGATAAGTCATACAAGTATACTCTCTGAACTGAAATTACAAGAACACAATCGTATTTTAGGGGAATGGTTGAGTGCCTATCATGAGTTAGGAAGACTCCCCAGTAAGAGTGAATTTAAGGACTACAAATACATCCAAAGGTTTTATGGAACGATTAAAAAAGCAGAAGAATCAATTCGAACCGAGTTAGGAGAAGAAACTTTTCGGGAAAATACAAGAAAACGAAAAGAAAAGGTCATCATTGAAATCTGTAAAACAATTACAAAAAATAATGGACTTCCCAAGAAAAAAGATCTCTCCCTTTCAACCCAGTCAGATATACAAATGCTGTTTAGTTCATTTACAGAAGCAATTGAAACAAGTATGAAAGAATTAAAAAGTCTCTCTGACCTTTCAATTGTAAGTAAATACATCAACCAATCTTCAGTGGGTAAAATACTACCCGATGATATATATATCCACAGAGACTCATTAGAGTATGCTCCCGAAATGCTACAAATCCTAACAGAATTGGCTAAGATTATACTTCCCTCAGATATCGATTACAATATAATAAAAATAGCCAGAAACTCCTGGCATGTGACTTTTTTGTACTACCCAACCTTTATGGAAATAGCCCATCCCTCTCTGTATCACTCTATGAAAGTTCTACTTCATAAAAATCAATTGGGATACAGAGAATATAAAAATTCAGAAAATCCACCCATTTTGCATCGGAAAGAAACCTTTCTTCATTCCAATCATCTACGGTACGAAGAATTTTCTGCACTCACCTCAGCGGAAGAAGAAGCAGGATTGTTGTCTAGAAGGGATATTGGATTTAAAAAGAAGTGGGAGGATTTATTGGTGTTGGAAGGATATGAGATTACTGGTCATACATTAAATAAAATATAAAATTTTTAATACGTCAAAACATTTTATAAGTGTTTTACATGTTTTTCTTTTAAATGTTCGGCAACTATTCTCACCTGTTTGTATAAATCCTCATCTACAGAAACTGTGATATTTTTCATGAATTATAAAGTTACATTTTATTTTAAAACGTAAAGTAGAAATTTAAAATTTAAGTATTAATCTAAATATTCATTTGCAGCTCTAAGAGTAAGATTTTGAATTTCATCTGATATATAATATCCATTATCTTTCATAGATAATAAATAAGGTTTAATATCTGAAATATAATTATATTTCTTAGCAATAATCAAAATCCCACATGTCCCTATAACAGAAAAATGAAATACAGTCTCTGCAATCTTTCTTCCTTTTCTTTCATCAATAATCAACTTATCAGCCTTCAATTCTAGTCCCAAGGAGATTACCTCTGCTTCACCGCTATCTAAATTATTTTTCAATAGTAAGTCCAAATCATTTTCTAATTTATGAACAATGATCCATTTTTTATTTAATTGAATAGGTGAGTACAGAGATTGGGATAATTCAGCTACAACTTGATTTGGAATATGAATCTCTTCAAATATCTTTTGCAGTAATTCTAATAAACCTAGTTTTGATAGAATAATCAATGGTCCAGAATTACAGACAACTACCAATTAATAGCCTCATGAATTTCTTTTTCGATATCTTCCTTATCCATACTTACAACAGGGATATTCATTTTACTAAGTTCTGTCATAAAATCTATACGATTCATATCACACATTTCTGCTGATTGACCAGTTGTCAAATATCCCATTTCAAATAATTTGATGGCTAATAGTTTTTGGGATTCAATTCTAGTTTTCTCTAATGAACTGCCTAATTGTATTACTAAATTTTCAGGAATATTAATTTGAATCGATAACATATTTATTTTTCCTTCCCTTGCTTATTTTAATTTTAATATCAATAATAGATAGTATATTTCAATTTCTATTTACGATTCTTTTTTATAGTTTAACAAAGGTTAGTCAATATTTCAATTTTATTTTTCTGAGTTGTACAGTAGAAAGTTAAAATTTAAGTATGAAATTAGATTTAGAAGCCCTTTTCCCTTAGCCTCCCACAATTTTTCTCTTAAAAATAGATAAAAAAACACTTGATAACTAGAAAAGTAAATATATAATCTTAAACAGGACGTTATTTCTCAAAATTCCAAAGAATTAAAAAGCTATGAATATGCAATATACTTATAATCTAATAGAAGCAAAAGAGTACATCCAAACACTCACGTCCGCCATTGTTGAAAAAATAAATCCTGAAAAAGTGATACTCTTTGGTTCTTATGCATATGGAAATCCAACTTCTAAGAGTGATATTGATATTTTAGTCATTGTAAAAGATTCTCCTCTGGGAAGAAGTGAAAGATCAGGGCAACTTTATATTTTACTAAAGGAGCTATCTGAATACCCAAAAGATTTAGTTGTATACACCCTTGATGAGGTTAAAAAGTGGGAAAATGTTAGGCAAGCTTTTATTACTTCAATATTAAAGAAAGGTATCACTTTATATGAGCGATAAAATAGATCTTGTAAAATCTTGGTTTAAAATCGCAAAAGATGACATTCTAGTAGCTCAACAATTGATGAGATACGAAGATCCCGTACTACGGTCTATTTGTTTTCATTGCCAGCAAGCTGTTGAAAAATATATCAAGGGATTTATCATATACTTAGATGGAGATTTCTCTTTTACTCATGATATTTCTCGTCTTTTAAGTGAATTAAATGTATATGAAAGTGATTTTAAATTAGATGATATATTACCAGACCAATTAACAACATATGCTGTTGAAGCACGTTACCCTGATCCAGAAAATGGAATATCATTAGAAAAAGCTAAAGATGCTATTTTTATTGCTCTCGAAGTTAGAAGGAGAATATTGCAAAAAGTAATAATATAAACATCCTTAACTTCACACATGTAATAAATAGAAAAATCTCTTGCTTTTTCTCTTGGGAAGTATCTTGCTAAATATACTATGATACTTCTGTCTCCCTTTTCTATCAAATCATCAACATATACCCTTGGTAACTTGAACTCACTACCCGAACCGGAAGATTATTCCTTACTGGAAATCATTAAGAATATGGAATCACAAGTTTTAGGTCTAAAAGTAAACTTTATGTTTTTAGAGGAATAGAACTCAGAATGCAACCTTTACCAATTGGAATCCAAACACTGTCTAAGATCGTAGAGGGAAACTATCTCTATGTGGATAAAACCAAGCAACTTTATCCCTTGATTGAAAATTCCAGTGGAGCCTATTTTCTCTCCCGTCCCCGCAGGTTTGGAAAAAGCCTTACACTTTCTGTTTTAGATGAGATCTTTTCTGGAAACAAGGATCTCTTCAAAGGGCTATGGATCTATGATTCCCCTTGGGAGTGGAAAAAATATCCCGTACTACGATTTGACTT
>CAMCZP010000147.1 GCA_945887855.1 Leptospira interrogans serovar Manilae | reverse complement strand
TTTGTATTTACAAGTCTATGAATTGCTTCCGTATCTATTCCAGAAGAGAGAACTCCATGCATAGGAACCTGTAAGAAAAAAGTGGATGCCCAAACTGCCAAAACCATTCCGAATAGTACCCAACTTAAATTTGCACTCATAAAATCATTTTCTCCTAAAAGTAAAAATGAAGTTAAAATTTCTGCACACATAACAGGTAGTACAATATAAGTGATACGAATACTATGGAGTGAGTGATAGGTTGGAAAACTTTCTTTTCCAACATTTTCAAAGAGGGGATAGTGTACTACTTGAATGCACCAAATTAAACCCGTCATAAATACACAGCTCACCAAATTAATGAGAAAAATATATTTCATATTCATAAACCAATCATAGTTCCAATGCCGGTATTTGTAAAGAGCTCCAATAGAATGGAATGTTCCAGTCTTCCATCTATGATGTGTGCATTTTTTACACCCAGTTCAAGTGCTCGTGTACAACAGTTAACTTTTGGTATCATACCTCCGGAGATTTTACCTGAGGAAATATGCTGTGAAACCTGAGATTTGTTGAGAGAGTTTGCCAGGGTTCCATCGATAAGAACTCCTTCTGTATCAGTGAGTAGAATTAATTTTTCAGCACCTATAGCACCTGCAATAGCACCGGCCATTGTATCTGCGTTGATGTTTAGAGTTTCTCCTGATTGGGATTCTGCCACTGGAGAGATGACGGGGATAAAGTCATTGGAGAGTAAGCTCTGGATCAAGGAGGGATCCACTGTTTTGATTTCTCCCACCAATCCTAAATCTACCATCTCCTGAACCCCTTTTTCATTGGTGATTTCTAGCTTATGTATTTCAGCAATGCCTGTACGACCATCTTTACCGGAAATTCCAACAGCCTTTCCTCCCTTAGATGCAATGAGACTTACAATTTCTTTATTTACTTTCCCTGAGAGAACCATTTCCACAACTTCCATCGTAGGTTTATCTGTAATACGATGCCCCTGTACAAATTGAGAGGAAAGTTGGAGAGCTTTTAAGAAGTGATTGATCTCAGGTCCCCCTCCATGTACGATCACAGGCTGGATGCCCACGTACTTCAAAAGAACTATATCGGTGGCAAAGGACTCTTTGAGTTCATCTTTCACCATGGCAGCTCCACCATACTTGATGACTATAATTTTATGGGAGAATTCACGGATGTAGGGAAGGGCTTCTAGGATGCTCTTCACCTGCGAGATTGCATTTTGCATGAAATAGTAGACCTCTGTAAGAAAGGTCTAGATAACAGGGGAAAGTGTCAAGAGAGAAGTGGAACAGTTTAAAAATAGATTCTAAGGATTGGTCAGTAGATTGCTTGTTTCTACATACAAAACACGGGATCCCAAAAGTTCTCCTCCCAATTCAACAGAAAGATTGTACCTACCGGGAGAGGGAAATACTACGCCTGCCAAATTAAAAGTGAGCTCAATCGTTTGTTCCGGGCTGATGCTCTCTACTTCCCCATTGATAGGAAGCACAATTTGATTGGTCTCAAGATGCAGAAGTGTGATAGCAAAAGAATGTTTTCCACTTATATTTGTTAAAGACACATAGATGCCCCAGGGAGGAAATGTTACGGGAAATGCCTGTGCAATGAACTTATCAAAAGTTCCAATGATTCCCTTTTTGTTATTATTTTCAATGATGATTCGATCTGCAAATAAGATAGCAAGAAGTATAGGTTCTGTCATAAAATATAAGATTATTTTAGGAAATAGATTTGGATAGAAAATAAATGTATCGATTCAGCGAGTTCGCTTTTAACTCTAAAAGATTAAATTTCTTTTTTAATTTCAATTCTTCTTTAATCTCAAATCTCTCTGTTACTTTTTTCTTCTCTTTATGAAAAGAGAAGAAAAAAGTAACCAAAAAAGAAGAGAAACCCGGACGGTCGCTCCACTCCCTAAAACCTCCAAGGTGTTGTAGTACTTTATAGTCGTGTATGATCCTTACCTTGCAAACTGGGACGGGGTGAGTTGTTACATTTTATAATGGTAAGAAGTTAACAAAAATGAAACGTTAAAAACCTATTTTCGAAGAGCAATTTCTGACCAAATTTTCGACAATGATAATTTGGTCTTGACTATTTTTTCTACTTCGATAAAAAAGTCAATATGGAAAATCGAAACGTATCCCCTATGCTTGACAGGTTAGCCCTATCCAGAAATAAAATGGTCTTTCTTTCTGGACCCAGACAAGCTGGAAAGACTACTTTGGCAAAAGAGTTTTTAAAGGATAAAAGATTCTATTTTACTTGGGATGACTTACGATTTAGAAAAGAATGGACTCGATCTCCTTCTCAATTTGCAGAATCTCTCTTAAACGAAAGAGAGCCATTGGTTGTTTTGGATGAAATTCATAAGCATCCTAAGTGGAAAAATCAAATCAAAGGATTGTACGACATTTATGGAGATAAGATAAAAATCATCGTAACAGGAAGTGCACTATTTAATACCTTTCGTAAAGGATCCGATAGCTTACTGGGAAGATTTTTTCATTTCCATTTGCATCCCTTTTCATTAGGTGAACTTCAGAGTGATAGTCCTCTACCATATTCAGATTTTTTACAATCACTCTCCGATTTTAATTTTCCTGTTTCTGGTGTAAAAGAACTTGCATCACAAAAAGATCTCTTTAGGTGGGGAGGTTTTCCAGAACCCTTTCTTGCTAAGTCAGACGAAATACACCAAATCTGGTCTAAAAATCGATTGGAATTACTCATCAGGCAGGATCTCAGAGATATCTCTCAATTTTTAAATCACAATCAAATAGAAGTTTTGGCAAGTGTACTACCTGAAAAAGTGGGTTCTCTCTTAAGTACTACAAGTTTAAGAGAAGATTTGGATGTAGCCCATACAACAATCACTCGATGGATGAATGCTCTTGGGTCTATTTATTATCACTTTACGGTTCAACCTTATTCGCATAAAATCTTAAGAAGTTTAAAAAAAGAGGGTAAAATTTATTTGTATGACTGGAGTAGTATAGAAGATGAAGGAGCAAGATTTGAAAATATGGTTGCCTCCCATCTCCTTAAATTAATCCACTTTTATAATGATACAGGGCAGGCTAATTTAAGTCTTTCTTACTTGAGAAACAAAGAAAAACAAGAAGTAGATTTTATTCTTCTCAATAAAAAAAAGCCCGTACTTACAATCGAAGTAAAACTCTCTGACTACAATCTTGATAAGACATTTCTTAAATTCCAAAAAAGTTTAAAGATTCCCCATATCCAAATCATTCAACCCGAGGGTGTACTACGAAAATTTAAGGAATTAGATGCCTGCGTGGTTAGTTTTGATCGATTTTTTAAACAGTTACCATAAAAAAAATAGGTACTTATTTAAAAAATTATGTAAAAATTGATTTTTGAAAGTATATTTCTATTTATTATATAATGGCGTTCCTGCAAAAAGTCAGTTATTGCAATTTTATTCGCAACAATCCTAGGCTTTTTTCCGCCTGTCGGCGGAAAAAGATAGTTATTGAAGTTGCGTCTATAATTGTAAGAGGTAAACAAAAATGAAACGTTACAAACCTATGTTCGAAGAAAAGCAAAAGCTGATTGAAATGGCCTTGGTCGGTAAGACAAAGGGTTTAGAAATTAGAGTATATACCGACATTGAGCCCATGCATTTCCACTTAGTAAAGAAAGACAAGTATGAGGCTCGAATTAAAATTCCAAAAGAACTTCCTTCCGCAATTTCTGAATTGGAACTTTTAAACTATAAATTTCAAAAAAGTGATAAGGATATAATTACAAACCAAGATTTAAGAACTCTCTTACTTTTTCTAAAAGAGAAGAGTAAAATCAATGATAATTCGAATAACTTCAAAATGATTCAAGCATTATGGAAGGCTTTGAATCCGATGTAAAGGGATTACTAACATGTTTTAAAACCAAGTTGTTTTGCCACCTTGTTGAATTCTTTATCATAAGAAAAAATAAATAAATTCTCACCAAGTTCTTTTTGTAGTTCAATGGCTGTAGATAAGTGAAGTGCATCTAAAGTTCGGCACTCTGAGAGAATATCTTCTTTGTCAATATTTTCTATGGTTGTTGAATCAATGTTTTTTAAATTTATTTCTTCAATTAATCTATCCAATTCAGACAATTTCTTTTCTTTCCAGAATTTATCAAGTTTCTTCTTGTTATGTGCATATGTTCTCTTGATGGTTATTTTACATTCCGCCTCTAACAGAATGGAACTAACTCTGATCTCAGACTTTTTCCAAATTTCTATTGAATTTGATACAGTTGACTCTTCAAAGAGTAAAGATAGTACTACACTTGAGTCTAAGTATACAATCATATTAAAAGCGATCTGATCGTGATTTTGTATGTAGTTTTTTCCAGTCTACAATAGACTTTTTTTCTTTAAATTCTTCGATTATGGATTCAATTTGAGATTTGTTTCTTTTGGCTAACCGAACTTTTCCTATTCTATTTTGCTCTTCTAGATATAAATAAGCTCTTTTCTTCGAATCGTTTAAAAATTCGGATGGTTTTTTAATTTCAGCAATGACTTGTTCATGCTCAGTAATTATGATTGTTTCCCCTGATTTTACAAGATGGAGATATTTGCTTAGATTATTTTTAAGTTCTCTGATTCCTACAGACTTCATTGTTTAATTGTATCTACAGTAGCTCTTTTAAGGCAATTGATTTTTATTATAATAAAAATAAATTTTGACTTTAATGCATTTGATTGTTTGCAGAATAATTACATCGTTCAGATTACTCTAGAAAAGCATTTCCGTATGAATCCAAAAAGTACTACTTAAATATTTTTACTTTCTCTTTTTTTGCCGATTGGATTAATTTTTCATCTAAACTACCAAGTCCTGCATTTTTTCTTATACAGAGTTCGAGATACGCAGAATCATAAATGGAAAGATTATGTTTTTTCCCTAACTCGTAAATATTTCTCATGATAGAAGGAGAAAAAAATGGTTCCACTTCTATAGGGAAGGATTCTATAGATTTGAAAATTGTACTTACGTTTTC
>CAMCZP010000146.1 GCA_945887855.1 Leptospira interrogans serovar Manilae | reverse complement strand
AAACTGCAAAAAATATGAAAGCAGAGGGTATAGAACTTTCAGTTATTCAGAAGGTAACTGGCTTAACTGATGAGCAGTTGAAAGATGCCGGGATTCTGTAACGCAAATTTTTTTATTGAGTAATGATCAGAATCAATCAGTGTTACAGTTAATAAATAATTTGTATATTATATTTTTAAAAATTCTTTTAAGAATGACTTGAGGTAAATTTAGGAGAACTATATTCACTTAAACATTTTGGACAAAGGCAATCTGTAAATTCTTCCTTTAATCTATTTAATACTTCAACTTCTACCTTTAAATCCATACACCAGCATTTACCTATTTTTGATCCACACTCGAATTCTGTGCTACATTTAGAACATTTTTTCATATATAATGACTAATATAATGTGATGGCAATTAAATTAAAAGTCAATTTTACCGACAAAAACTTCCTATAAATTGTTTACAAGATCTATCCTTATATTATTATCACATTCACTCTATATCAATAATTTTAAAAAAAGAGGCTTAAATGATAAAAATCCATCTTCTAAAATACATTTTTATTTTGGTTTATGTAACCACCCTATCCTGTAGATCAATTCCAACCTATACACCTGGCGCTGTTCCTGAGTTTTCCTCGTTTGATGAATTTTATAAATCTAAGCTAACTAAAAGCAAAGAATTGAATGTAAGGCCAGGAAATGATGAAAAATTAATTCGAAAGTCTCCAGGTAAGACTCCTATTGCATTTCTGTATATTCATGGATTTGGTGCTTCTAGAGCTGAGGGAGAAGAGGTGGTCGATAAACTTGCGGACACTTTTCAAGCTAATACATACTATCTTCGCCATCCCGGGCATGGTACTACAGCCGAAGATCACCGTGATAGAATATACTATGATTATTTGGAAGAGGGGAGAATTACCCTAAAAATGATGAAACTTTTGGGAGATAAGGTAATCATAGTGGGAACAAGCATGGGTGGATTGGTAGCCACACACTTAGCCTCCAAATACCCTGAGGATGTAAATGGATTAATATTAGCATCCCCATTTTATGATTTCGAGGACAAAACTTCAAGAATTCTAAATTTTTATGGAGGCATCACTCTTACACATTTGCTTTTTGGAAAACAAAGGAATATTAGTTATGAAAAATGGAAGCCCGAGATTCAAAAATTATCAACTCCTGAATATGATAAGTATTGGACTACTAAGCAATACTATGAAGCTATCATTCCACTCAATGATTTGCGAAGGGCTGTATCTACAGATGAAACTTATAAAAATAATCAAATCCCAACTTTACTTATGTACTATTTTAAAAATGAGTTAGAAAAAGACAAAGCAGCCAGTACAAATAAGATGATCTATGCATTTAATGAATTTTCCTCCACAAAACAACCCGGGAGCTTAAATAAGTTAGTAAGAATTGAAAATGGCAATCATATTCTTTTGAGTAAGTATATAAATATAGATAAAAAACTTGTTACTTTAGAAATGGAAACCTTCATCAAAAATTTTATAGTTAAAAAATAGGAAATTTATTAACCAAGTTAAAGAGAAATTTAAACTTTTAAAAAATGTGAGTACATAAAAAAAGCAGGTTGTTAACCAACCTGCTTTTTTTTATTTCTAAGTGAAATCTAATCTTATCTGAGTAACTGGAGAACAGATTGTGATCTTACATTAGCTTGAGCTAACATAGCTGTTCCGGACTGTACAAGAATTTGGTTCTTTGTAAATCCTACAGATTCTTCAGCCATATCTGCGTCTCTGATTCTAGATTCAGAAGCTTGTGTATTTTCATAAGCACTCATGAGACCTTTTGCTGCATGTTCAAGTCTGTTTTGGTATGCACCGAGGTTAGCTCTTTGCTTGCTTACTTTGTAGATTGCATCGTCAAGAGTTCCTACTGCGTCGTTAGCTGAATCAGCTGTAGAGAGAGTAAGAAGTGTTCCGTCTCCTCTTTTTAAAGAGAGAGAAGCAGATGTCATAGTTCCAATGAAAACTCTTTCTCTTTGGTGGATGTTTGCACCAACATGAAAGAACATAGAAGCTACTCTAGAACCTCTTGCAAAATCACCCTGTAATAGGTTCATTTTGTTGAATTCTGCTTGAGAAGCAATTCTATCGATTTCATCAATCAACTGAGAAACTTCAACTTGGATCATTTGACGATCTTCAGGTGTATAGATACCGTTAGATGCTTGAACTGCCAATACTCTCAATCTTTGGAGAATATCACCAGTTTCCTGAAGGTAACCTTCAGTAGTTTGGATCATGGAAATACCATCTTGGGTATTTCTTTCAGCCTGACGTAAACCGTTGATTTGTGAACGCATTTTTTCAGAAACTGCTAATCCAGATGCATCGTCTGCTGCTTTGTTGATTCTTAGACCGGAAGAAAGAACTCCCATGTTTTTAGAAACTTCTTCGTTTTGGTTTTTGAGAACTCTTTGAGAGTTGATTGCTGATAAATTGTGGTTGATAATCATTTTGTTTCCTCCATGAAACAAGTTGTTTATTTTTTTTTGTGTGTGGATTCCATCCCTGAAATCCTGTTTTGTCTGGTTTGGGTTTCCCCGTTTTCGAGGGTGATAAGTCCTCTAGAATCTATAAATACATGTAGAATCATCCATATTTCAAAACATACAAAAAATAAGTCAACTAAAATCGGAAAAAAATGAAATTTACTGAATAAAAATAAAAATTCTAAAAAAAATAGGCAGGAAAGGGTTGGATCATTGCTAATCCAACCCTAAAAAATTCTTAGAAACCCCGACCGGTTTTTGCTATGTTCATATACCAACCATTCACATCAAAGTAGTTTTGACCGCTCCATTCAAAGTTAGTTGCCTGAAGATGGTCAATACCTGTTGCATACCATTTAGCTGAGGGTGTACCTTTGTAAGTCCCATACTGTTGAGATGTCAAAGGAACAACCCCATCATTGTCACCACCTAGATTGTAAAACAACCCTCCCGCCCAAGTAATTGGATGGGTAAGTGCCATAATAGGGTGTTGGATTGGATCAGCAAATGCCATCTTAGATCCATAGGAAAAGTATTTAATTCCCGATATAGCAGGAGTTGTTTTGTTAAAAGCAGTTACATAGCTTATTGTTAAAGACTGGCCCATTGCTATGACGTCTTGTGGACGACCATCGCGATAGACAAGCTTTGCAAGTAAACTGAGTGCAGAATTTGCAAATGGTTTTAACCATGAAGGAAGAACACCTAAAACTATATCAGCCATGGGAGCTCCCTTGTGTAAAGAGTTGACTGTAGAAACAGAAGCAACTTTACCCGAGAACCCCAAGTTTGTAGTTAAATACCTGACCACAAGACCACCTTGAGAATGACCCACTAAATGAACTTTTGTACATCCATTGAGTGGCATCCAAGATTCAAGCTGAGTCTTGGTTTGCTTAGCTCTTGTATCCAGACTATTTGCTGCGGAAGAACCGGGAGTAGTAACCTTTGCACCCTGATCCCTCAGATACTGATCCACTCCACCCCAATACTTAACCAAACCGCCTACCAGTCCTTTGGTATCATCGAACCCTAGGATTCCATGAACCAATGCAATGCACATTCCTGATAAAGGTTTGGTGGTTGTTTGAGCAGATAGATTGGTAAATCCAGATAGAAATACCGCCAGAGTTATTGTTAGAATTGTTAATTTATTTTTCACTTGAAGCTCCTTTTTCATTTTTAAGAAATCAGGGTTTTTGCCCTTAGATTTTGTTATTTAATATACCTAGAAATGCAAGTCATTTTATTGAATTTGTGAATTCTTCTAACTCTTTTCTTCTATTGTATGCGCCCGCATCTTCCTCACCCAACATTTTTATGCGCAGAGCATTGAGTTTCTCCTCTTTTTCTTTGTTGGGGAGTGAGGCATTTTGGGATAGAAATTCTTCTGCTTTTTTTTCATAGTCCTGGATCTTTTTTTCTTCTTTAGCAATTTCTTCTTGGACTTTTTGGAGTTTTTCTACACCTTCTTTTCCAAAATACTTAAATTGGGTTTTCTGGAGAATGGCATTTTTATCATCCGTGCTAAGTTTTGATAACTCACTTTCCCGTAAGGAAAGTTCGGTTTGGTAGTTATTAAAAGTATCTTCCCGTTTGGTTATGTTTTCAAAATAAGATCCAAGTGTTTTTTTCTTTAAATCTTCATATGCTTTAACCTTCTCATCCCCTGAAAGTTTTTTTGTGGATTCGAGAAAATCTTTTTGTGAATTTAGAAATTCTACTGTTGCTTCCTCCATTCCAAAAACCAATTTTGAATTTTCTTCCTTAAATACTTCCCTTCGTTTTTTCTTAAGAAGTTCATACTTTTCTTCAAATTTTAATGAATCTGAAATTTCATATTCCCTCAGTGCCATTTCGTATCTAAAATAATCTTTAAAGAGTTTTTTCAGAAGTTCATTGTCGGGTGGTGAATATGATTTATCAATGTGAGACAATATGATTTCATTGCATTGGTCGGGTTTATAATCTTCGGGACAAAGTCTTCGAAGTTTCCATACTTCCCAAACAAAATTAATCTCCCCTGTTTTCAGCTTATCACTAAACTCTGAATAATTGAGGAGTACTTCTGAATCTAGAACGCTGGAGCTTTCTCCAAATTCACCGGGAACACCCATTGGGAAGAGCTTAGAAGTATCACTTTCATTTAAATTTTTAATATCTGAATTTATTGATTCGCCATTCTTCATTTCTTTTTGAGGTGATTGTTTTGTATAAATAAATATTATAACTAATAATACTATAGCCAAAAGCGCAATGAGTAAATTTTTTTTATTTTCAAACATGTAAGATCCTTTTTATTTTTGGTTTATAATTTTTTCTAGAGGGGATAGATTTTTAAACTTACATTGTATTAGTAAAAAGAAAAGTTATTTTTATTTTTTAAAGAGAGAAGGGTAGCGACACAGGGATTCGAACCCCGGACCTGCGGATTATGATTCCGTTGCTCTAACCAGCTGAGCTATGTCGCCTTTTTTTCCATAGTTTTAGAAAAGAATCCCCAGTCAAATTGAAACTAAATGGATTCTATAAATAATATTGACGA
>CAMCZP010000145.1 GCA_945887855.1 Leptospira interrogans serovar Manilae | reverse complement strand
AATCGGCGCACCAGCAGTCTTCCCCCACTCTGGTCGAGATGGAGCTTGGCTGTAGATTCTAAAATGGATCGTAAGTTTGCCTGGATGGTATTTCGGTGGGGTGTGGATTCAAAGAAGAATACGGGTCGCAGAGAAGTCTCCAGGCGAGCGATGGACTGCAGATCCCTCCGAAACATATACAGACGGATATCCTCAGGAATGGTATCATCCAGATAGTGCCCTGTAAAATCCAAAAAAATAGTAAAACTGGTGCGGGCGTCAAACCTATCCGTATTGGCAATGAGTGTTTTTATATGGTGGCCGTTGACCGCACAGGCAAATTGTAGGTTTCCAACAGGTTCCATAGGAAATCGAACTTTTTTACGAACCCTTAAAAAGTCATACAGATCAAAACTTCTGTCACCCGTGAGCAAGATGGGAGTATACCCTCCTGCCAACCCACGAAAAATAAGTTTATAAAGGGTTTTCCTGCGAAACTCGCGCTCTCCTGTAAATAATAGCTTCATACCAATCCTCTTCTATCACTCTAGCAGAGGGATCGGACAAAAAATTCGTTTTGGTCTATCTTTTTTTCACTAAAGTAATGTTTAGGTAAATTTTTAAAAAACATCTTATCTAAACTCAAAGAGATTGATGATTGACAAATAAAAAGGATGGTGACGTCCTGAATACTAAATTTAACTTTACAGGAGAGAATACATGTTCCGTATAAATGCAGTTTCCATACTTCTACTCTTTATCGTGTTACAAAGTTGTTCCAGCAATACCGCAGATAAAGAAAGTGATAAAAAATCAACCAATGCTTTGTTTCTAAACCAACTGATCAATTCTACCAAAATAACCAATCCTACCTGCGAAACTGCATCCCCAAAATTTTCGACTCTCAAAGATGCGGGCTTTGAAACAAACTGTGGATCCTGCCACAATGGAAGCTATTTCCAAGCCACCAGCTACTCATCAGTTCAAAATCTAACATCCCCGGGAACTGCATCCTCCTCTAAACTTTACCAAAAACAAGCAGTGGGTGGATCCATGTATGTCTATACAAATGTTGCCATCAACAAAGCAGTCTATTGTTGGATACAGGGTGGATCTGTCCAATGAGAGAACTGTTCCTAGTGCTTGGGATATTCTTCCTTGCTTCTACTTCTTTATTTTCCCAAACAAAGATTTGGAAGGTTACGGACGGGAAAATGTATTTCAAATCGGAAACAGAAATTGAGACCATACAGGGAGATGGGGGACGTGTTACGGGAACTTTGGATTTATCCACAAAAAAGATACTCATAGAAATTAGTTTGTTTGATCTCAAAACACCAAACAGACTCCAAACCTCCCACATGCATGATAACTATTTGGAAACACCCCTCTTCCCCATCGCAAGGTTTGAAGGAATGGTAGAGTCCATAAAGGATTCGGGAGAAGTAAAAGCCAAAGGCGTACTGGATATTCACGGGAAAAAAAAGGAAAATTTTGTTATCACTGGAACCTTAGAAAAAAAAGAGGATACTTATGAGCAATTGTCTTACTTTACAGTTGTTCTACCTGACTTTGGCATACAAATTCCAAGCCTAGTATTCTTAAAATTAAATAAAAACATCCAAGTAAAAGTAAGACTTATCTGGAAACCCGAATGAATCTATATTCACCAATATGGTTTTTAGTACTTTTATTTGTGGGAAGTATTTCTATCCAATCCCAAACGGTAAATCGCTCCACATTTATGGGATCGAGTTTGATCTTTATGCCCACCACAGAAGAGGTTGGAAAAAAAAATCTTGTATTTCGGTTCAATCATAGATTTGGAAATGCAAAATCTGGTTTGAAAGACTTCTATGGGTTGGATGAAGGTGCAAACACTCAACTCGCCCTGGATTATGGTATTACAGATAAATGGATGGTGGGGATTGCCAGAACTTCGTTTTTCAAAACAACGGAACTGCGGACAAAATATACCATTCTAAGTGAAACTACATTCCCCTTTCAAGTCAGTTTTTTTGGAGTTGCAGGGCAGGAAAGTACAGATCAATCCATTTCATATACTACATACACCCAGACCTGGACGGGTAATACAACGATAGATACTAAGCTCAACAATGATCTTAATGAATATCGACTGACCACTGGGGATAAAAGATCGTATCTCGCATCTCTACTTATCTCAAAAAAGATAACAGATAGGATCAGCCTACAAATTTCACCTATGTATGTGCATAGAAACTTTACAACCTTTCGACTCTCCAATGACCGCACGGGTGTAGACATAGGGGGAAGAATAAAAATCACGAAGAGAGTGGATCTTACATTTGAGAGTATTTTAACACCGAAAAGAGATTACTCGGGTACAAACTATGCTACAGAAGAATTAAAGACTGACTATACGGATACGACGCAGTACACTTCTGATCAGATCAATACGGGATTGGCTAACAGATCGATCACACTGGCAGATATAATTTATAGAAATATCTATTTGGATACCCCCGTGAAGTACAATACCATACCCATTGCCTTAGGAGTTGATATAGAAACAGGTGGACATGTATTTCAGTTTTTTGTAAGCAACTCCAGAGCCATTGCCCATACACAACTTTTGCGGGGTGGTGAGTACGATTTCTTTAAAAAGGAATATTGTTTTGGATTTAATATACTACGTCAATTTAGTCTGGACACTCCAAAAGAAGAATGGTAGTACAAAATTTTCCCTGTAAAAGAAACTCCTGCTTGGAAATCTATATATTTGATTTTTAATAAATTTAATATTGTTTCAATTGTTGTCACTTGATGAATTTTTTAATTTAATAATATTTTCATTTACATTCTTTTTGGAATGTATAGTAAGCAATAACTCTGAATTATCCAGACATTGATAAACGGGCATTGTATTTGATATTTTATAACTTTCATTAAAAATAATTGGAACTCCTTCCCCTCTTTTTTCCATATAATGCTTTCTTGAAATGCTACTACCCTCTTTTACAGGACAATCTGACAATAAATTACTGATTAATTCATTTCTAGTAGATTGCCTCATCACTATGGTGTCTAAAGTCAAAGTGTTTGGTAAATCTCCTGGTGAATAGAGTTCAATTCTATCTTCAAACATAAAAAAGCGAATCTTTGAACCGTGTATCGAATAATCTCTATGAGCCACAGCATTTACAATAGCTTCAAATAGTGCCCTTTCGCTATAGGAATAAATCTCTTGTCTATCAGGATTTTTTCTTGCACCAACTAATCTATTTTTTCTAAAGAAATGCATTGCATCCTCTATTTGGGTATCTAAAGAACCAGTTATTTTACTTGCATCTATTTGATAGTTTGCATCCAAACTAAATCCAGCGTAAGACACTGCCTCGATATAAGAACCAATTAAATATTTTTCGGGGTGATTTGAGCACATGAGTAACCCAGCTACACTACATCGGATGGAATTTATTTCATCCCTAGCCAATAGTCCCCTTTTCAATAACCATGTTTCATATTCTTCTTTTATATCAGGGATGAATCTTTTCCAGAGTCGTTCTTCTAAATCTAGGATAGAAGTTTGTGGAATGGCTTGTTCTTCGAAACGAATGATTCTTGCTTGGCTTCTTTGTTGAAACATTCTAGCTAAATATTCAGGAGGCATTTCTCTCTTAGAAGATCCTACCCTATAAAAATATCCATTTGCTGATTTGTGTACGAAAAGACTTCTTGGAATATCAATTTTAATAATATTTTTTTTATTCCCTGAAAAATCAGGCAATTCTCTCTTTTCAATGATTGGATTGATTGGGGGCTTAATGACATCATAACATATTTCTCTCACAAAAGTTTCCACCAAATCAATATCTTGCAATGGAATTCCCAAAATATCTTTTGTTTTATCATCTACACCAAGTAAGATTACTCCACCATTCGTATTTCCAAACGCACCGATCTCATCTGACAAATCCTTTCTATCAGGCTTTGCAACTTTGTTTCCAGTTGTATAGATTGCCCTCAATTCAAAAAAAGAATCTTCTCCTAATCGAAGTTTATTTACTAGATCTTCTGTTGTATCAAACATAAAGGATATTCCTTTTATCACTTCTTTTATGAAGTGATCTTTAGGACAAGAAATTTATCTATTCTACTGTAAATCATCCAAGTTTTAAAATAGAATTGATTCTTTCTAATCCCAATCTGTCCTCATTGAGAGTACCTGCCACTACAGTATCGGTAAAGAAATAATAAAAGTTGTACTACCAGGTTCTGACTTTAGTTTTATAGTACCCTTATGTCTTTCCACAATTTGCTTTGTGATATACAGTCCCATACCTGAACCCTCCCCTCCTACCCTTGTGCTAAAAAAAGGTAAAAATATCTTTTCTTGTATTTCAAGAGGAATGCCGGGACCATTGTCTGTAATGGTGAAAATGATTGACTCATCTTTTTGGTATAGATGTATCTCAATTTTTCCCTTGCCTCCTAAAGCCTGGATGCTATTGAATAGTAGATTGGTCCAAATTTGAGTAACTTCATCGGGATAACAAATTATTTCTATAGCATCCTCAATTTTCTTTTCTAGGATTATCCCATTATTGAGATAGTTTTCATAAATTATTAATACAGTCTCTATTGTGCTTTTTATATCCACTTTAGTTTTGTTACCTGACGTGTCACGATAACTATAACTTTTGAGAGCATACACAATTTTTGATGTCTTGTCTACTGCTGTGGAGATTGTTTTGGATTTTAATCGTAAGCCCCCTAAGTCATAAATTAATTTCATAATTTCATTTGATTTTTCATGATTCCAAATTATATCAAATGATTCATCTATATCGGGCATTTTCAAAGTAGTTAGAAATTCTACAATTTCTTCTGGATGTTTAAAACCTTTTGTTTCATAGAATTGAACTAATTCTTTTTTTCTCGCTCTCTCTTCTTTTGTGGAAAGAGAATCATTTTTTCCTGACAATAAGGTCATCTCTTGAATTTTGTCTAAGAGCCTAGAATCTAAACTTCGAATCAATGCTGGAGCGTAGGTTAGCAGATCCTTCATGGAGACATCTATATTATCAGCACTTGCTTTTATGGCACCAATAGGAGTATTGATCTCATGGGCTACACCTGCCACCAATTGACCGAGTGCTGCCATTTTTTCTGATTGGATTAAATATTTTTGGGAAGCTCT
>CAMCZP010000144.1 GCA_945887855.1 Leptospira interrogans serovar Manilae | reverse complement strand
CCATTTACAATCTGAGGATATTTATTGACAGCTGTATCAAATTGGAAACCGCTCATCCAAAAAAAATGTGTTCTCTCCCTAAGATCAGGGAATGAGTTTAATTTGAGAGAATAAGTAGCAAATCTTTCATAACGGGAGGGCACATTTGAACTGTCTGTATGACTAAGTTTGATAAAATTAGAATTGGGTAAGTAACCATGGAGATTGGGATCCTCTTCTTCACCGAGCCCATCCGAACACCCGCTCACCCAAAAATCATTGTCTGTAAGAGCTTTGAATGTAGATAAATATGCCGCCCATAAAATTCCATTGACATCCCTTTTTTCCCAATGGGAAAGCCATGAATTTTTCTTGATGAGAAATAAGTTTCCTTCCGGTGGATGAGTAATCCCTTCCAATGGTTTACGAATATTTTTTCTGATTTCTTCGGGTATGGGGTATACTCGGGAAATCGCTATAGCCTTTGGTTGGTGAGATGTTTTGATCTCTTGGTGAACGATTGTATCACCTTCGGGGGTTGTACCTTTTTTAAAAATTACAGTTCCATATCCCCTTTTTAAATAACTCACTTGGATTGCACTTCCTGCACTTTTTGCAACTTCTCTCTCCTGTTCGATTTCTTCGCGGACAGAGTAGATGGAGAGGGCATTTGCAATATTTTGAAGATCCTTTCTGCCTTTTTTAAATTCCAATGCAATACCTCCCTGCCCGGGATCAGAAGGACATTGGGATAGTGGTATCACAATAAATTGTGACTGTTGGAGTATTTTTTTAATATATTCTCGGGTGAGCTTAATATCTTCTTCGTCGGCTTGGGGATAGTTATCTAAAAGCAGATAATCGAGGGAACCTTTTGCTAAAATAATACCATCTCCACTTGCCTCCCATTTCTCTATTCTGGATGTGATAGAACCCTGGATAGTATGAAACGTAAAGTCCTTATTTCTGAGGGAGATGGGACTGTACTCTTTTAGAAATTGGTAATAATTTTTTTCTTTTAAAGGATAAGAAGAAAATATGGATAGAGAGTCAGGAGGATTTAATAAAGAAGATTTTTTTATTAAAATTATATCTCTTTGATCAGCCCTACGTAGTACAGAAATAACTTCTGTATCGTGTGAAGTTTCTAGCTCTAAATTTTTATGCGAGTGAACAGCTAAATCTATTTGATCGGATTTTAAATCCTTTTTAAAGTTGGCGGAAATAATTTCCTGAACGCTAGATTGGTTGCTAACTTCTGGAATATCTCTAAACAAAACATCCAGATGCTTGATAGTTTTTAGTTTTTTTAACTCATTGTAAACAAGGTATGTTTGAACTTTTGCAAGAGGAGTATTTCTTGAAGCTATTCGAATAGAGCTATACAATTTTTATTCCTTTGCATAAACGCATTTTTAGAAATCTTTGTTAATATTTTACTAATTTTGACAACTTCCATTTTCTTTCAAGAATTTTCAAAAATTTTCAATAGTTTCTATTTTTTTCTGAATTTCAAAGTCTTTAAAATTTGATGATTTCCCTTCAATCCCCTGAAAAATGGATCGTGCCGTATCTAATTTTAAAAAAGACTCATCAAAATTACTGGAGTATCTATGTAGATAGGCTAAGAGTAAGTTTAATTCTGCTACAAAAATGGAGTCAAGTGAGGACTCGGATTCTCTGAGATTTTTTTCAAAAAAAGAAATAAAACGATTTCGCAAATGAATATCATTTCTAAGCGTGATACGAATATCCTCAAAAATTACCCCCAAAGAATCTCTCGGAAATTCAGGAAATTGTGAGTATAACTCAAGGGATGAGTAAAAACTTTTTTTAAAATCCTTAATTTTTCCTGACAATAAAGATGTATGACTAAAACGAAAGACGGTGGGTGGGTACACTGGATTTATTTTTAATGACTTTTTAAAATAATTATAGCTCTCTTCATAGTTTCCATTTAAAAACTCTTTTTCGCCTAAAGTATACTCAGAAATAAAATCGCCTTTAAAAATCCAAAAAGATTTGGAGAAATTTTTTGTTTGGGAGGCATACCATTTAAAAATGGGATAAGAAAATTTTGTAGATGTTTCATGTATATGCCCTTTGATGATTATCTGTTTAACCTTAGAATATGAATTTAAAAGTTCCAGCCTTTCCTTCATTTTTTTGAGTGTATAGATTTCCCCGGGACCGGTGTCTCCTGAGATAAACAAAACTTTTATTTGGGAAATATTAGGATAATTTTCTTTGGGAATTTCAGAGTACCCACCAGAAAGGATGGCAACTATTTTCCAGATAGAAGGATTCCGGAGGGCTATGTATAGGGCTTGGTTAGCTCCTTGAGAAAATCCAATTAAAAAAGGATCATCAGATACGTTGTATTTACTTTTTATATATTCAAGATACTTTTGTAGATACTCCACGGAATCTTCATTGCCCCACTTAGTCGCGTTTCTGGAGGGATCTGGAATATTTCCATTGGGACAAGCTAAGATCATATTCATATTCCGAGAGTATGGTGAAAAATCCTTAGCCATAGATTTTCCACTTCCAAAGAGCCCGTGGAGACAAATTGCCAAAAGATATTTTTTTTCCTTATTGTAGTTCACAGGAAGCACAACAGTGTCATTGAAAACTATTTCCTTTCCCTCCGGTAAGGATTGTGAGTAGGGAGTTGAACAAAAGCTTATGGAAATAATGATAAATAATAGTAACATATGGATATTCATGTTAGATCCATTGGTTACAATTGTATTTTTCCTGCAAGTGTTTGGGCTACTATTGAATAGCTTTCATAGGAGAATATAAGCCCCAAATGAGTTGTACTTACTTTTATATGACGCACCCGAGGAGAGTAGGAATCTATACAAGCTTGCCAGGCTACTATATTATCCTGCTTGGAGTAGATAGATAGTACCGGTACAGAAAGTGGTGTGTCATACCTCTTATCTATTTCTTTTTCCAACAGATCTAAATCCACACCTTTGGATCTATAGATCTCTTTTATAGACGTATACTTGGGACCTCCTATCACGGGGGATCCCAATGTGATAACTAGATTGACCAAGTCAGGATAGTCCCTTGCTGCTTCCCTTACAAGATACCCACCTAAACTCCAACCTATGAGATTGATCTTTTTTTGTTTTTGTATTGCTAACTCTTTTAAACGTTTACAGACTTTCGGAAGAAGCCTCGGCACATGCCCCTGATTGACACCCAGTTCCCATCCATGGACATCATAGCCCAAAGAAGTGAGATACTTTCGAAAAGGGAATGTTATGGAATCATCCGTGCCAAACCCCGGTGCAAAAAGAATTGTCTCACCATTGCCACCCGGAATCTTCGCGAGTTCAGGAATTCCCCAAACCAAACCCCCAACATCTAAAATAGTTAAGGATTCCATCAGCATTTGTAGGGGGTGGGGAACAAAGTAGTTATCTCTAATCTCAAAGTCCATCGATTCTCTCCAATCCTAACTTCAAATAAGAACGTATTCTTTTAAACATAAAAATAGTTTTATTAGCCCATAAATACTAACTTCCCATAATGTAGATTATGTCGCATTTAATTTTGAAAGGAGGAGGTGTGGGGTGTTTAGGATTCGGTTTGGGTCTGTAGGGATTTGACTTAGATAGCCTTTGAGGTGTGACCAAAGGATCCAAGGAGAGTTGTTATATGTAAGATTTTATCTCAGGAGCTTTTTAGGCATAAGAGAGTTAAAAGAAAAAAACGAATGTATTACGATTGTGTGTGTTTGATTATGTAGTACGAAATGGTGCTTTGAGAAAACTTTTTAATCCATCTCTTTCATAAATTATTTTATCCTTGACTAGAATATTTTTATCCAATTAAATTCAAGTATGAACCTAAAAAATATGGTTTCTAACCTACTTCCTTCCCTTTCGGAAAAAATCCAAAACTGGGATGGAAATAATATCCAAACAGTTTTGATTTTTGGCTCTTTTGCAAATGGGAAGGCAAATATAAATTCCGATTTGGATCTTCTTCTTATTCTAAAAGAATTTAAGTATAAAAACCGTCAGGAACTCTGGGAAGATTGGCACCGATTGATTGAATCCTCATGGGAATCCTGGTTTTCAAACACAGACTGGGAACCTCCCCCAATGTCACCTGTAATACGATTAAAGGATTCTGTATCTCAGGGTTCACCACTTTTCTGGGATATGATTGAATATAAAATCATTTTATGGGATACAGATAATTTTTTTCAAAATTACTTGGAAGATTTACGTATACAAATGACGGAGCAAGGAACTAGAAAGCGAATATTTGGAGGTTTGCCAGGTTGGGAATTAAAACCCAATCACAAAAAAGGGGAATCTATACTAATATGACAACAGACGATTTGGCTAAAAATTACTTAAATAGATCAGTATCCCGAATTAAAATGCTTAAATTTCTTTTGGAAGAAGAAGCCTATCCGGATACTATCCGAGAATCCCAAGAAACAGTTGAGCTTTTACTCAAAGCAGTTTTAAGATCCATTGGGATTGATCCACCAAAAGTTCACGATGTATCAAAAACACTCATAGAAGCAAAAGAACTATTCTCTCCAGATTTCCAAAATCATTTAGATCGTATCCAATCAATTTCCCGCTATTTGAGAAAAGAAAGAGAATTGTCTTTTTATGGAGAAATAGATTTCATACCCTCTGAAAACTACGGAGAAGAAGAAGCCAAAAGAGCAGTTTTAGATACTGAGTTTATTTACAATTTGGTAAAGAAGGAAATAGTTGGAAGGGATGTGTAGTACATATATCTGTATAATCAGGATTATTCTGAAAAATAGTTTTTGCACTTCCTATGGGTCTAACAGCAATAAGAAATCATAATCACTAGAATCCTTACTTTACTTTTTACATTCTTTTTCAAAGATAAGATTATAAAAATCTATTGCAAGGATTTTTATAAATAAAATGATATTAGAAGACTGGCATAAAAAAGAGTATGGATTTTTTCCCTTTGTAGTACCTATTTTATTTTACCAAGGGCTCGACAATAAGTGGAATCCAAAAAAAGATTTAGAAGAGCGATTCCTTCAAACTAATCCTATTCTGGAAACAAAGCCATCTATTCTTGTGATAAATTTACAAACAATAGATCCCTTGAATGTATTTGAACAAATGGAACTAAAGGTTGGCATGGAACTCTTAAAAATCATAGGGAAGCCATTAGAAGAGTTTAAA
>CAMCZP010000143.1 GCA_945887855.1 Leptospira interrogans serovar Manilae | reverse complement strand
CTTGCCACTGTAAAAGCCAACCAAGTGCAAATGAAAATTTGGGCTGATAACTGTCCCGAAAATTTTCTCCACAAATATCTACTCATTGAAGCAGAACTTGGCAGGATTAGGCAGCACAAAAAATGGAAGGTGATTGCCATCTACCAAAGAGCAATTGAGGAGGCACGGGTTAGTGATTATATCCAAAACGAGGCTCTTGCAAATGAGCTAGCTGCAAATTTTTGGATTGAATCCGATCAAAAGAAATTTGCAGAAATCTTTTTCTTTTCCTCAATCCAACGGTATGAAGAATGGGGTGCTTACCGCAAATCAGAAATGCTCAAGGTTGAATTTAATAAAAAATTTGACGATTGGAAAAAGGATCTTACAACCACAATCAGCAATTCTTTATCTTCCTCACCAGCATTGGGAAGTGCAACAACTTCCTATTCGGGTCAATCACTTGATCTACAAACCGTTATCAAAAGCTCTAATGTGATTGCTGCAGAAATTAAGTTGGAAAGTCTTCTTGGTAAGTTGATGAAGATAATGATCGAAAATGCGGGAGCTCAGCGTGGAGTTTTGTTATTGCGAAAGGAAGGATCCCTCTTCATTGAAGCAGAGGGACGGGTCGATTCTGAACATGTAAACACGATGGAATCCATACCTGCCGGGAGTTCAGATAAAATTCCAGCTTCCATTGTCTACTACGTAGAAAGGACTAAACAAAGTTTGGTACTTTCTGATGCATCGACCGATGCCAAATTTAACCAGGACGTTTACGTCAAAGCTAATCTTCCAAAATCTGTTCTATGTTCACCTATCATGCAAAAAGGGGTGCTAACGGGAATTCTATACCTAGAAAATAATCTAACAGAGGGAGCTTTTACACCCGATAGATTACAGATAATTAATATCTTATCCGGTCAGGCTGCAATCTCTATCGATAACGCCATGTTATATGCTAATATGGAACAAAAGGTAATGGACAGAACCCATGAACTGGCACAGGCAAATGAAGAGCTTGGTGAAAAAAACAAGAATATCACCTCGAGTATCGAGTATTCCCTTACCATCCAACAGGCTATCTTGCCTGCCCAATCTGTTATGCGGGAGAATTTTAAAGATTTTTTCCTGCTCTACAGACCTAAGGATATCGTTGCTGGAGATTTTTACTGGTTTTCAAAACTTGAAAATGATGATATCTTTATTGTGGCTGCCGATTGCACGGGACATGGTGTTCCCGGTGCGCTCATGTCCATGATAGGTCATAATTTTTTAAACCAAATTGTAAATGAGAAAAAAATAACCGACCCCGCAGAAATATTACACCATCTCAATAAAAGTGTGAGGATAGCACTAAAGCAGGATCTTGAATTTACGGAATCACGGGACGGAATGGATTTGTGTCTTTTGAAAATATCCGGAAACAAAGCTACATACGCTGGAGCAAAGCGGCCTTTGATTGTAAGTAAAGATGGGATCCTGGAAATCATAAAAGGTGATGTAGCATCGATTGGTGGTCGACAAAAATCGGATAAAGACCTGTATACCAACAAAGAAGTTGAAATATTGCCCGGTAAAACAAATTTTTATCTGACTACTGACGGATACATTGATCAGCCCGATCCAAATCGCAACAAAATAGGTACAAAAAAACTCACAGAAATAATCCAACAGGTTCACGCTTTAGACGCAGACGAACAGTTGAAGAAATTTTCAGAAAAACTTGATAACCACAAGAGTCATGAAGAACAAAGGGATGATATTACAGTAATTTGTCTGATGCTTTAATCCCAAATAGTTTCAATGGGAGAAGGATTATCCCTTTCCCCCTATGAATATTTTTTGTGGATCTAACTTTCGGAGGATCCCCAATTCCTTGGGTGTGATGGGCTCTTCCTCTGTAGAATGGCTTGTATCCAAATCCCATGATGTGTATTTTTTTAATGCATCCATTGGAGTAATATCTGGATCGATGACGGGAGGTCTCCAATCACTCAAGAAAAAATTTCCTTCAAAGTCCCTTGTGAAAGTTCCAAATTGGCAGATAATTTTTTTTACATTTTTACCTGGGGATGTGATATAGGTTACTTTTTTTGTAAAACGGCTCTTGAGAGCTTTGGCAACTACAATGCAATCGGCAGTGCTCGCTATGTCGTTGGCACCACCGGAACCCACCAAAAACTTTCCATTTGGAAGGAGGGTGGAATTTAGATTCCCAAACAAATCCACTTCAGCAGTTCCCAACACCCCCAAACAATCACGTGGTACAAGAGTTCCCAAAATCTGTGCTACATCTGAGAGTTGTTCAGTGGTATCGGTATGCATTTGGCTAAAGAGAAATACATCCCCCGGGTAGGGGATGGTTCCATAAAACCCCATCTCAGCAATGATCTTAACAGGAATATCTTCTTCTTCTAAGAAAAATGCAGCCGTCCATGCAGCCATGTGTGCAGCTCCAATCCCTGCTAAGATTGTTCTGTATCCATTTTCTTTGACCATTTTTACTATTGCCCTGGCGGTTAGAATGATCATTTGTTCGGTTTCATTGCAATCAAATGTTTCCTCTTCAAGTATTACACTTCTTTTCTTGGAGAGGGCTTGGAAATTGGGGGGTTCTGTGAGTTCTAGCAAACGATCTTCCCCGAGAATATCGATATAGGTCTCATGTCCCCCTGGGGCATTTACCCAAAAAACAAACCAAACATCGGCTTGTAATTTGGATTCACCCACTGAATTTGCTTCCATGATAAATTCATAATCATCCCGATAGCTTAAGAGGTCGGATAATCCCTTTACCTGAGATACAACACTTTTTTTTACCCTGAGAGACTGGGGATGGGCTCCGAAGGGGATTTCACAGATTCCCATAACCTTTGATCCGGGTATGTGGATAAGTTCGGGGGGGATGGCTCCCGCAGGCACAATTCTTTCTACGGAGACTATCACTCCCTCTTTGGCTGCAAGTGAGCTCCAAACCCCTTCACCATAGGGTGCTGCGAGCATGATGTTTCCATTCCTATCCGCGCAGACCCCATGCACAAAGGTGATATCTGGATTTAGAGGTGTTACAAAAGCTAGTTTTTCTCCCAACTTTGCAGGATTTTCCATTTCAAAAAGTGTCGTACCCAATTTATCCAGAACCATATCACTCCCAATGAGGGAGTTTGTCAAAAACCCGGGGAGATGCATAGCACCTGCTATTAGCCTTTGGATAAGGGTCAGCAATGACCAAAGCTCTACTTCATATGGAATACCATTCATAATGTTAGTATACATTTGATTAGGTATTGGGCGGGGGTAATTGTCCCCAACAAAACCTGTGATTAGTTTTTTTATGACTTTGGCAATGGTAAGTGCATGACCTGAGGAATGCATCCCTGCCATACTCACCACAAATTCAGGGCTGGTTTCTTTGAACACCCTTGCAACAGAAAGGATGAGGGCATTGGGTCTGGACATAGTAGCTGCAAAATGGAGATGCATCCCCCTTTTTATGAATCTTTCAATCATTACATCGGGGTTTGAAAAGAGAGAACCTTTTTTCACTCTGCCACACCCAAGCTCACAAAAGATGATTGGCTCCCAATGGCAAACCCCAAAGAAACCGCAGTGTGAAAGTTTTCCACCTTTCTGGAACCCTCTTTGACATGGTCATGATCACACTCTGGATCGGGATGTTCTATGTTGATGGTGGGGGCTAGGGTTTGGTTTTTTAACATGAGGGCAGTTGCTGCTACGTTGATAATTCCTGCGGCTCCAAAAGTATGCCCGAAGATTGGTTTAATGGATCCTAGTGGAGGTATTTTTGACTTGGAGGTTCCTTCGTAAAGGAGATGCAAGGCTCTGCTTTCTGCGAGGTCATTGTTGTGGGTGGCGGTTCCATGACCGCAGAAATATCCCACGTCTTCGGTGGAACGTTTGCTAATTTTCAAAAGTTTTTTTAGACCCGCCGAAGCTTTTTGCCCCGTCAAATCCATTCTGTAGGCATGGCTGGATTCATTGTAGCTCAGATGACCCAGTACTTCCGCATACATCTCGGCACCCCTTGCTTTGGCATGTTCATACCTCTCCAAACAAAGTGCCATCGCTCCCTCGCCCAAAACAAATCCATCCCTCTTTAAGTCATAGGGGCGCAGTCCCTTTTTGGGAGATTGGCTCTCTAATGACATAACCCTGCTCTCGGGATCCGCATACATGCTCATCACTGATTTTAATATGGGAAACTCATGCCCACCCACATACATCACCTCCGCACGCCCCTTTCGAATGGCCTGGAAGGCCAGGCTTATGGCATGGTGTCCCCCAACACAGGCAGCCGAAATACAGGTAACAAACCCCTGGATGTTGTTAAAGATTGCCGTGAGGGTAGAGGGAGTGGATGACATGGACATCAATACGGAGTAACGGTTGAATATTTCATGGAAGGCTTTTGGATCTTCCTGGTACTTAGCCCAGGCATGCTCCCACCAGGCTAGGGATGCACGGGAGGATGAATCTATAAATCCTACTTTTGTGGGATCAAGGGATGTTTTTGTAAAACCTGCATCCCTTTGTGCCATTTCCACTGCCGACATAATAGCCAGGGTTTCCTGGTTGTAATGGATGGCATGTTGGGAATTTAATTTGGGGATAAATTTCTTATAATCAAAATCTTTTAGTTCCGCAGCGATTTTTATGGGGAAGTTATCGGTTGAAAAACTTTTAATAAAATCTATCTGGGAGTCTCCCTCTTTAATTTTATTCCAAAACTCTTCAACAGAATATGCATTGGGTAGAATGGATCCTATACCCGTGATCACTACGCGATTTTTTTCTTGTGCCATACAATGGTAATATCTACCTATTCAGGCAAAAATAAATATTTTTTTTAAATTATAATAATTTTTTTACATACCAAAACCAATCAAAAAACCAGTTCAATGGATTGGGGCGACCAATTGGTTGATCACCCCCCTAGGACCCTGTCGGAATAGGGATAGAACAAAGAGAATGCTGAGTATAAATAAGGAAATATACTTATATATTAGAGTTTCTCCCGAAGATACCCCATGTAAACCCTCAACACCTTTAATTTGAAAATAATTGACAAATAATCCAAAACCTATTGCGAGGGAGGTAACTAAAAATCCAAATGTAAAAGCAAATTTCTTAGAATGTAGCTTACTTAGAATTCCAAATGTGGTAAGATTGGTTGCGGGTCCCGAAATCAAAAAAGCAATTGCCGCACCCGAACTTATTCCTTTGTGTATTGCAAT
>CAMCZP010000142.1 GCA_945887855.1 Leptospira interrogans serovar Manilae | reverse complement strand
TTTTGGTGACATCCGCCTCCAAAAAATGACAGAATTTTCCTTTCTTTGGTTGTGGAGCTTGAGGACTCGGGATGGGTAAGAGTGGAAAAAAGAGGTATTAGTTCTGAATTAGTTTTTAAAATTTCAACTGCCAGGGATCCTTGTGCCGGGGCATTGGGATTATAAGAAAGAGGTAGTACAGTAAAGAGACATTCCCGAAGGGAACTGAGAATATACGTACAAACTGTTTGTAATTCAGATAGTTCATCTTTAGGTAAAAAATCTTCCTCTTGGGCTCGCAAAATTCGATCCAATGCAGCCTTAGCCAAAATGAGTCCGGAGTAGTCTCCTTCCATGAAGGTTCTAATTCTGGTTTGGATGTTTCCACGAATGGGATAAAAACTAATGGGAAGGTTTTGAAGACGCTTAGGAAGGTGATGGGGAAAAAAATTCCGCAAATTATATTCTCTACGGGGAGAAGAAGTGCAAAAAATCAAACTTGGGGTTGGAGTTTCAAAAATCGACTTTTTAAATAGTAGTACATCTCTTTGGTCCTCTCTTTGTAGTACTGATAAAACTTCCGTTTCTATTCTATCTTCTAAATCCAGATCTTTCCATGAATGCACAATGCAATCAATTTTATTTTCTATAAGTTCCATTTGGAGATCCCTTGTAAAAACACCTTTACCGGGCATTTTCCAGAGGGGACTGGTGATATCTTTATCTCCTGCCGATTCTTGAAAGTGATACGAAATTTGTAAATGTGAATGAATTTTTTGAAGGGCAGAACCTACCATATACGCTTGGATCTTAGCTAAAATTGACTTGCGGGATCCAATTCGAATCAGATTAGCCAATGTATATCTTCCCACCCATTTGGAATTTGTACTACATCATTTTCCCTTTCATGGGTGAGCTCTTGGATTCTCTTTAGCACTATGGGTTTTAAATGTACTTCATTTTCCTTTGTCTCTTGGATTTTACTCAATATGAATTGAAAAGAGTAGTACTTTAGATGATTGAAATCATATGGGAATGGGGGTATCACTTCACCTCTAAAGTCCAAAACTATTGAATTTGAAGGCATCTCTTTTGTGACTTCTATGGGAAAATAGGGAGATGCAATGACTATCGAGTGTCTTTTGGGTTGAAATACACCAAGGTGAGCAATTTCTACTTTGTAAGTAGATTTTAAAAAATCCATTCTTTCCAAATTTCTGCCCACAAGGATTATGTTTCGATTTCTTTTGATGAGATGTACTAATATAGATTCTGCTAATTTTCCTGTGCCATACACGGCTATAGACGTATCTTTGGGTAAAAGTGAGTCCGCTGCGCCTCCATACGTCAATCTTCCCTTTCCCTTCATATACTCAGAACGAATTTGTTTTACATTTTCTAAAATTTGATCTTTCAGCCTAATAAGATAGCTAGATAAAGGAGAGTCTAAGAGATTTTGTTTAGAAAACCTTTCATTGAATTGTGATTGTACTTCTGTTTCCCCATAGAGTTTAGAATGAACCCCTGAAACAATTTCAAGCAGGAGGGAGTAAGCTTTGTAGCCTGTGTGTACTTCATAGTCATAGAGAGTGTAGTACGAGGTGGTACTAAGTAACCTTTGGTCACCTATGTATACAGATCTCATACAGGTATGCCAATCCACAAGTCCTTCAACAGTTTCCTGTGATCTTCCGAGTTTATGGCTGTGTAAGATAACTAAGCTTGCCCACATTACAGATTCTCAAACAAATTTCTATTCCTTTCTTGTCATTTTACTGTTTGGATATAAAAAAAAAAGTTAAAATTAACCTCAATATATCCTAATATTTATTTTAGATTTAATTTTTACCTCCAAATTGTTTTCTTTGTAAATGGTTTTTAGATGAAAAATTGCATTTTTTCAGAGTATTTTCTTTTTCATTTAGAGGGAAAAAAGATTTTTGGTACCTATGAACCAAAGATATAGGATTCTGAGGAAATCTGCGTCAATCCGTGAGATGGTTGCTGAGACTAGAATACAAGTTGAGCATTTGATCCTTCCCCTTTTTTTAGAAGAAGGAAGTGAGGTGACAGAAATTCCTTCCATGCCAGGAATCTCCAGGTTTGGGATTGAAAAAATCTATAAGGAAATGGAAGTACTCTTAAAATTAGGTCTGAGATCTTTTCTATTATTTACAAAGGTGGAAGAAGAAAAAAAAGATCCCGAGTGTTCGGAAGCCCTCAACGAAGACGGACTCATGGCACGTTGTATCAAAGGCATCAAGTCCCGATTCCCGGAATCCAATATACTCACTGATGTGGCTCTCGATCCTTTTTCTCCAGATGGTCACGATGGATTAGTAAAAAATGGAGAAATAATAAACGATGAAACTATAGACATACTCGCTAGGATGAGCGTATTACACGCTCAATGTGGTGCAGACTTTGTGGCGCCTTCGGATATGATGGATGGGAGGATTGCTGCTATACGAGAAGCCCTAGAAACCAATGGACTTAAAAATACAGGAATAATGTCTTACAGTGCAAAGTATGCATCCTGTTTTTATGGTCCATTTCGAGATGCTCTAGACTCAGCTCCCGGTTTTGGGGATAAAAAAACATACCAGATGGACTATCGTAATCGTTTGGAAGCTATAAAAGAAACACTCCAAGATATCAGAGAGGGTGCTGATATTGTAATGGTAAAGCCTGCAGGATATTATCTTGATATTGTCAGAGAAGTTAAAAATGCTGTTTCTGTTCCTGTGGCTGCCTACCAGGTGAGTGGAGAGTATTCTATGATCAAAGCTTCAGCAAAAATGGGATGGGTCAATGAAGAACAAGCATTTTTGGAAACCATACACTCTATCAAACGAGCGGGTGCAGATTTGATAGCTACGTACTACGCAAAAGAATTAAGTAAAATATTAAAATAAGGAATCTATGACAAAAGAACATCTTGAAATTATTTCAAAAGAACTCTCCATATCATTGCAGCAGGTATCTGCCACAATCAAATTGCTAGAAGAAGGGGGAACCATTCCCTTTATCAGTAGGTATCGAAAAGAACTTACAGGTAGTTTGGATGAAGTGCAAATAGGTTCCATACAAACTCTCTTGCAAAAGCTAATAGAGATAGACAAACGAAAAGAGACTGTACTACATACCATTGATGAACAGGGTAAGCTGACAGATAGCCTTAAGAAAAAGATTTTAAGTATTTATGATATGAATGAATTGGAAGACATTTATCTCCCCTATAAACCTAAACGTAAGACAAAAGCATCTGTAGCCAAAGAAAAAGGTTTAGAGCCACTCGCTGATATTATTATGGATCAGTCCCAGACAGGGCTGGAGGCAATAGCGAAGAAATTTATATCTTCCTCGAAAGGCGTAAAAACTATAGAAGAAGCTCTACAGGGTGCAAGGGATATCATTGCAGAACAGATAAGTGAAGATTTAAAGGTTCGTACTGCCATTCGAAACCAATACAAAAAAAGTGCAATGGTAAAATGTGGAGTGTTAAAAGGCAAAGAGGAAGAGGGGATCAAATACAAAGATTATTTTTCATTTGAGGAACCACTGAATAAGTGTGCTTCGCATAGATTTTTAGCGATTATGAGAGGGGTCAATGAAAATATATTAAAACTTTCCATTTCAACTGAAAGTACTACATGTATTTCAGATATTCAAACAATTGTTATCAAAAAAAATTCCTCTTCAGAAATCAAAGATCAGTTAAACTTAGCCATCCAGGATGGTTATAAAAGATTACTCCAGCCATCTATTGAAACTGAGTATAGAAATATGACAAAAGAAAAAGCAGATGAAGATGCAATACAAGTTTTTTCCAAAAATTTGAGACAGCTCTTACTCTCTTCGCCTCTCGGACAAAAAATAATTTTAGGATTAGATCCCGGCTTTCGTTCAGGATGTAAGGTAGTATGCATTGATGCAGAAGGAAATTTGTTGTACAATACTACGATTTATCCTCATCCTCCTCAAAATGATACTGTTCTAGCAGAAAAAACTATCAAAGACCTGGTAACAAAATATAAAATCCAAGCATTTGCTATTGGAAATGGAACCGCAAGTAGAGAAACTGAATCCTTTATCCGCGGGATTCATTTTTCAAACCCGCCACAAGTTTTCAGTGTCAATGAATCGGGGGCTTCCATTTATTCCGCCTCAGAGATTGCTCGTGAGGAGTTTCCTTCCTTTGATGTCACAGTGCGGGGAGCGATTTCTATTGCCCGCCGTCTTATGGATCCACTGGCAGAGTTGGTAAAGATAGATGCAAAATCAATTGGTGTAGGACAGTACCAACACGATGTAGACCAATCAAAGCTACAAACCAGTTTGAATAGAGTGGTGGAAAGCTGTGTAAATACAGTTGGGGTCAATTTAAATACAGCCAGTAAACAATTATTGTCGTACGTTTCTGGTTTGGGACCAAGCCTTGCTGAAAACATAGTGAAGTACAGAAAAGAAAAGGGGAAATTTACTTCCAGAAAACAACTCTTGAAGGTATCCCGACTGGGTGAAAAAGCTTACGAGCAGTGTGCTGGTTTCTTACGTATTCCGGACTCGGAAAATCCATTAGATAATAGTGCGGTTCACCCCGAAGCATACCCAATTGTGGAAAAAATTGCAAAAGATTTAAATACAACTGTTATAACTCTTCTAAAAAATGAGTCCATGCAAAAGCAAATTCGAATCAACCAATATGTTACTGATGAAGTTGGGCTACCCACTTTAAAAGATATAGTACAAGAACTTGCCAAGCCGGGTAGGGATCCTAGGGAAACTGCAAAGTCAGTTGAATTTGATTCAAAAATACGAACTATTGAGGATCTAAAAGAGGGTATGCTCCTCACAGGAATTATAAATAACATTACTAATTTTGGGGTATTTGTAGATATTGGAATCAAAGAGTCAGGATTAGTTCATATCTCCCAGATTTCTAATAAATTCATCCAAAGTCCCACAGAAGTTGTTAGCTTAAACCAGGAAGTTAGAGTAAAAGTAATGAGTATTGATTTAGAAAGAAAGAGAATCCAACTGAGCATGAACCAGGTATAACATTGTACTTTTTATCTACTTAAAAGTTATATGGTAGTTGTACCAATCCTCATAGGTTAAGAATGTATCCACAGGAGCCTTAACCTTTTTTTGGATATAATTTCTTGTGATACCTGGACAACTCGCATGAAACCCATTTACAATCTGAGGATATTTATTGACAGCTGTATCAAATTGGAAACCGCTCATCCAAAAAAAATGTGTTCTCTCCCTAAGATCAGGGAATGAGTTTAATTTGAGAGAATAAGTAGCAAATCTTTCATAACGGGAGGGCACA
>CAMCZP010000141.1 GCA_945887855.1 Leptospira interrogans serovar Manilae | reverse complement strand
ACTGTAACACTGATTGATTCTGATCATTACTCAATAAAAAAATTTGCGTTACAGAATCCCGGCATCTTTCAACTGCTCATCAGTTAAGCCAGTTACCTTCTGAATAACTGAAAGTTCTATACCCTCTGCTTTCATATTTTTTGCAGTTTCTAATTTTCCTTTTTCTATTCCCTCTGCTCTACCCTCTTCTCTGCCTTTCTCAATTCCTCTAAGTTCGCCTTCTTCTAATATTTTATCTAACACTGTCATATATTCAGCCTCCAATAACTGATAAAAATTCTTTTTTGAGTAATTCTCGGCATCCTTTCGGGTACTAAGTAAATACTTCACCATCTCCAATAAAATTTCAACTCTTTTTGCTTCCTCTTTTACCTGAGAAAGTATTGTGAAAAGCCGGAGAAGTTCGCCTTCAAATTTTTCCCCTTTATCCCGAATGATCTGGATCAATCGCAAGAATAGATACAGGGCAAGATTTTCAGTTTCAAATTCTTTTCCCTCGGACTTTAGTTCAAACAATTGGATTTTAAAATTGGGAATATAAGAGAGCAATTCCTCGGGGAGATTTTTCCAATCGAACATTTCCTGAAAGCTGAATCCTAAGTCCCATTCTTTTTCACCGTGGTAAAACACAAAGGGTAGTACGACTTTGAGTTCTTTCTCATTCTCCAGTTGCCATCGATAGATTTTTGAAATGTACTCCAATAACTGAATATATAATTTGGGTTCATAGTAACTCTTATGCTCAAACAATATATAGATGTATATTTCAGAGCCCGTTTTTAAGGGTAGTCTATACAATTGATCCGTTCGTGACTCATCCCATTCCAGTCCTACAAAATTTTCTTTTCCGAAGACTATATTTTCCCAATCTATTTGCTCAACAAGTACAGGGGGAAAAGTCTTTTTAAAGAAGTCGATTACTTCCTGTTTTTTAGAAAATATTTTTCGGATGAATTTGTCGCTTGGTCGAATTGAGGGCATACATTTATAGATTACTTGTTTAGTAATTTAGTAAGCAACTATTTTTTAAGTGTTTTTTTGTTTGTATTTTTAACTTATCTGAAATTAAACCTCCCATTATATACATTTTGTATATTTCCTTTCGAATTTAAAAGTATAAAAAGTAGAAACAATTATATTAGTTATTCGAATAAGCACATCATCCTCAAAGAATATCTTACTAGTAATTTTAACCTCATTATCAGGAATAATTTCTTGAAGAGATAGTTTTCCTTCCTTTATTGTTAAATTGCTCATTTCCCAATCCCGTTCAAGTTTTTCGTTTTCATTTATTTTATCTGTGGCATTAAATTTAACGTTATATAAATTATTTATTTTTGTTATTAAAAAATATGATCCATAATTTTTTTTCCACATAAAAGTTTCTATTTCTCCTTTGGGTGGTGATCCTCCGAGATCATTCTCAAGTATTTTAATACCATTGAAGCAAAATTTTCCTTCAGGAATTTCATTTTTATTTAATAATTCCCAAGTCATGTCTGATTTTAAGATAATCCTATCCCCATCGTCAGTAGTAGCTAACTTTGGTTCATTTGAATAAATATTAGTTGCTATTGCTAAGAAAACAATTAAATAAGCTATTTTTAGTTTCAAATTAAAACCTCTATAGAAAAATAAATAAAGGATAAAAAGAGTAAATAATTTTTCAGATAATATCTTGATTTTTATATAGAAAAATTTACCCACAAAAATCTTTGAATATCCTGATGATTTAAAATTAAAATCCTGTATGACACTTTTCTCAATTGCCGAAGGAACTGAGAACAATCTATTCCAAAGGGTGATTCAAAAATTCTTTGAGGGAGTGTTTGATGAGATGACTGTTGAAAACTTATGATTACTGTTCAAGACTCAAGAAAAGTGGTTTTTGCTCATTTTTGGAATGATCCTAATAGGTCTAAATTTGAGCATAGTACCATTCAAGATCCGAAATCAATTTCCATTTTATTTTTATTCTAAGTTTAGGAAATTTATTTTGAGTATTATTAGTCCTGAAATTTTAATTTCTTATCCATATAATTAACATATTTACCAATTTATTTTCCGTCTAATTATAAATATTTATTATTTTTATGAATAATTAAATATTTTGTCCGGAGGAACAAGTATTCTATTCTCTAGTTCGAATAAATATTTTTGGCACGGGGGAACTGAATGAAATTAGAGTATTATCTTCACAAATTTAAACCTTGGGTTCTAATCTTTCTTATCCTATCTTGTGTTCAGGTGGATTATTTAGAGTTAGATCCTAAAAATCCTAAGTCCTATGCACTATCATTTTTTGCAGATTTGATGAGAAAAAGTTCATCTACAATATCTACACAGGAAGCATCACTACAGATTCAGGGAGTATTGAAGGATTCATCGGGCAATCCTATACCATACGCCACACTGACCTTGGGAACTGCCCAGAATACTATTTCCAAAGAATCTATCACCACATCCACCATTACGGATGCCAATGGAAACTATACTTTGAATATGAGTTTGGGAACCTTTTCTGTGAGAGTCACCAATTCTTCGGGAGTCGAACTAGGAACCTTCCAACTGAAAGCAACCTCTACAAGCACCAAACCTGAAATAGCAAGCACCTCCGGGAATCTCAATATAGTTGTAAATGCAGTGGCTCCCCCTTCCCCTATTGCTCCAATTGTTCCCACGACTCCATCTGCATCACCGCCTACTGAATTGAGCTATTCCACAGGAACTTTAAATCTAATGGTGGGAACCCCAATGTCCCCACTTACACCAACCGTAAAGGGGATTGTTTCTATTTATTCTATAAGTCCAAATCTACCTGCTGGTTTGAGTTTGAATCCTATCTCAGGTGTTCTCAGTGGGACTCCCGTAAGTGCGATCTCCTCGACGAAATACAATATAAAGGCAAGTAACTCGGCGGGGTCAGTACCATTTGAAATTTATTTGAGTGTTACATTACTTAAACCATCGAATTTTTCTTATCAATCAACTTCGTACAATTTTGTGGTTGGAAACCTTATAACAACTATATCACCATCTATAAATGGTACTATAGAATCCTATTCAATATCCCCCACACTAGACAATGGATTGGTCTTTAGTTCAAGTTCAGGGATCATAAGCGGAACCCCGAATTTAGCTCAATCCTCAAAAGAATATACAATAACAGCATCAAATTCTGGAGGCAGTGTTACATTTAAACTTTCAATGGTAATACTTCCTATAGCTCCCTCAAACTTAAGTTATCAATCAAATTCAATTACTGTAAAACTTGGGACTCCATTGAGCCCTCTAATTCCATCGATAAATGGCGATGCTACAACCTATTCTATCAGTCCAACTTTTAATAATGGTTTAAATATTAATGCAACTACGGGTATCATCAGTGGAACTCCAACGTTCACACAATCTATAAAAAATTATATCATCACTGCTTCTAATTCTGGAGGAAGCACGAATTTCACACTTTCTATTTTAATTCTTCCCATTGCCCCATCAAATTTAAGATATCAAAGTAGCAATTTAACTCTGACAATTGGTTCTGTTATAAATAATTTAAATCCAAGTGTATATGGAAGTGTCTCGTCCTACTCAATCAATCCATCTTTAACTAATGGATTAATTTTTAACACTTCCACTGGAATTATCAGTGGAACTCCAACATCTACGCAATCTCTTACAAATTATATCATTACTGCTTCTAACTCTGGTGGTAATACAACTTATAATATAAATATTGAAATATTACCGATAGCACCATCAAATTTAAGTTACCAAACAAATTCTCTTAAACTTAAAATAGGAACTTCTATCTCCAGACTTACTCCAAGTGTAAATGGAGTAATAAATTCATACTCAATATCTCCTGAGTTTAATAATGGGTTAATTTTTAATACTACAAATGGATATATTGAAGGAACACCAACTACAATTCAATCTCCAACTAATTATAAAATAACAGCAACTAATTCCGCAGGAAATGTAATATATAATTTAAGTGTAGAAATTAATCCATTACCTCCTACAAATTTAAAGTATGAATCCAATTCATTCACTTATACTATAAATAATCCTATAAATATTATTACACCATCTTTCAGTGGAATAGTAGATACATATTCAATTAGTCCAGTGTTTAATAATGGTCTAAAGTTCAATACTACAAGTGGAAGCATAAGTGGAACACCTACAACTCTCCAAAGCACTACAAATTATTCAGTAACCGCTTCCAACTCAGGAGGGAGTACAACATATACTTTATCAATTTCTATTCTTAGATATAAGGATGATAATGGAAAGATTTTAGACGGAATGACTGGATTGATATGGCAAAAAAATAGTCCTACTTCAATATTTACTTGGTATGATTCTACTTCATTTTGTGATAACCTAATTTTAGGTGAAAATTTAAAATGGAGACTTCCAACTATAACCGAACTAGAGACCCTTATTGTATCATATTATCCAAAGTACTATCCAAAAATAGATAATACATTCTTTCCAAATACTAAAACTGACAAACAATATTGGAGTAGTACAGATACAGGTTTCTCTGGAGTATTAGGAGTTAATTTTCACGATGGTACTGCACCCGGAACAGGTAAAAATCAATATGGTTACTATCGTTGTGTATATAAACCACAGTGAAAAACTTTAATAATCAAATGATCCAACATAAATTAAAATTATCCAAAGTAATTTGGTTCCTAATCACCATCCTCCTATCCTTCACCCCTCTCTTTTCCCAACCCAAGAGCAGTAAAAAAATCTATTTTGAATCTCTGGAAGCAAAGGGTGTCAAACAGGATGTGATTGTTAAAATTAGAAATCAGGTTTCTCTGACTATTCTGAGATACTTCAAAGATAAGTATTCTTTTACCGATGATTCAGTAGTCAATGGCTTATTGAACCAATTAAAGAAACAACAAAAATTGGGATGTGACACGGATAAGTGTTACCAAATGATTGAGGATTTTCTGAGTCCAGATGAAAAAATATCAGGTGTTGTACAATTTGAGGCAGGTAAATATGAACTTACACTTAAACTATTGGATGTGTCCAAAACGGGAGGTTTACTGGAACAGAAGAGTGTGAGTTTTACAAATTCCCAACTGGAATATTATGTGATGGAACTCACACGTTCCCTGTTAGAACCCTCCTATTCCATCAATACGTCCAACGCACCCCCGGAATTCCTGCCGGGAAAAATAGAGCTGGGTTCCATTCGGTTGGAGGAAGTTCAGGGTGTGGATATTCAGATATTAAATTTTAAAAGCACGGATACAAGAACCGAAGGAATTCTTGCAGTACTGAAAGAGGAACTGCAAACCGGGGATTCGTTCTTTCA
>CAMCZP010000140.1 GCA_945887855.1 Leptospira interrogans serovar Manilae | reverse complement strand
GGTCTGATGTGGATATAATCATTATCTTAGAAGATGAAATACTATCCAAGAAAACATTTATAGAAAATCTACTATATGTATCGCAATATTTAAATGAGTATCCAGAGCTCGAACCGCTTGTTTATACCAAAAGTCAATGGGAGAAGATTCTAAGTGATACAAATCCTATTGGATTTTGGAAGGATGTAAGAAGGGGTCTTACTGAAATTTGATGGGTATACTTCTAAATACAATATTTCATGTAACTACTAATTATATTAATATAGGATTCTAATTTAAAAACTCTCACATCCCGATAACATCTAAAAATCTTTACTTAGTAATCCAATTTTCTACCTTCAAATTTTTAATTCTCTTAAATTCTTTTTCATTATTTGTTACCAAAATAGCGTCTTTTGCTATTGCTTGGGAAGCTATTAGTAAATCATAAGGACCAATGATATGTCCTTTTTTTTCTAATGTATTTCGAATAGATCCAGCTATTGAAGCACTCTCTGAAATATTTTAGGCTGATTCCTTTCTATAGTAAAATCATCAGATAGGCTATTGATAGTTTTCCAGAGTCTATCGACAGAATCGTCGATTGGAGAAATGATAACATTATTTCCTTCTTTTCTAATATAGACTTCTTTTCCCTTGAAACGAAATTCCTTAGGAAGCCTAATAGCTTGGCTATCACCGTTTTTAAAAATCTTTGCACGATTCATAAATATATATTCATGAATATATATTTATTGTCAAGACCTTTAGATATATTTATTTAGATTTCTTGATTCGTATTAGTAAATGCTGTGGCTAAAATAATTCCTGCACCCATTGCCAGATAGTATAACTGAACAAAACCTTCTATAGGTAAAACAAATGCCACAGTAAGTAATACAAGACCTACAATAAAATCAAACATTAAATGAAGCTTCAATGGTATTAACTTAATCACACTTCTTGAATAAATTGTAAATAGACTGTATAAAAAGTTTGAAAGTCCTATTCCAACAGAAACCCAAAAAGCTGAATTGGAAATTTCCATGAAATTAAAAAATACTGGTACACCTATTAAAGTAATATCTACCAAGTAATCTAGAATGCCATGCAGAGATGGGCTTATGAATTTTATATTTTTTATCATTAATTTTTTAACTTTCCTTATTCTTAAGAGATAATCACAAAGGCAGTTTTTTTACAATGATATAATTACAAATATTGATTCACTTTGAGTTTCACCAGATGGTTTTATAACCTTTTAATTTTAACTTTGAGATATAGGAATCTTTTGTAATGAGTGTGTAGTTTTCTGTTATCGAAAGATATATTAGAAATAAATCAAAAGGGTCTTTATGATCTTTTACTATAAATTTAGAGAAATTGACTAGTATCAACTATTCTATTTTTTGAATCTTGAAGAATTTTAAGAACTGTACTACTAAATTTCTCTGGACTGGAAATACACTAAAGAAAGCAATGAGTATCTAATAAATAGTTCATTTTTAACTAAACAATTCATCAGTTGTAATTTTAAAGTTTTTTGCGAAGGAAACTTTTGATTTTCCTTTAAGGATTCCTAATTAGTAAACTTTCTTAAATTCCTCATTTACTTTCTCTGAGAGTAAAATTTTAATCAAAGACTGATAGGGAATATCATTTTTATTCGCCAAAGTTTTTACTCTTTCTAATAAGGATTCTGGTAAACGTAAAGAAATCATTTTAGTAGATGGTTTGAGATTAGAGAATCTGACTGATTGAGCTTTTCCAAAATCATAAAAATCAGTTGCATCATTTTTATCCCAAAAATCAATTTCATCATCAACTGTTTTAAATTTTGGAATTTTCTTTTTTATAGTTTTCATAGACCGCTCTCTCCTTTTTACTCATATCTCTTATAGATATAATTCTGATTTTATTTGTAAGAATTGTAAAAACAGTAAATTAATTCCTATAAGAATTAGGTAATTTTAGAATTCAAGATGCAATTGCTAACTGTTTGTAATTTTGAATTTCTTTAAATTTATCTTTATTTTTTAGTATCTCCTCTTCTAAGTCAAAATCATTTTGTAAACCTAACCAAAATTGAGGTGTGGTTCCAAAGAACATAGAGAACCGTATCGCAGTATCAGCTGAAATTGATCTCTTATAGATTAAAATTTGACCAATCCTTGTTTGTGATACTCCAGTTTCCTTTGCAAGTCTATAAGCAGTAATATTTAATGGGGTAAGAAATTCTTCCAGAAGTACTTTTCCTGGGTGAATATTTGGTAATCGTTTCATATAATCTAATTTTTTATAGTAACGTAACTCGATACTATTGTCAAGAAAATTTATTTTAACTTCTTACATTTCAACCTCCTTTCAAAACAACCCCATCTCCTCACACAACTTCACAAATGGTAGTACCCTCCCTGTTTTATTTGAACCAAAATCCCTTGTTCCCAAATGAACCTGAAAAACCTCGGGAATATTAGTTCTCTCTAAAAAGTATGAAATATGCCGACTCAGTGCTTTCTCTCCTGTCTTACATTCTACTGCAAAGAGGGGTTTTTTATTTTTCAGTACCACAAAGTCTATTTCCCTTCCATCTGTATCTCGCAGGTAACGAATTTCCATATTGAACCCTTCTGTATCTGTTATATAATGACAATACTTGAGTAGATGGCTCGCAACTAAATTTTCAAACCGGAAACCTATATCCTCAACCTGTGACCAATCCCAAAGATAGAGTTTTTTTAATTTTTTAACTGCCCTTACTTTAGGTGATCCAAAGGGAAGGATTGTATAACAATAATAGAGATTAGATAAAATGTCCACCCATCGGTCTACTGTTGGTTGTGATACTTGTAGATCCTCACTCAAACTTTTTAGAGAAAGGGGAGAGCCTACACGGCTTGGAAGAACCTCTGCTAGTAGTACCATAGAAGATATATCCTTTATTGTTTCTAAATCTCTGATATCTTCGGAGACAACTTGAACCATTCTATCATTTTGCCAGATACGATGTTCTTTTTCATTTTGGGCAAACAATGGTTCAGGAAATCCCCCAAATTTTAATAAAGTATCTAGATCACCTTTATTTGGATGTTTACCCATCTCAGATAAGGTAAACGGATGAAGTCTAAAATACCGATACCTTCCTAAGAGGGAGTCTCCTCCTCTCCGAAAATAATCCAATCTTGCTGAGCCCGTGACTAAAAATTGGTTATCCTCGTGGTATTTATCATAAAGACCTTTTAATAGATTTCTCCACTTTACATATTTATGTAATTCATCCAAAACAATTGTCTTATGGCTATGTAAGGGTAACTCATCTTTAAGAATAAGTATTTTATCAGTATTTCGATCCCAATTCAAATAAGCAGGATTTTTTATACTGGAAGGATTTAAAAACTGCAGAGCTAAAGTGGTTTTCCCGACCTGCCTTGGTCCCCCGACAAAGACCATTTTTTTATTTAAAATCTCCCCAATATGGGAAGAAAGGTATCTGAGTGTTTTCATATGCATATTAAACTACTCATGAGAAGTTTAAAGTCAAGTTTAAAATACTGATATTACTTTGATTTCTAATAAGAAATCAGATTATACTATTTTTCTAGACTCTGGACGAAAATACCATGAAATAAATGTTAACACCAAAAGCAATGTAGGTCCGAAGAGAGAACTTACTTCATCCTGTACTACAATATGTGAAATGATAGCTCCCATCATTGTATAGGTGAAACCTGCATATGCCCATTCTTTTAGGATTGGAAATTTAGGACTTAAAATAGCTATAACTCCTAACATTTTTGCTATTCCTATGATTGTCATGAGATACGTTGGGTATCCTAATTTTGTAAAATTGGCTACTTCTTCTTCCGTTTTTATGATTTGAACGATTCCTGTGGAAACCATTCCTAGTGCAAGCCAGAGGGTGGCTATCCAGTAAATGATTATGTTTTTCTTAGACAAATTATATATCCTGATATAAATATTTATATAATAAAGATAATATTTTTTATAATCTATGTTGTCAACAATTTTTATTTATGGATTATTTCAATGTTCTATAAGATTATGGCTATACATTATCAATTGGAGTTCAATATGAGCGAAGAATTACATGTAGTTTTAGGGGCAAGGGGTGTATCTGGGCTTGCAGTGATTGAGGAACTAAGAAATAGGAATTTAAATATTCGGGGGGTTGCTCGCTCGGGCACTACTTCAGTTACCACTTTGAATGCTGACCTATTGGATAGAACGTCTACAGAAAAAGCAACCCAAGGTGCTTCTCATGTTTATCTATGTGCAGGGCTGGAGTACTCCTCTAAGGTTTGGGCAAGAGACTGGCCAATTGTAATGGACAATGTAATCTATGCCTGTGAAAAATCGCAATCCAAACTTATCTTTCTGGACAATATATATATGTATGGTCCTGTTCCTCTCTCTGTACCTTTTGATGAATCTCACCCGCGATCCCCTTCCTCCCAAAAAGGAAAAGTGAGAAAATTAATTTCCGAAATGGTACTACAAGCAAATAAACAGGGTAGAATCAAAGCTATCATTGCCCGCTCTGCAGATTTTTACGGACCAAATGTAACCAACTGTGCTTTGTATCCATCATTGATTGAAAATATAGTAAAGAACAAAAATCCTCAATCAATCGGAAAATTAAATGTAAAACATACCTATGCATATATACCTGATTTGGGAAAGGCTTTAGTACTACTTGCACTCGAGGAATCCTGTTATGGTGAAGTTTGGCATCTCCCTGTAAGTGAATCACTCACAATTTCTGAAATTATTATTGTAATCAATAAAATTTTAAAAACAAACTTTGAGGTGAGCTATGTGCCATCTATATTGAGAAAAACTCTTTCTCTTTTTATATCTCCCCTCAGAGAGCTAAATGAGATGATGTACCAATTTGAATATGATTATGTAATGTCTTACGATAAATTCCAAAAGAAATTCCCAAAATTTAAAGCAACTCAAATGGAAGAGGGACTGAGAAATATGCTTACTTCATTTCAAAAATAATTTTTTTTCTAAAATTGCTAGAATTTCCTTTCCCCTTGTTTAAAAATAATGAGGGGAAAGTGCATAAACCAAAACTAATTAAGTTAGCATTAAATCTCTACCGCAAACCGAGAGCCACCATCCACTTTTTCATAGAGCAGTTTTCCCCCATGCTCCTCTACAATTTTCTTTGATACATACAGCCCAAGTCCAATTCCCTCTCCCCTCGACTTTGTGGTAAAGAATGGGGTAAAGAGCTTTTGTACTACATCTTCCCCTACTCCCACTCCACTGTCTTCTAAGGAAATTTTTCTTTTCTCACCTAATTCAGTGTTTACTTTTTGTATTACTATTCTCAATTTTTTCATTGGACTTGTATACATACTTTGGACAGCATT
>CAMCZP010000139.1 GCA_945887855.1 Leptospira interrogans serovar Manilae | reverse complement strand
ACCGTCCGGGTTTCTCTTCTTTTTTGGTTACTTTTTTCTGCTCTTTACATAAAGAGAAGAAAAAAGTAACAAAGAGATTTGAGATTAAAGAAAAATTTTAATTAAAAAGAAATTGGTTTTTTGAATTTATTACGAGCTCGCTGAGTAGTTACAAAATTTTAATTAAAAAGAAATTTAGTATTTTGGATTCATTCCAAACTCGCTGAGTAGTTACGTACTGCAAAGAGTTTCATTTATTTATCAATCAAATCTTCAAGAAATCAATTTTATTGGATTTGCAATACTTAAGAATCGACTTATCAGCTGTAACTAATTTTGCCTTTTTTTGAATTGCTGTAGCAACTATGATTCTGTCAGCAGGATCACCATGGAATCCATCTAGACTTGTACTTTTAACTGCGATATCTGGATCAATTTCTAAAACTATCGTATGAGTGATTTTTAGAAATTTTTCTAACCAGATTCTAGTGTCCATAGTCAGCTTCAATCTTTCTTTAGACACTAGCATTGCGATTTCCCAAAGACTAATGGAAGAAACAAAAAGGTTTACGTTTTCTTCCTTCAACAAAGCTTTTCCAAATTCGGATTTTGAAATTCTGGATTCACCCAATACAAGCCATATCCAAGCATGCGTATCTAATAATAAATTAATCTTCATCACCTGACCATTTTTCTGTGATAGGACTAATCAAATCCCCCTTAAAAATGACTGTGTCTTTGGCACAACCAAAGTATTTACCCTTAGATTTTTCTCCTATGCCAACTAGTTTTGCCATAGGAATTCCCCGTTTTGTGATAATAATTTCTGGGTATAGATCACCCACTTCTTCTAAAATCTTTAGGCATTTTGCTTTAAATTTTCCTGCGGCTATTTCCATTTGATTTCCTTATTCATGACTATGGTCATTTTACCATGGTCATGAATACAAATCAAGGGAAAATAATCAAGATTTCTCTTATCCACTATTGGAAGATGGGGTATCAATTTATTAATAAAAAATCCAAATTGGAAAGATCTTCTGCCGATCAGTGTAGTCGCCTTACCATATAACAAATGATTCCTTGTAAATTATCACTTGACTTTATTTTTTTTTCAAAAGAAATTACTAGCATGGGCTTAGCCTATAGTAATTTATTAATAAAAAATCCCAAGCGGGAAGATCTTCAGCCGATCAGTGTAGTACCATTGGCAGATACTGGATCAGTTTACTTAATCATTCCAGAGCATGTCAGAGGTCAGTTAGAACTCGAAGAACATTCTAAAAAGGAAATTGAATTGGCAGATGGAACGAAACATTTTGTTCCTTATGTAGGTCCTATAGAAATTGCCTTTAAGAATAGGATAGCTTTCGTCGGAGCAATTGTTATGGGAAACGAGGTACTTCTCGGAGCGATACCAATGGAAGATATGGACTTAATTGTGATACCAAAAGATAGGAAAGTGGAAGTAAATCCAGAAAATCCAAATTTTGCTGCTGCTAAGGCTAAATAGGATATAGTTTGAGCGCGCAAAAGTCTTGGCGAAAGCGTTACGGGTTCACCCTGCCGTGATTATTTTCCCTGGCTGGGAAGTTGAGGCAGCTTAATCAAACGACTCCTCTTTCTAAAAATGAATCCTTCGTATTCGAATCCAATGGTTAACTCTTATTTCTAGAAAATGATAGAAAAGAGCTAAAAAAGATCTCTTTAAAAATCTGAAAAACCGCACTTTCCTACTCTTAAATTTATTTATTTTGCTAGACTTTGTAACCTATTTCGTTACAGCAATATGGAGTGATAAAATCTTTTCTTCACAAAGGGCTAGAGGTATTTCATCATTCGGGAAGTAAAAAAGGAGTAAGACCAGATCACTCTTTGAAATTGGAGAGTGACTTTTTCTTTTTTTGGTGAAGATGCCATTCAAGTCGACTATGAGGATTACCATTAATGAAAAACAACTATGTAAGAAAACCGACGCACCCTGGTGAGATCTTGCTTGAGGATGTACTTAAGCCATTGAATCTTTCTATCTCTGAAGCCGCGAAAAGACTCGGAGTTTCTAGAAAGACTCTTTCCGAAATAGTAAATCAAAGAGCAGGTATTTCACCTGTCATGGCAATAAGAATAGCATTTGCTACAAATACTACCCCTGAAAGCTGGGTTCGAATGCAGGGGAAATATGATCTTTGGTTAGCCTCGAAAGAGACAAAAACGAAGATAGTGAAATTTACGGTTGCTGTATAGTATTCGATTAGGCGGTTTCGATTAATTGAACTCTTAATCCTTGTCTTTTCCATTTTCTTGCTCGCTCATCTAAACCAAACAACCAAACAAAAAAGCCCCAAACCAATATTCGAAGCCCTTGTTTACATTCGAACTAGTTCAGATTCTTTTTCTTCTGCGTGCATCCGCTCATCACAAAGCTCGACCACCAGACTTTCTTCTGTAGTGGTGATGCAAAAAATGAAGTTACTAATTTTATAGGAGGAATTCATATGGTAATATATTTAAATAGCGATAAAAAATGAAAAACTTAATTCATTATTTTGTATACAATCCTCTCGTAGCACAATTGATACTCATTTTTCTATTTCTTGCGGGATTCATCTCCATTGCCTCCATGAAACGGGAAGCTTTTCCCAGGGTGAATTTTAGGACTGTAAAAGTCTTGACAATCTTTCCGGGAGCAAGTCCCGTCGATGTGGAGAAAAAGGTTACCATCCCCATTGAGGAAAAACTCAGGGAGGTGGAAGGACTGGACTCCGTGCGCTCCATATCACGAAATTCTGAATCCGACATCAGTATAAAGATAGATCTGGAACACCCAAACCCGGATCAGGTTGTAAATGACTTGCGAAGGGCTGTGGATCGAGTCACTAACCTTCCATCCCAGATCAGGGATCGCCCGGTGGTCATCGAACAAAAAAGCTCGAACTATCCTATATTAGAAATTGCCATCTATGGATTTGATACCGATCAGGAACTCCAGGAAACAGGGAGATTTATCGAGGATCAGCTCAGAAAAGTCCCCGGTGTATCCCGTGTGGATGCCTTTGGAAAACGTAAGCAGGAATGGCGGATATTAGTGGATCCCCGTTTGAAGAGCAAGTATACACTTAGTTTTTCGGATGTTTACAATGCCATTTCCAAAAAGAATATCAGCGTACCGGCCGGTTCCTTCCTAAGGCCGATCACACAGGATATTCGTGTTACGGGTGAGTTCGGAGCCATCGAAGAGCTCTCCAACCTACCCATCCGTTCTAATGAAAACGGCAATGCGGTGATTCTCTCCCAGCTTGCTACATTGGAGGATACCTATGAAAGACCAAGGGTTCTGGCTCTCTCAGAGGGAAAGCCCGCCTACAACCTCCAGATCATCAAAAAAGACAATGCAGATATCATACAGACCGTCCAGGACATCCAAACAAGGTTGACTGAACTTTCCCCCCAGCTTCCTCCCTCTTTAAGAATTGCGTATTTAAACAATGAGGGCGACAGGGCTACAAAGAGATTGGATGTGGTCATTTCCAATTCCATTCAGGGACTCCTACTTGTCATTGTCGTACTCATTGTATTTTTCTCTCTCAGAGATTCCATCCTAACGAGCCTCTCCCTTCCGCTGACTCTCCTTGCGACTACCATTTCTTTTCCCATTTTTGATGTGTCTTTTAATCTTATCTCTATGCTCGGTATCATCATCTCGCTCGGTATGCTGGTGGATAACAGTATTATCATCTCGGAGAATATCTTCAAATATAGATCTAGGGGATTGGACCCCCGGGAAGCTGCGGTTCAGGGAGCGATGGAGCTTGTAGTACCCATATTCGGTTCCTATCTGACGACTGTGGCAGCATTTCTCCCCATGGCATTTATGACAGGAATCATGGGAAAATTTATCTGGCAAATTCCCTTCATGGTGATCGTTTCCCTAACACTTTCTCTCTTCGAATCTTTCTTTCTCCTTCCCGTTCGATATGCCATCTACGGTACACCACAGAACACTGCAAAACGGGGTAAACTCAGAAAATCGGTGAGGGGCTTTTTGGAGGGGGGATTCAATTCCCTCCGAAATACGTTTGAATCCTTCATTAAAAAAGTTGTAGTACATCCAGTGATTACACTCGTTTCTATCTTATTCATATTTGTAGGAACGTTGGGGATTGTGGGAATCATGAACTTTAATCTCTTTCCCAAGGAAGGGATTGATTTCGTACTTGTGAAAGCAGAGTTTCCACCTGACTATTCCGCACAGGAGACAGCTAAGCGATTGCAATACTTTTATCAGGTACTAAAAAAGATCCCTAAAGAAGAAGTCCAGAGTTTGATCTTAAAAATTGGAGTTCAGCAGACAGATCCCACCGATCCCCTTACTAGAATTGGTGAGCAATTGGGTATGGCACAGATTATACTTGTTCCCGAAACGGAAAGAAAAAGAACCGCCCAGGAAATCTTTGCAGAGCTCGATGCCGAACTCAAAGCACTTCCAGATGCGAGGGATGTGATGGTGGATCTGGTTGTGAACGGGCCCCCCATCGGTGCCGCCGTTACTGTGGCTATTGAGGGCAGAGATTATAAGGTATTGAAAGAACTCTCCAATCAGATGCAGGAATTTTTGAGAAGTGAGCCGGGTGTGAACAACATCACCGATGACTACAAACCCGGAAGAGAAGAAATTCAAATCAGGGTGAAAGATAGCGTGGCCGCCGTCACGGGTGTAGATACCGAAGTGGCTTCGTACTACGTAAGAACCGCAATGGAGGGAGTGGAAGCGTCCAATCTCCGAAAAGGCAAGGATGAAATTAAAATTGTAATACAAAACCAAAATATTTTCAGGGATGGAATGGAGGATTTGGACTCCATAAATATCATAAATAAATACGGACTACTCACGCCGATAACTGCTGTCACTGATCGTACTACAGTGCAGGGAGTAGAAGCACTGTACCACAATGACTATGAAAAAGCAATTACCGTTCTTGCAAACGTGGATGAAAAGGTCACTTCCTCGAATATAGTGAATGGAAAGATCATGGAAAAGTTCGGTCAGATTGGAAAAGAGTACCCCGGCTACAAAATTAAATTTCGGGGAGAGCAGGAAGAGACCGCAAAGTCTATGGTATCACTGGCTAAGGCGGGTGTCCTCGCCATGTTCGGGATATTTGCCATTCTCGCAATCATCTTTCAAAGCTACAAAAAACCCATTTTAATCATTTTATCGATTCCTTTGGGCCTGGTGGGGGTGGTTGTGGGTTTTCTTCTGTCGGGGAAGGCTCTGAGCTTTCTCGCAATGATTGGAGTCATCGGTTTAGCCGGTGTGATTGTGAATGCTTCTATTGTCCTGGTAGATACCATTCAGGAATTTCAAAAAAAGAATTTGGGAACCTATGATTCGTTGGTTCTCGCTGCCACAGAGCGATTTCGACC
>CAMCZP010000138.1 GCA_945887855.1 Leptospira interrogans serovar Manilae | reverse complement strand
GTTAATTTGTAAGACAATTGATCATATAAACTTTGAATGGTAGATTTAAAATATTTTTTAGCTCTATCTAACGCTGGAGAAACACCTTCTCTAAATAGTTTATCGGGAGAGATAACCGTAGAAAAAACTTTTTCAAAAATTCCTTTTATTGTTCCCTCTAAATATTTTAAATGTAAGGATTCTGTTTCTATTTCATGGCTTTTAATTGTAGCTAAAAGTGTTCTTCTAAAAAAATGAGGGCTTGCAGAAATAAAGCAAAGTGGTGTATCATTTGTTTCACTTCTTAACATTTGGTATAGATCAGGCATTCCCGGTAGATAAAATTTTTCATCTGGTGTTTCAAAGAGAGTTGAAAACATACCTTTTTTTGAATTTAACTCTGTTGCTAAATATGTTTGGTCAATGTCTGAAGTTGTTATAAAGGAATCATATTTCTCAGGCAAAATCCTCAGTTTCCCTTTTCCTACGATTGTAACTTTTGTTATTTCAGAATTTTCTTTCAAATTTAGAAATGCTATATCCCTTGTGTACTGTCTATAGGAATCACTTCCTTTGAATATAACATGAAACGTATGCTTTCCCGGTTTTAGTTTTTGGATGATTTCATGAGAAAAAAATCCATCTTCATTGCCCGAAATTTCAATTGATTCATACACTTTTTTTTCTGCAGGATCATAAACTTCAATGGATAGAATAGGTTTTCTGACTGCAGATAAACTGAAATCTTTGAAGGGAGTGATTTGGCTCTCTTCTCCTATGAAAAACCCAGTTAAGAAATCCATTATGTTTTCTGCCTGTGTGAGATCGGGTATTCCTACATCCACAATTTGACCACGAATCAAAGACCTATTTTCCCTTCCAAGTGATCCCCCACAAATAGCAATTCTCTTTCTATCTTTGATTCGAGATTCTTTTTTTGGGGGTAGTGGCTCTTGGTTTTCCATATCTTTCTCATTGTCTTTTTTCATAGGATACTCCTGGAGATCATCTGTAGATGAATTGAAACTATCTTTTCTCTTCTGTTTTTTCAATTATTTTGGTACATGGAAACAAAGAATTCAGGTAAAATTTCACGTAAATTTCTTAAAAACAACATGAAAGCTTTCCATTATTCTGAAAAGGAAAAAATGATTTGAATTTTTAGGTGAATTATATAGGATAAAGCCTAAACTGTAACTATATACTACCATGAAAATAATCTATATTCGAAAATTGAGATACGATGAAGCCAGTAATAAGTTGGATAGAGAAATCCAAGATGCATTCATGGCAGGTGAAACTTTAGTAGAAGTTGTGCATGGGCTTGGGGAAGGTAAGCTAAAGAGTTTAACACTGGAGTATGTTAAAGCTAATGATTTTTTAAAGGTATATGACACATCCCTCTATATCCAACCAAATCCTGGTGTCACACGAATTGAAATTCTCACTCCAACTAAGGACTATCTAAAAAAAATTAAAAAATAGGGGATACATTAGAAAATACTCCACTTCCTTTTTTACCTAAGAAAGTGAAATAAATTGTACTAAATGAATTTGCTATTGTGTTACAAGTATATTGGGTTCTTGAGCTTTGGTATATACTTTACTCCCATTAAAGTATTTGTACCAATCACTGTCATAGGCACCAAAAGAATTTGACCAGCTATTAAATTTAGGGTAACCTGAGTTCATATTTTCTCCAGAAAGAGGCCATTGAAATCCTCCCGGAACAATGATTGCCCATGGAAATCCTTTGGAATCTAAATATTTATCTTTATTGTTGATGAAATATTTACCTGGAAAATGCAGTTCTTCTTTTGTATTATGTACGTATGCATACAAATCATAAGGTGCCGTACCCAAAACATCTCTTTTCACAGAATTTGTAAATTTAATTACTGTTTTTGCTATGTATCCCGGTCTATACGCTTGAGATATTGTATCATTTTTTACATAATAAAGTGTAAAATCACTCCTATTTTTATTATAAATAGAAAGTGAATTTGTTTGGGCAGATGTGGGTTTATCGATAACTATTCCTAAGGATGTTAACTTTCCTAAACCATCGTATATCTTAGTTTCAAAGCTGGAAACACTGAGACTTGCAGGAAGTCTAAGAAACAATTCATGGTTATAGCCTGCACCTTTTGATACATGCTGAAAATTAGATCTAATCTCTACGATCTCGCCCTTTGCATTTAAATCTTCTTCGTTGACCATGTATAGAGTAAAGTCATTCAAATCAGCGTCCCCTGCATTTGGATATAGATCTTCAAAGGAAACAGTGTAATACCCAGTAGAAGGAATCCTAAGTTTAAATGCCTTATTGGCATCATTTGGATATGCATCCCTTGAATCGGGCACACCATCCTTATCTGAATCCACCACTACCACAGGGGGAACAGATGGATCCACAGTTTCAGTACTCACTTGAATGCCCAAGATATTCACCACTAATTTTATATCCCCACTGACATCTCTACGTATGGGAACAGATACCTGCTTGGTTCCATTGGCTGTTACGGAAGCTGACATGGATGCTAAAATTCCAATATCTGTATAATTGACAATAATGGATCCTGCGAGTTTTCCTTCTGGTGAGGAGATTTGGCTAAATAGTAATGTATTACCATTTGGATTGAATAGCTCAACCAATGCACCTGCAACAGGATTCCCCTTTTGATCCACTACAGTTGCTGAAATTCCAATCACCCGATTTGCCTGGTAATTGAAGGGTGTATCTTTACAGCTGACCTCATCTAACTGCACCAATCCATCTTTACCGCTTCCTACCGTTGTGCCTGCCGCAACATTTAAGATGGCTGAATATGTTTTATTTTCATACACTGCAGTTATGATGGATTTTCCAGGTCCGGTACCGGAAACTAAGCCTTTTGAAGATAAGGTATTGCTAATAGATCCTACCAATGTATCATCTTTACCGTCAGAATTAGAATCGGATACCCATGTAGCAGTTGTAGTGAGATCTGCTCTGCTCTCATCTGTATAAATTCCTGTGGCAGTGAATTGTTGAACAAATCCTTTAACAACTGTAGCAATGGGTGGATCAACCGTGATACTTTTTAGAATAGCAGGTAAGATTGTGATTGTTTTAAATGAGGAAACAGATCCAAGTGATGCAATGATCTTTATTGATCCAGTGCTTGTAGTTTTTACATATCCTGAGGTATTGGAAAGATTTGTAATACTACCCAGTCTGGTGTCATTTAATCCATCCCCGTCTGAGTCTAGTGTCCAAGTCACATTCGATGATAGATCACGTGTAGACCCATCTGAGTAAACTCCAATCGCATACATTTTTTCAATCAACCCATTTGGGATAGAAGAATTTGCACTTTCCACACTGATGGATGTTAGTGTAGCTTGTGAGACAGAGAAAAGTTTAAATGTTGAGATAGAAGCAACCGTAGCTATAATTTTTGTTTCACCAACTTCTATTGCAGTTACCATTCCTTTTGAGTTTGGTTCATTTGAAGCGCAGGCAATTAAGCAATCATCTTTTGAATCTCCATTGGAATCTGATTTCCAATTTACTTGGGATGTTAAATCTTGTGCATTTCCATCGGTATAAAGGCCAACTGCTATGAATTGTTCTTTTAGTCCCTTTGCTTTTGATCCTGCTCCAGAAGAGAGGTTGAGTGATACCAATTCTGCCGCACCCACAGTTAGTTTTGCAGAGCCAGAGATTTTTCCTAAAGTAGCAATCACATCAGTGCTTCCTACACTTTGTCCTGTAGCTATCCCCTTTGAATCGGTGGCATTGCTAATACTCGCTATTGAGGTTGGAGTTGCACTACTCGTAAGGGCGGTAGATAGGGGAGATAAAATTGATGCAGGAGCTGAGATTCCCCATGTAACAGAACTTGTTATATCTCGAGTGGAATTGTCTGTATAAAATCCAGTGGCTGTAAACTTCTGAGAAAGTCCCTTGGCAAATTGGATATTTGCAGGTGTAATTGTAATTGATGTTAAATCAGCTGGAGAAACTATTAAATTACTTGTAATACTCACTTTACCAATAGTAGCTTTTATTGTAGCTTTCCCTTCAGATATAGCTAGAATTGTTCCTTTAGATTCAGATAGGTTGCTTATAGAAGCTATTGTAGAATCATCTATGGCATCTCCATTGCTATCAATAGAAAAGGTTACTTGTGATGTGATATCCCTAACGCTTCCATCTGTAAAGTATCCTCCAATTTGGATTTTTTGAGAAGTTCCTTTTGCTTGTGTTATTTCCGAACTTGAAATACTTAAAGAGGTGATCTCTGCAGGTAGTACAGTTATTGAAACTGTTGCAATTGTTCCCTTAACATTTGCAGTGATAGTAACTGTTTCTTCTCCATTGGTGTTCATAAGTCCAGAAGAGATACTATCATTTCCAATGGATGCTTTACCGGAAGAAGACCAGAGTGCGAGACTAGTCATATCTTGTGTAGAGTTGTCTGAATAAGTTCCTATAGCGGTGAGTTTAAGCTGTAGTCCATTGGCAATTAGCTTGGAAGATCCGAGGGAAAGTGTAACCAATGTAGCAGGGGTCACAGTGATTTTCGTACTACCAGAAATTTTGCCTTGTATAGCTTTAATGGTAACAGTTCCCGGATTTAGAGATGAAAATTCACCCATGATTTCTGTTGTATCTATCCTACCTATGGATGTATCATTTATCCCATCATCGTTGCTATCGGTGATCCACGTTACTGTATTAGTCATATCCACTGTGGAATTATCTGTATAAATACCGGTAGCTTTTAGCTTTGCTTTTACACCTTTTGCTAAAGTAGATTTATCAGTGGTAACAGAAATTGAACTTAGGACAGCTTCAGTAACCGTGATACTAATTGAATTGGAGAGATTACCTAAATTTGCGGAAACAGTTGTGTTTTCTATGCCATTGGTAGAGTAAACTCCCGTGGATTGATCTATAAATATCTTTCCTGTGGTAGAAAATTTAATTTCAGATGTGATGTCTTTTGTACTACCATCAGAAAATGATCCCACTGCTGTGATTTTACCTTGCAATCCATTCGAAATAATTTGTGGTGCACCCAAAGAAAAAGAAACAAGTTCTGCCGAAGTAATAGGAAATAGCAAGGATGCTGAAAAGTTTTGGAACCTAGCAATCACTTTTCCATTTCCTTTTGCCACACCTGTAAGCTTACCATGGGATCCAGAAACATTGTATATATTTGCCAAAATGGAATCGTTTTCTCCATCTCCATTTCCGTCGTACATCCAAGTTACAGTGTTTGTAAGATCAATTTTTGTACTATCGGTATATATTCCCGTTGCAGACAACTGAGCTTCCATACCAACTGGGAGAGAGAGAGCGGGAGAAGATATACTTATGCTAGATAGTTTTGCTTCGGTTACTTCTACTGAGTAGATGGAGATTAAGCTACCTAATTGAGCTGTGATTTTTGTAATACCAACCTGGTTCCCCATGAAATTACCGGTTTGACCATCTGTATTATTGATAACTCCAGTTCCCTCTTTTGTCCAAACTACCATGTCCGTTAGATCAGTAATTGATCCA
>CAMCZP010000137.1 GCA_945887855.1 Leptospira interrogans serovar Manilae | reverse complement strand
ATTTTTCCTAATCGGTAAGGTTTTTGAAATTGGTTATCTGTATCTTCTAATATCCCATGAAGGATGTATGTCGATATAGCAAACGCAAAAAAACTCAATGCAGATAAAGCAGACCATGCATTCACTGTTTCACTAAATGCACTGTACTGAGCTAATACAAATAAAAGAATAGAAGCAAAGCTGTACATTAAAGAAGCTCTATGAGCAGTATCGATATAAAAGGTTGCTTGTGCCTTTTCTGATTTGGATATTTTGTAATACTTCCATATCCCCGTTATTAAGCCTATTAAAAAGAAAACTCCAGCCCCCGTTAGACAGTATTTTTGTGCTAAATTCATTTGTATCTCCTTTGAAGTAATTTTATCATTGATTCAATAGTTCTTCAATGGATAGATAAAAATCTGGTAGTACATCTCCACCATTTAGTATTACATCTTTACCTTCTAGGACTTGTATTTCAACTTCTGGTTTGTAAATATAGAATTGTAAATTTTCAATATCGAGTAACCATCCCAATTTACAACCTCCTTCTATCCATTCTTCCATTTTGGATTGTAGGTCAGTCAGTTTATCTGTTTTGGAGCGAAGCTCTAATACAAAATCAGGACAAATGGGCGGAAAGCTTTCCTTTTCCCATTTGTTTAAGGCAGTCCATCGGGCCGAGGAAATGAAAGCTAAATCAGGGGATCGAATGGCAGTGGAGGGCAATCGAAAAGCAGTAGAGGAATCAAAAAAAAGACCCAACTTTTTATTTTTATTCCATATCTTAAAAAAATAATTGAGTTCAAAATTCCATTTACCTGTTTCGCCACCCGTTGGTGCCATAAGCAAAATCTCTCCCTTTTTGGTTCTTTCGATTCGATTATCTGGGTTTTTACGACAAATTTCGAGAAATACCCCATCGTCGATAGGAATGATTGATTCAGGTATCCATAGAGAAATCATGATTAAATTCTAATGCTTGGTCGCTATTTTGTAAAGAAGTTTTCTTTTTGGATTGTGTGAAATTTTCAAATGAAAAATCTACTATCGTATTACAAATTTCTTTCATAATGTAAGTCAAGGGGTTTTTTTGAAGACTATAAGATATGAATAAGCTATTCGGGAACGAAATATGAATTATAGAACAATCTCGTAGTACATCTTTTCAATTTCCTCTTTAAAGTAATTGGGAATTCTTGCCCAATCTCTGATATCTACCAGAATTGGAATATTTGAATTTTGGAAGGCTTCTTTTAAATCCACTAAAGTTAAGATATCTAGAGGTTCTCCGTCCATCGATTTAATGACCAAATCCAGATCACTCGCAGAGTGAGCAGTTCCGTTTACCCTAGATCCGTATGCCAGTATCACATAACTTGGAACATAGCTCTTAAGAATTTCTTTGATGCGAATCAAATCTTTATCTCTTAAAAAAAGGGAGGGTTTTTCAGGAGTTTTCATTTTGGTTTTCTATGATGAGGATTAGTTTTTTAGTATCACGAATAAAATCAGGCAGAAGAAGCATTGTTTTTTCGGCTAAATCTTCCCCATACTCATGAGCAGTCTCATTTCTGGAATCTCGATAGAGAAACCATCTTTCTGACTCTTCAAGTTCTAGGAGACTATATTTTGCGGCATGACGAAAAATGTCTTTATAGGTAAGTCGATCCAACTCTTTAGAAGTAGCAAAATAAGGCTTGAGAGCCTTTTTTAGGAGTTTTCCTGATTGCTCTAGGATCAGTTCAAATTCCTTTACGCAGGCCGTTCTAAAAATATCGTACATACCGTCACTTGGGGGGATTGATTTCCAGTGTTCATAAGCAAGCTCAAGGGAAGCCAAACACTTTTGAATATAGGCTGTATTCATTTCTTGAGCATCTCCCATTAAAAGTAAAATATGATCCATTTAGGAAGTTTGTTAGGAATCTGTCAGTTTATTTTTGCTCTCCCAAAAGGAATTGGTCTCGGTCTTTATGTTTCCAAGAAGATCATCAACGAACACGATGGAACCATTTATTATAGTAGCAAGGAAGGTAGAACAGAATTTATTGTAACACTTCCTGTTTAGTTATTCAGTGAGTTGGGATTTGATTTTTTAAAGATGTTTCCTTTTTTTAGAGAAGGAAAATTTATTTTAAACATCACAAATCAAGAACGCTTTTTTGGCAATGCTCCCTTTCAGAAGATGCTATCAAGAGATGGACAAAAAATGCGAATTTAATTTATTAAAATAAAAAAAGATTTACTTCTTTGGAAAACTAAGTTTCTTTATAGTTTTATGAACAGTTTGATTTTTTTATTTTATAGCTTTGTACTCTTTTCTACTCTTGTAAGCTGTGCAACATCGTATGAAAAAAATACCACCGATACTTTAGCCGTTCATACGTTTCGAAGAGAGTATCAAAATATCCATCTTGTTATGGGAGAAAATGGAAAGTACCTCATGATCGATTCAGGAGGATATGAGTCTGCACCCGAGCTAGAAAAAGATTTTCGTTCTAAAGGAATTAATCCTAAAGACATAGAAATGATTTTTATAACCCATGGACATTGGGATCATGTGGCGGGTGCTAAGTATTTTCAAGATAAGTACAAGATCCCAGTTTTAGTTGGGAAAAAAGATGAGAAACTTTTAAATCAAGGAAAATCGGATAAGCTCTGTCCTACAGATTTTATGGCAAAGTCCCGTCTAAAAGAAGATGAGTCTCATACATTCCAAAGTCCAAAAGTAGATAAATGGATTGAGTCTGAAACAAAGCTTGAGAGTCTAGTTGGAAGTAAAGGAAGAATTGTCCCACTCCCGGGTCATACAGATGGTTCACTGATTCTTATAATTGGTAAAAATGTTTTTGTAGGAGATTTATTTCGGGGTTCTCTCTTAGGCTCAAAACCAGAAGTCCATTTTTATATTTGTGACTTACAGGCAAATCGGGAAGATATCCGAAAACTTTTAAAAATAATTTCTCCGGAGGCAGAATACTTTTATCCTGGTCATTTTGGTCCTGTAATTCAAAAAACTGAAATTATGACTAAATTTGAAATTCAATAGAAATTTAAAAAAGGATACTAAATCAATGCTACAAAATCATGTCATACGACTTCATCTTTTTTTCATCCCACCTACCCTAGTTCTTTTTCTACTTCCATTGAGCTTGGGAAAAAGTATCTTATTTTCTGTATTCCTTTATCATATTCTCTTTCTGGGATATATGATGTATTACAAGTTACCCGAATGGAGATCAATTTATCAATTTTTGGCTCCACTCAGTTTTTTTCTCGTATTTCCCGATCTTTTTCTTTCCAATTTTTTGGGAGTTCTCGTTTTTCCCAATTCCGGTTTTTTTCATTGGATCAGTGTTTCCGATTATATGGCGGGAATGTGGATCATACCTCTATTTCTTGCACTTCAATTCGGAAAAGAAATTTCTTTACGATATAGTGATACATTGGGAGCCATTGCCGCAGGTATTTTTGCCCTTGTTTTGTTTTCAGTTTCAGAAGAACTGTGTGCTCTCATTCCCATTTGGTATGCACAAAAGGTTCATATGATTTCTCATGTGGCTCTCTATGTGATTGTACCCGAAGGAATTTTGGGCTATTCTGTCTATTGGATGTACGACAAAGTTAAAGGAAATTTAGCTAAGTCTGTGGTGGGGAGTTTTCTTACGGCTATGATCTATACGGGATCTTTGGTATTTTCTTTCTTTTTTATCGAGGTTGTATTTTAAGTTTATTGATTTATGAGTTCCTCAATGGATAAAGTAAATTCAGGTAGTACATCTTCACCAGTTAGTAATACAGTTCTCCCTTGTAAAACCTGAACTTCAGATTCAGGTTTATAGATAAAAAATTGCAGGTTTTCTATGTCGAGTAACCATCCCAATTTGCAACCTCCTTCGATCCATTCTTCCATTTTAGATTGTAGGTCGGTCAGTTTGTCTGTTTTGGAACGAATCTCTAAAACAAAATCAGGACAAATGGGCGGAAAACTTTCCTTTTCACCTTTGCTTAAGGAATTCCAACGGTCAGTAGAAATAAAAGCTAAATCAGGGGATCGAATGGCAGTGGAGGGTAGTCGAAAGGCAGTAGAGGAATCAAAGATTTTCCCTTTTTTTTGAATTTTATTCCAAATATAAAATATTCCTATAATTGAAGCATTGAATTTACCTGTTTCTCCACCCGTGGGTGCCATAAACACTATCTCTCCCTTTTGGGTTCTTTCAATTCGATTATCTGGGTTTTTACGACAAATTTCCAGAAATACCCCATCATCGATAGGTATGATAGATTCAGGTATCCAAAGAGAAATCATAAGTAAATTCTAAGATGAATTCACTTTTTGTAAAGAAGTTTTCTTTGTCCGATATGAAGTAGGGATGCGTATAGGCAAGAATTTTAATAGTCTATTCGGAAACTTCCAGACCAAGTTCATCACATAAATATTCTATTGTAGACGCAAGCAAGGAGTCTATTTTTTCGTCAGAAAAATGAATCTCTTCCGTAATACTTTCTATATTTTTATAATATGAATTTCGCTTTTTGTAGTACGTAAGTTCTGTTTTATCTTCAATAGTAAATCGGTTCTAGACGTAGCGTAGTAGAAGTATTGTCCGAAGTTTTAGAAAAAACTAATAAATAAAAAAAAGGGTTGCCCGATATAAGAGATATAGAATGTTTTAGCCATACTAAATGGAAATCATCAATGTAGTAGCAATATTAATGTCTAGTCTCTCCTTTTTAATTTATGGTGCGATGCTCTTAAAATTAGAGAGTATGCAATTGGAATTTAAGCGTTTCCAATTAGAGAAATTTATGATTCTAACGGGAATCTTGGAACTTTTAGGAGGTGCTGGACTATTGGTAGGATTTTACATTGACTTCATCTTACTATTCTCCTCTGCAGGATTGGGTCTTTTAATGTTTTTTGCCTTTTTGGTCAGGCTCAAAATGAAAGATAGCTTTTTGGTCAGTCTTCCTTCCTTATTCTTCATGGTCTTAAATTTTTATATCTTTTACAGCAATTTTTACAAAGCAAAAGATTGGAGTTTTTGAGAAAAATCAATGGAAATATTCGTATCACTTTTTCAGAAATTTTTTCGTAGTACTAAAAGTAATAATGTTTTAATAAAATAATAAAAGTTTACAAAATAAAGGAGAAATCAAATGGAATGGATTAAAATCGTTCTTCAACTTATAGTTGCAATTGGCATCTATAATGTGTGGCTTGTTCGATTCGGAAAGTCGACAAAATGGCGCGGGGGTTCAGCAACAGATATGAAGTCTGAATTTGAAGCGTATGGGATGCCCCATTGGTTTATGATGGTGATTGGTTTTACAAAGGTAACGTTAGCTACACTTTTAATAGTAGGGATTGGGTTTCCAATTTTAGTTGGACCCGCAGCACTTGGATTGACATCACTGATGTTAGGTGCCATCGGAATGCATATTAAAGTCAAGGATCCTTTGCTCAAGTCTCTTCCTGCTTTTACTGTGTTTTCACTCTCATTAATCTTAGCCCTAATCAGCCTAGGAATTGTGAATCTTTAATTTTCATTTCT
>CAMCZP010000136.1 GCA_945887855.1 Leptospira interrogans serovar Manilae | reverse complement strand
CAAACATTCTTAAAAAAGCTTTTTTAACTTTCACCAATTTGAAAGATTGATCTTAGAAAAAATATGAAAAATAAAAATAGCTTGGTACTTTTCTTAACCGTTTTTATTGATATGATGGGATTTTCCGTTATATTCCCCATTTTTCCCGAGACTCTAAAATTTTATATCCAAAATGGAAATGATTCTGTATTACAATTTTTTATCTCTATTGTTGAATATTTTTTTACAACCCAAAAAAATCCTTATTTTATAGTTCTTTTTGGTGGTTTGATAGGAAGTATTTATGCGATTTTACAATTTATTTTTTCACCAATCTGGGGAAGACTAAGTGATAGAATCGGAAGAAGAAAAATATTACAATTTACTAGTTTGGGTAGTTTTTTAGGTTATTTGATCTGGTTCTTCTCTGGGAACTTTTCTACTTTTGTACTCTCTAGGATGATAACAGGTATCATGGGAGGAAATATCAGCGTTGCCAGTGCATCGATGGCCGATATGACTTCAAATGAAGATAGAGCAAAAGGCATGGGAATTATCGGGGCAGGGATAGGACTGGGATTTATCTTCGGTCCTCCACTGGGTGGTTTGATGTCAGGCATAGATTTAGTAGCATATTATCCTGCCTTACAGAGCATTGGTACCACTGTTTATTCTTCCTCTGCATTAGTTTCCGTATTTGTTTCCTTTCTAAATCTAGTGATGGTGAGTATGATTTTCAAAGAAACATTCACTGGTTCCCCTCAATCTACCAAAAAATTTCTCCATCCAATACTTGGAATCTTTCATACAAATTCAAAAGCATTGCCTTTTATTTCTCTGATTTATTTTTTATTTACATTTGGTTTTTCAGGTTTTGAGTTTTGTATAAATTTCTTTTTCTATGAATCACTCCAATTTTCTCCCAAAGAGATTGGTTTTAGTTTTGTGTATATGGGAGGGATTGTAATTTTAATCCAGGGTGGTATCATTAGAAGAATTTCAGGGAAGGTGAGTGAAAAAAAAATATCCCAAATTGGTGCCGTTAGCCTGCTAGTTGGCTTTTTCTTTATGATAACTTTCAATGGGATTGGCTTTGTATTTATCTCCCTCCTCTTTTTAAGTGCGGGGAGTGCATTTTTAAATCCGGGGCTCTCGTCTATGGCATCCCTTTACTCGGATAAAATGGAACAGGGAAAAAATTTGGGGATTCTCAGGGGTTTTGGTTCTCTAGCACGGGCATTTGCTCCCCTATGCTTTTCTATTCTTTATTTTTCTTTGGGAGCTAAGACTGCTTTTTTAGGTTCTATGTGTTTGATTGGGGTGGTGTTGGCATTGTTGTTGAATTTACCTGAAAAAGAGAGACTATCGGAGTGACAGGATTTGAACCTGCGACCACTTGCCCCCCAGACAAGTGCGCTACCACTGCGCTACACCCCGTTATAGCTCCAGTTTTTTTGAAATTTAAATGGTGACAATTACTTTTTAATTCTGCAGTTTGGATTGCTTAAATCCCGAGATATCAAAATATAATTAGTGGGATGTCATAAAAGAGAGCCATGATTGATTTAAACGGAAGTATTGTTTCGGAGGATACCCTCCCTTTTTCCCCATTGGATGCTTCTGCATACTATGGTTTTAGTGTCTATGAAACCTTTTATGTGAAAAATTCAAAGGTAGCATTTTTTGAAGAACACTATAATAGATTGAAAAATAGCTGCGAATATTTTCAATTTCCAACACCAACGATTGGAGATTTAAAATTAAGAATCAAAAATCTAATTTCAAAAACTTCTGTAGAGCATGGTAGATTGAGACTCATTGTGAGTCCCGGAAATATTTCCGAACTCCTTTCACCCAAATCCATAACCTCGATCATAAAAATAGAACAAATAACTTCAACACCAATTGATATCAAATTACTAATCACAAGTATTAAAAAACCCGAGCCTGCTATATTTCCACCATTTGTAAAGATCTCCTCAAATATTGTATCACTTTTAAGCTATAGGGAAGCTAAGCTCAATGGATATGATGAAGGCATAATGCTTACAACCCTAAATCATATTTCTGAGGGATCTTATTGTAATCTTTTTTGGACTTTTAATAATGAATTGCATACTCCTTCCCTTGATTCATCTATCTTAGAAGGTGTAACTCGAAATAAAATTATAGAAGTTTGCAATACATTAAATATAAAAATAAATGAGAATAAATATTTATCTAAAGAGTTGGAATCCTGTGAAAATTTATATATTTCTAGTTCCACTAGGGGATTATTATTTGTATCTAAATTAAATAATAGAATATTTACTAAAGATACCTTTCATAAATCTAATGAACTTAAAAATTTATATGAAGAATTACAAAAAGAGTCTTTTGAAAAATGGTAAATGGATTCCAGATAGATTTAATTAAACAAAAAATTAAAAATCTAGGTGATGAGAGTGGGTGTTATCTTTGGAAGGATAAAAAGGATACTGTTATTTATGTTGGTAAAGCACTCAAACTAAGCGATAGAGTGCGTAGTTATTTAAATCCAAATATATCTGATATAAAAACACTTTCTCTTCAATCTGAAATACATGATCTTGAGTGGATAATCACAAATACTGAACACGAAGCTTTAATTTTAGAAGCTAGTTTAATCAAAAAATATTTTCCAAAATTTAATATTCGTTTAAAAGATGATAAAAGGTATCCTTTTATATGCGTAAGTTTAGATGAAATGTTTCCCATGGTCTATCTCACAAGGAAAGTGAAAGCTGATGGAAGAAAATACTTTGGTCCCTATACTGATGTAAAAGCTACCAGGGATTTATTAAATTTAATTCTAAAAATATTTCCAATTAGAAAAACACCATTAAAACTTCCCTTAAAAAAACCTCAAAAACCATGCCTAAACTTCCATATCAAGAGATGCCTTGGACCCTGCAAAGGTGACATTACAAAAGAAGAGTATGCCCTTGTGGTCAATCAAGTTATTAAGTTTTTAGATGGCAAAAAAGAAGACTTAGTTAGGGAACTTAAAAAAAATATGGAGGAATACTCTCTAAAGATGATGTTTGAGAGAGCTGCCATCTATAGGGATATGATCTCTTCCATTCAAATCTTAAACAAAAGACAAACTGTAATATCTTCGAGTGAAGAAGATGAAGACATACTAGCTATAGCAGTTCGAGATGATACTGCCCAAATGGTAGTTTTTGAAGTTAGAGAAGGAAGACTCGAAGGTAAAAAATCATTTGCACTAGATGGAACTTTAAATTCAAAAAATGAAGAAGCTTTTTTAAGTTTTATTAAATTATACTATATAGAAAATTATAATTTACCATCTGTAATTCGAATTCCTATTAAATTATCTAAAGAAGTTGAAGAAATACAATCCACACTAAGGATTTCTACTAAAAAAAAAATCTTTATAAAGCCCTCCCTACAAGGAAAAGCCAAAGGAATTTACAATCTTGCATTAAAGAATGCAGAATTGAATTTAACAGAAAGACTCCTTGCAACTAAATTAAAAAATCAAAAAGAGGCTCTTAAGAATTTAAAAGATCTTTTAAAATTAGAAAAAGAACCATCCATCATTGAATGTTATGATATCAGTCATTTCCAGGGGTCGGAGCCTGTGGGAAGTGGTGTGATGTTTGTCGATGGAAATCCATATAAAAATGGATATAGGCACTATATTATTAAAAGTTATACAGGAATAAATGATCCCGGGATGATGCATGAAGTGATTGGAAGGAGACTACAAAGGCTCATAAATCAAGAGGAATCTTTACCGGATCTAATTGTGATAGATGGTGGGTTGACTCAACTTACACGAGCTACAGAAGCTGCTGTATCACTTGAAATTGATGGACTCCCCATGATAGGATTGGCTAAAAAAAGAGAAGAAGTATACTTTCCAGGAGAAAAGAACCCATATACATTTCCAATTGATTCACCGGGGATGAGATTATTACGACAAATTCGAGATGAAGCACACAGATTTGGTATCACACATCACAGAAAACGAAGAAATAAGGCAACACTTTCAGGAATTTTAGATGGAATAAAAGATATTGGACCCAAGAGAAAAAAGTTGATTTATTCATTTTTTTCAGGTAAAAAGAAACTTAAAGATACAACATTGGAAGAGCTACAAAGTATTCCCGAAATTTCTGAATCTATTGCTGAGAAAGTATTTAATGAAATCCATAATAATAAAAGTATATAATTTAATAATCTTTAAGATAATAAAACCTGTCTAATTTCTTCGGGTAAAATAGATGGTTTTTGTTTAATAAAATCAAACCAGATCAATTCTGCACTTCCCTCCACAACCACTTGAGACTCACAACTCATAGAACAACCAATGATAAATTTCCTGGATGATATTCCCAAAGATCCCAAAGCAATACGCAATGTGGAAGGGTATTTGATCTGTTTACGATACTCCAAAACCAAATTGGTTAGAACCATTCCTTTTGTTAGATTTTGACCATTGTTTTCCCAAATCTTCTTTTCAGTAAAATAATCTGCTCTGGCATTTTCAAAATACCGAACCACACTCACATTGTTAACATGACCAAATGCATCCTGGTCCCCCCAAACAACATTTTGATTGTAGATAAAACTTGGCTTAAAAGAAAGACTCATTTTTGAATCCTAATAAAATTCGATTTACAGGAGAACCTATTTTTAATATATTGAATGGAAAAACCGCAAGCCCCGGTAGTTCAACGGATAGAATATTGGTCTTCGGAACCAACAGTGGGGGTTCGATTCCCTCCCGGGGCAGATTTTAGTCCTTATCACCAAGTGCCACAAGTTCCGAATCAGCATCCTGTCCAAATAGTAACTTTCTCAATGGTTCACAGAATCTAACATTCCCCAAAAATGCCAATTCATCCAGATACAATTGAGACCATTTAGGTGATATATAGTTGTAACTTCTAAAGGACTGCTTCAATAGATTGTTCCTAGCCTCAGCTCCATTAGAAGATACACCTTCCTTAGTAATCCATCTCTCTCTAGATAAGTTGTATCTTGGGTCACTACTCTTCTTAGAATGATTGACCATCCTATGATTCATTCTATCCCATAGAAAGGAATACCCCTCATCGGTGAAGAGTATGGTGTTCTTAGGTATCTTCTCATCCAAATCCCCACCCAAAAAGTTTTGATTGTTTAGAGGTATTGATTTGTAAAATGTCATACCATGATTGATACCTACAGTATGAACAAGAACACCCTTCTGCTCACCACCTAATGTATTCGATAAATAGATAGAAGAAGTCCCTGTCTTATACCTCCTAGAACGATGCTTATTAGCCCTGAGTGAACTGGAATACAATACAACAGAGTCGGCTACTGCTACAGGCTCATTTTGTAAAACTCCCCTTAAGTCACCATTTTTTGGTAATTTTATTGGATGTTTCTCATTGTATTCACTGAGTTCCTGATACATTTGCTTTTGAAGTTTCTCATTGAGCAATGTAAAGAAGATTTGAATTCTTCTCTTTGGATATTGCATAAGACAATCATGAACTACATAGGAAAAATAGCTCAAAGGTAACTTAAAATT
>CAMCZP010000135.1 GCA_945887855.1 Leptospira interrogans serovar Manilae | reverse complement strand
ATTTCCAAGTGATATAGAATACCACAACCCACCCAGGTTATAATGAAAATTAGAGATGGGTACAAGTAAGTTTAATTCTTTATCCTTAGTATACAAAATACTATACTCGGTGTCCCTAGCAGGGATGGAATCTTCTCTCCTTTTTCCGATAGTTCCTGATTTATGTACAACTATATTGTTAGCAACCAAAGTATATGCTGTCCCTTGATCGGGCAAACGAAGAGCTAAAAATTGTTCCTCTCCCAATAAAACTTTTAGCCTATACGTGGCATATCCTTCTCCACCCAGCTTTTCTTCTATCACTTCTCCTGAATCTGTAGTACGCTTTACAATGTGTCCATTCCAACTACCTGGAACACTTATAAAGTCTCTCTTCTCTTCGGGGAGCTCTAAGCCATCCCCCACAGGAAACTCCTGCCAGAAAAACTCCCATTCTCCATCGAGTTTAATCATTCCATCGGTTCCCGAGCCTGATGGGGGGTCAAAATTCCAATTTCGTAAGTCCAGAACGCCTTTTACGGCTTTGGGAGGGATTTGCTTAGAATTTGAACATGTTAAGAGAAAAAAAGTAAGAATGGTAAGTTTTAAACATACAAGGACTTTCATGGCAAATGTGAACTATTGTACATAGTTTTCAGAGATTGCAAGGAAATTTTTTATTAATAGGGGGAAAAATTTATTGATCTATCCCCCAATTGGTTGGTTTGGGAAGATGGGATTAGCCTATATGCGTTTTAGTAGACACAAACTAGCTAATTTCTCATATTCATAAATACTTTTATAATCTAAGCTCTCATGATTTCTTTAAGAAGATCTCGATTTCCCAGAATACGCAAAGAAGTTGCTAGCCCGCCCATCATAGCCCCTGCAATTCCTGGTGAACCCCCTGCATCCGCACCTGTCAGATAAAGTCCGGAGATAGGAGTTTGGATTTCAAACCAGGGAGATGTTGCTTTGTTGTATCTCTCTGGCACACAAGCCAATCCATAGATTGCTCCATCTGGATGAGACGTAAAGTGTTCATTGGTGAGGGGGGTAGAAACTTCCATATACTCTACAATTGCTTTGAATCCTGGGAATCTCTTTTCTATGGATTCCAAAACGGAATTGGCTATCTTTTCTTTGAAGGCAGTGTATTCTTCTCCACGTTTTTTCCAGGGAAGGTCTTTCCATTTTTCAAAGAGAGCATAGTCCGTGAATGTGATCATATCCGCTGTATGGTTCTTGGCTTCGGGGTCTTTTAAGCTGGGAAAAGAAATATATAAATTTTTAATTTCTCCTGAGGACTCTAACCATGTATTACGATCATTGAAGTTTTCTTCATGGTCGGGTGAGGAGAAGATCCAGTAGTTTTCTCCTTTGAATCCAAGAGTGGCAGGACTTTCAGACAATCCCATATACACACAGATACTGGTTGCCATTTTTTCTTTTTTGTAAAACGTAGTTAGTGATTCTCTAAATGGTATCTCAATGGAAGTGGGGATTAATTTCATGTATGTAGGATAGGAGCCTGCTCCAGACACTATAATGGGAGCGTAGAAATTTCGTTCCTGTTTTTCTCCTCGAAGGGCTCTGGTTTTTACACCAATTGCTTTCCCCTCCTCTACGAGTATTTCCAATACTTCTGTGGAAGAGATCACAGCACCTCCCTTGGATTCAATCACAGGCTCAACTGTATCAAATATCTTTCCAGCACCGCCCACAGGATAAAATCCACCATTGAAATAATGTACTACAAGTGATGCGTGGGTAGCAAATGCACACTTAGATGGAGGAAGCCCGTAATCTCCCCATTGGGAGGCAAGGACAGCTTTTAGATCAATGCTTTGGAAGTGATGATCCAAATAGTCTTTTAATGTAAAGAGTTCTTTGCCCCCAGCTTTTACAGTAATTGATTCTAGTGTGGGAGGGGTTGACTTGAGCATCATAGACTTTCCAAAAATGGCAGATGCTCTATGTACATCTTTGAAATACGTTTCTATAGAATCCTTTTCTGCGGGAAACTGTGCAATAAGGTCTGATTTGAAACGTTCTTCATTGCCATACAGTTCAAAGGTTCTATTGGGATATACAAACTTTTCAAAAGGCTCAGGCATTTGGTTCCAAAGAACCTGTTTGCGGGTAATTTTATCCATCATTTGCCTGCAAAATCCACCTACATGCATGTCACCCACATAGTGGATTCCCACATCCCAATGGAACTTACCCTGCTTTCGGCTGAAGGAGTGTGTATAGCCTCCCGGTTGAAAATGCTTTTCAATCACTAAAATTTTTTTGGAAGCAAATTGGGAAAGTAAACTCGCCACTGTTAAACTTCCCATCCCCGAACCTATACAGATAATATCGTACGTATCACCCAACTCTTTAGTAGCCATAAAAATATTCCTTGTTTGTTAAAATGATATATGGGAGAAAGATTGGTCAAGATTTTTTACAAAAAAATTAATCTTCGAATTATATGATTTATAAATAGACTAATGAGCTTTTTTAATTTCCTTGCTTTTCAGAGGTAAACCTAAAGTCTAATCTAGAAAGAGTCTGTTTTGAAAATAGGGAGTTCCTTTGATGCCAATATCGATCTATTCATTTTTTGTTAGTAGAAGTCTTTTTCTAGTTTCACTTCTGTTTGTGGCTACTTCGTTCCTTTCAGCCCTGCCCACTCCCCCCAGTTTAGAAGAATTGATTCGGGATTCCGAATACGTGGCTAAGGTAAAACTGTCCAAAATAAGAGAAAAAAAAATTTCTGGTGGAGATCTCTCCGTTACCTGTGTGGGAGAGGTATTAGAAGCCTACAAAACCCCTTCTCCAATGCCAGCTAAGTTAGATTTAGCATTTATGGTACTACCTAATGTATATGGTAAATGGCTAAAAGCTACTCCCAGAGAGGGCGAATATATTTTATTTTTTATCAATAAAGCAGTAAAAGATCCCAAGGGCAATTTAATCAATGTGGTAGCCCTCTACGAACCGAATCCATTCGCTATCCATGAGTACACAAAAGAGTATGAAACAAAAGTAAGAAAGGCACTCAAATAAATAGGAACTACAATGTTACAAACTATATTAATTTATTTATTCATAATTTTTAGTATCTCCGCACAAGGATTTTATACAGGACTAAAACCTGATTCTTTTGAACTTGCCAGTTCCGTAAAAGAAGCCAATCCAAGATATGTAAAACATAGAGGCCTCCCTTCAGAAGTAGATCTATCTCCTAACATGCCTCCTGTTGGAAACCAGGGAATGCAGGGAAGTTGTGTTGCGTGGAGTACGGGATACGCAAATAAATCGTACCACGAATTTATCGAAAGGAAAGACTCCCAAAATTGGAAGTACACCCAAAATGGAGCTCCAAATCCAAAAGTATTGTTTTCGCCCGCATTTATATACAACCAAATCAATGGTGGAAAAGATAATGGTTCCTCTATTCACGATGCTATGTCTTTGATTGTATCTCGGGGAGCATTGACTTTAGATCTTATGCCATACGATGTAAACAATTATACTCGCCAACCCTCCCCTGATCAATTGCAGTTTGCTTCTAAATTCAAAGCAAAAGAGTTCCAAAAGGTTCGATACAATGATCCCTCTGAAATCAAAGCACAGCTTGCTCAAAATAGACCTGTAGTTGTGGGAATACTTGTAGATGAAGGCTTTAATGATCTTAGGGGAAAAACAATTTACAAAGAGCAAAAAGGTCAGAGCTTTGGAGGTCATGCAATTACTATAGTGGGATACAATGACAGTACCAATGCATTTAAATTTCAAAACTCATGGGGTACTACATGGGGGGACAATGGTTTTGGTTATATAGACTATAGATTCTTAGCAAAAGTATGTAAATCTGCTTATGTTATGGTTGATATAATAGATCCCAATACGGTAGTCACTAAGGTAAATCCCAATGCAGATAATACCCCTGAGGTCAAATTAATCACTGATACTAGTATTTTACCCCCTGCAGAAATAAATGCGACCAAAGGCAACTATTCAGATAAAATAGTTCTCTCATGGACTTCTGTCTCCAATGCTATTGGCTATGAAATTTATCGTGCATACCCTGAAGAAGATGAGTATGAACTGGTTGGCTTATCCAGTAACACGTACTATGAAGATACAGGAGTATCACCAGACACGGCATACAATTATAAACTTACATCTGTTTCAGAGTATGCTGTCAGTGGAAGAAGTGAAGGAGCAGTCATTGGATATTCTACCCTCACCAAGCTCACAGTACCGGTAAAGGTAAGCGGGCTTATGGCAAGTGTGGGAATGTACTATGATAAAATAACACTCGAATGGCAATCTCAAGATAGCATAATTGGATATATAGTTTATAAGTATGACCCAATTTCTCGAATTTATAGAGTCACTGGAAGAACAAAAATCAATCAATTTGAGGATAAAAATGCAAAAAAAGATGGGGGCATTGAAATCTATACGGTTGTGGCATACAACCAAGCTGGAGATGGGGACCCTTCTAACTCTGCTGTTGGTAGAACATCAATAGCTATCAAACCATCTGCACCCCAAAATTTAAAAGCTTCTATGGGAAATTATAGGGATAAAATAGATTTACTATGGTCAAAAGCCTATGGAGCTAAAGAATATTTAGTATATAGATTTGATCAATCTGCTTGGACTCCCATCGGTACTACATCTAAAGAATTTTTTACAGATATAAACGTATCTCGAGGTAGAAAGTACTACACTGTGATTTCAAAGTCTAAAGATAATATATATGGTTCCTATTCTAATTATGCAATGGGTTTTATTGATGCAAATCTCAGTCGAGGAAGCTCAAAATTATCTTCTCCCATCAACTTAGAAGCAAAGCTAGATCCCTCGGGAACGCAAGTTAATCTAAAATGGGATAAAGTTGAAAATGCGGAAGAGTACAATATATGGTACAAAGTCCCCGGAGCGTTGAAATGGAATTTTATAGATAGAGTAACTGCCCCAAACACTTCATTTCTCTCTACCCTTCCAGAAAAAAATATATTTTATTTATTTTCAGTTACAAGTAAGACACTCATGGGTGCTGATAGCGAGTATTCCAAACCTGTATCAATGGTAAGCTCTACACCTAGAAGGGCAGTGGGAAGAAGGTCTTTTTTGGCTTCTAACAAACTAGACCAAATTTCAGGAACATGGTCCGCCCTTCAGTGGGATGGGGACACGGGAGTGAAAAATATTGTGATGGAAATAGAAGCCATAGACAGTAGCCATGTAACCTTAAAAATAGATAATAAAAAGACGTACACTGCAAAGTATGTCAATCAATCTCCTGAAATAGATTTTGAAGGAAAAATAAAAATTAAAATCTCATCAGATGATGCCCTTATGGTAGAGGTTAAGGATACGTCTATTATAAGAGAGAAAGCTGAGCTTTCCTTTTTGAGGGATTGATTTATGTAGGGCTTGTCTCAACCAACGCTGGAATTTTTATAGAAAATTTTGTCATACCAGGAACCGAGTCTAGTTCTAAGTATCCATTATGTTTTTCTAATATTTTTCCAATGATATGTAGACCCAGCCCACTGCCCTCACCCACAGCTTTGGTGGTGAAAAATGCTTCAAATATCTTTGAACGTATCTCGGGAGGGATTCCGGGACCATTGTCTTCTATGGAAATAGAAAGATA
>CAMCZP010000134.1 GCA_945887855.1 Leptospira interrogans serovar Manilae | reverse complement strand
TCCATTTTTGCACAGATAGTTTCCACAATTTCCAAATTGTTTTTTTCATTTCGAGTACCAATATTGTACGACTCCCCTATTCTTCCTTTTTCCAAAACTAAAAGGATTGCATGACAATGATCTTTTACAAAAAGCCAGTCCCGAATGTTTTTACCATCACCATAAACTGGTAGGGGTTTTTCCCTAAGGCAATTCAAAATCATAAGGGGAATAAGTTTTTCGGGAAAGTGATATGGCCCGTAGTTATTTGAACAATTGGTAGTCATTACTGGCAAATGGTAAGTGTGATGATATGCTCTAACTAGATGGTCACTTGAAGCCTTGGAAGCTGAATAAGGAGAATTAGGAGCATAGGGAGTAGTTTCCGTAAAAAAACCAGAATCCCCCAAACTGCCATACACTTCATCTGTAGATACATGAAGAAAACGTTTCTCTTTTGAATCCTGACTCCAATACTTCTTAATGGATTCTAATAGATAGAATGTTCCAAAAATATTTGTTTGCAAGAAAACTTCGGGTCCTGTGATGGATCGATCTACATGAGATTCAGCGGCGAAATGAACTACAAAATCAAAAGATTCTTTTTGAAAAATTTCTTCTATTTTTATTTTATCAAAAAGGTCAGCTTTTATAAAAGTAAAACGTGAGTTATCTTTCCACTTTGCCAAATTTTTTAGATTCCCTGCATATGTGAGTTTGTCTAAAACTGTAATGTGATACTCAGGTCTATCTTCCATGAGAAGATTAACAAAATTTGATCCAATAAATCCTGCTCCACCGGTGATTAAAACTTTTTTCATAAATTATATAAGCTTCCTTTTAATACATTCTTTTTTGATTGATTCATAAAAGTCAAAAAATTCAGGAAGTTTAGAAAAAAATAGATTGAGATTTTCTGTAGTTTTATCTATGTTTTCAGGATATTCATGACTCAAATAATTCCGTAAATTTCTAAAAAAGATCCAGGATTCCATGGATGGAATAATTGTTTGTTTTTCCATGAAATTATTTTCTTTGATTGAAGATTGAATCGTTTTGGTAATATCTGTATTCAAAGAAGTATTCCTTTTAAATGAATATCTTTTAAAAATTTATCATTTTGTAAATCTTCGATAGTTCCAGCGATTAAATCAATTTTTTGTTCTCCGATTTTAATTTCTATTTTTGATTTAGCCAATAATATTTTTTCTAATTTTGTCGTACAATTATATTCAAGATATACAAAAAGATCAATATCTCCCCCTTTTAAAAGTGGATTAGTTCTTGATCCAAATAGATAAATTTTTAAATTTTCCCCAAAAACATCTTTAATACAAGATTTAATAGATTGGATTTGAATAAAAGTTAGTCTAATTGATGATTTAAAGGAAGTTTTTGATAAATTATTCATAATACATAGTTGATTTCTAACAGCATTTCTTAGAAAAAATACAGATAATATCTTTGAATCTAATTCAAAAGAAGAAATAAGTTTTTGTTTAAGGACACTTGAGAGAAATGGTAAGTAGGTGGTCATTTGGGTTAAAGAATTGTATTTATTTACCAATTCATCCAACTCTTCATGATTAAATCTTCTGAAAGACAGTGTTCTAAATCTTCCCTCCAATGAGGAATATTTTTCATGATATTCTGAGATTTAGAAAGATCCATAACGGAAAACCTGGGTCTTTCGGCTGGGGTGGGATAACTTTCAGTGGGAATAGGCGTGATACTTTTTTTTTCTTTTAAGATCCCTTTATTTAAACCGATTTCTTGGATGGCACAGGCAAAGTCGTACCAACTAGCCAATCCAGAGTTTGAAAAGTGATACATTTTCTCTACTGGTATTGAATTGGAAATATTATTAACTAAAAGCTCTATAAAAATTGCCAGTCTATATGCCCATGTAGGTCTTCCAATTTGATCTTCAATTACATTTAGTTCTTTCCTATTGGGATCATTGAGTAAGCGTAAAATTGTTTTGGGAAAGTTATTTCCATAAGCGGAATATAACCAACTTGTTCGAATGATTGAATATTTTTCTATTAAGGTATTTTCTATATAGGATTCACCTTTTTTTTTGGATTCAGCATAGATTCCTTTGGGAGAGCTTAAATCAGTTGTACTCCAAAACTTTAAATTTCCATTCTGTACTACTGGATTTTTTCCAAATACAAAATCTGTGGAGATATGAATAAAATAAATATTTCTTTTTTTACAAATTTGAGCCAAATTTAAAACTGCCTCTGAATTTATTTCATAAGCCAATTTTAAATCTGACTCGGCTTTATCTACCGCTGTGTAGGCAGCAGTATTAATAAGAAAGCTTGGGTTCTTAGATAAAATATCTTCATTCTGATTTGTATTACAAATATCCCATTCTTCTATTGGAAAAGCTTGAAAAGATTTATTAGTGTCTCTAAATACCTTTTGTAATTCCTGACCGAGTTGACCCGTTCCTGTTATATAGATCATATTACAAAGGGAGAGGAGAAATCTCGTAGTTGTGGAGATTCTTTGTCTTTTTTTGAAAGAATGAATTCTTCCTGTAACCAATCTTTCCAAGGAATTTTTATCTCAGAATCAAAAGGATGAATTCCTAGTTCGTGAACAGGTGAATACTCAGTAGTAACCTTGTATAAAAAGTCAGTTCCATCTAGTAAAGTTAGAAATCCATGAGCGAACCCCGGAGGAACATAAAAAATTGATTTATTTTCTTCATTTAATTCAACACTCAACCATTCTCCATACGTGCTGGAATTTTTTCGAATATCTATTACAACGTCCACAACTCCTCCACGGACAACTCGAACCATTTTTCCCTGTGGTACAGGAGGAACTTGAAAGTGCATTCCACGCAGTACACCCTTAGAAGAACGGGAATGATTGTCCTGTAAAAATTCTGTTGGAATTCCCTCTCTATTAAAAAGAGATGCCTTAAAGGATTCAAAGAAAAAACCCCTCTCATCACCAAATACTTTTGGTTCAATTAGTACTGGTCCATCGATTTTAAAACGTTTAAAATTCATAATTTAATAGATTGTTTCATTGAGAACTTTCTTGAGATACAGAGAATAGCTATTGTCTTTTAAAGGCTCAATTATTTTTTCTAACTCAGCCTTGGAAATATAGTTCTTTCGATAGGCGATTTCTTCCGGACAGGCAACTTTTAATCCCTGTCTTTTTTCTATAGTTTCAATGAACACGGAGGCTTCCAAAAGAGACTCATGGGTACCTGTGTCGAGCCATGCATAGCCACGACCCATTACTTCTACACTCAATTTTCCAAGTTCAAGATACTTTTTATTCACATCTGTGATTTCTAATTCTCCCCTGTGTGACGGCTTAATTGATTTAGCAATTTCTATAACTTCTGGATCATAAAAGTAGAGACCTGTGACTGCATAATTTGACTTGGGATTTTTGGGTTTTTCTTCAATGCTTTTTGCTTTTCGATTGGCATCAAACTCTACCACTCCATATCTCTCAGGATCCTGAACAGGATAAGCAAAAACTGTGGACGAATCACGATTATTATCTGCATTTTCTAATAATTTAGAAAAATCATGTCCAAAAAATAAATTATCTCCTAAAATTAAGATACTATGTTGATTATTTACGAATTTTTCACCTATATGATATGCTTGTGCTAATCCCTTGGGTTCAGCCTGAACTGCATATTCAAGCCTTATCCCCCATTGTGAACCGTCCCCTAGTAAGGTTTTAAATAATGGGGTCATCTCAGGAGTAGAGATGATAAGAATTTCCCTTACACCCGCCAAAAGCAATGTAGAAAGGGGATAGTAGATCATGGGTTTGTCGTAGATGGGAAGGAGTTGTTTGGAAACAACATGGGTGACCGGATAGAGTCGGGTTCCGGAACCACCGGCTAGAATTATACCTTTTCTATTCATAAGTAATTTATTCCTGTTAAAATTTTGTTAGATATTTTCATACTTATAAAAATTAATTTTACTAATAAAGTTTCCAGCCATTATTATTAAAGAAATAAATCATAGATTTTAAGAAATATATAATATGTTTAAACCCTTTTTTAGAAGCATTCCCTCCTTTGTGGTAAACAATACTATTTGGAATATAATCAATTTTACCAATTCTTAAAGATAAGTCAAAGTCTTCAAAATATAAAAAATATTTTTCATTAAAACCACCTATAGATTTTAAAACGGAAGTTCTAGTAAGCATAAAACATCCACTAACTATCTTTAAATTTTCTTGAACTAAATTATAATTTAAATTTTTATTTTCATATTTATCAATATAATTTTTAAAAATGTATCTTATTAAAGTGGGAGCAAATCCCCTCAAAAAAAGAACAAAAACTGAAGGATATGATTTAATTAAATATTGCATTCTTTTTTTATCTTCTAATTCTTCATGCCATTCATAAACTTTTGGAAATACAAGGTTGGTATTTGGATGATTTATTAAGTAATTAACTGAATTTTTTAATGATTCTGAGGCCAAATAAATATCAGGATTAAGTATCAAATGAATGTCAGAATTTTCACTCATAATACTATAATTGTGTGAAAATGAAAAACCGGGATTATTTGAAAAATTTTTAAAAGTCCATTTAAAATCTGAAAAGTCTCTAAAAAAATTTGTTAGAAATATTAAATTATTTTCTGAAATATAACTTGGAGAGTTATCTATAAAATTTATCTTTATTGTATATTCCTCTAATTTGTTAATTTCTTCAAATGAATATATTAAAGATTGTAAAGATTTTAATAATATAGTTAGGTTACTTTTATATAAAACTATAGAAACTGTAATGGAGATTGTGTTATTCATTGATTATAATTTTATATTAAATTAACTATCATAATATGAGTTTTTATGATATCATATTATTTAAATTTAGATAATATTGCATAAAGAGTTTTTCTATATACATAAGGTAATTTAGGATAAAGAAGAATATATACGAAAAGTAATTTAAAACTACCTTTTGTAGATAGTACTTTTTTTAATGGCACTTTATTCTTACGTATTCCTCTAATAATTCCTATCTTTAGTGTAAGATGTATGTATAATTCTTCGTTAAATTTATTAAATTTATTAAATTTTATAAATTCTATATAACTTCTAATATCTTTTTTTGTATTAGTAATAAAAGTATCATAATTATTTTTTCTAATTCCAATAGAATTATTAGAATGTTGTCTATAATATTGAAGTTTATCAGGTATAAATTCAATTTTACCATGATATGAAGCACAAATAGCTAAATAGTGATCATGAATTCTAATATATTTAGGAAAAGGAATAGCATATCTTACTAAATCTTTCTTTATAAGTACACTATTACCAGTAACATTATTTCCTATTATATAATCCATAAAATATGTTTTATTTTTAGATTTAAAAGAATCAAAATGAGAATCAAAAAGGATATTTTTTTCTTGATCAATAATTATAGAATCTGAATGAATTAGTAATGAATCTTTAATATTATCAAATAGTATTTCTATTTTTTTAGGTAAGAATATATCATCCTGATCTGATAGTACAATATATTCTCCCTTACAATTCTTTAATGAAATCTCAAATGATTTGACTATTCCTAAATTTATTTTATTTTGAATAATGGTTAAGGGGAATTTCTTACAATAAGATTTTAAGATTTCAACAGTTTTATCATTAGAATTATCATCACAAATAATTATTTCTATATTTTTATAAGATTGATTAATTATACTATCCAATTGTTCTATAATAAATTTTTCACCATTATATGTTGCCATAGCTATTGATATTAGAGGTGATTCATTTTTCATAAAATAATTTAAAATTTATTTTTTCTTTCATAGATATTGTA
>CAMCZP010000133.1 GCA_945887855.1 Leptospira interrogans serovar Manilae | reverse complement strand
TTAGGTAGATGTTTGATGATGACCGGTCGTCCACTGCGCATATCCCTACCGCGGTATATGCGTATCTCTGCTCCAATGTGAATCGTTTCGTAAATCTCACATCCTTCAAATGTAACTGTTGATTCTGGTTTCATTGTAGTTTTTTCCTGATCATCCTAATTCTCTTTCTGCTGCTGGAAAATACGATACTAACCTAACTAAATATTGATGAAAAAGCCTTCGGAACCGGTACAGCCTTCTTGATTGTATAGTCATAAAAAACTATTTTTATTCGTGCTTTCACCACAATTTTATTTCCACCTTTTTTCCTGCCCTGGAAAAAAAGGACACAAGATTTTTCAACGAAATCTCCAGCTGCAACATCAAATACAATAACATCATTCGTATGAATCTCGGCGATATATTTAATATTCATTTCAGGAATAATGAAACTTACACCACCAATGTCTAATATCGTAAACCCATTGTATTTCAAGAAACTTGTAAGAGCCTCACTTAGAAACGTAGCCATATGATTGAATGGTAAGTGCAATCCGAAACCGACGTCCGTGTTTCTAACTGGAATTTCAATGGAAAATTGCCGCTTTATTTGGATCATCTTTTTTTCCATAAATTTTTATACATAATGCTAAAAAAATTTTTTATTCCTTATTATATTTTTCTAAAAAATCAAATTCAGTAATTCTTATCATAAATGTGAGCCAAACTATGATTACTACTTGACCGTATTTTAAATACACTTTCTCTTTATCATCAACATATTATTTATAAATCAAATAAGCCGATATTTTACCTATCGGAACTGTAGAATCTATTCTTGAATGAATCCTATTTATGTCTTTTTAAGTTTCCTGAAAATGTCTCCTATTTTTCGCAGTACAGAGGAGCTATTACTTTAAAATCATAAGGTCTTGTATAGATCGTGTCACAAATTAAATTTGAATAATAATAAATAATTTTCTTCCCATAGGAAAAATTAAAAATGTAATTGTAATATTTGAAAATTTAACTTTTATAAAATTTTTATGAGCATTATAAAGGTGTTTAATTATAATATTTATTTAAAAAAAGTTCGGAGAACTTATTATGAACAAAAATGAATTGAAATCACTTGGAATAGAAATTACTGGTTATGGGCACTATTATCCAGAGAAAATTATATCTAATGAGGATATAAAATCTAGACTTAAGTACCCTGAGATGCATCCCGCTGAAAGAGCAGTCATCGGTGATATAGGAGTAACAAAGAGATTTAGGTCTAATGAAAAAGAAACTTCTATCTTTATGGCAGCTGAATCTGCTAAAAGTGCACTCAATGATGCTAAATTATCTCCAGGTGAAATTGATTTATTTCTATTTTGTAATTGGACAGATCGTTATTATCTACCGGATCTTGCTCCCCAAGCTTCTGATTTAACAGGGACAAAAAATTCCCTTGCCTTTGATGTGGGAACGGCATGTGCAGGATTTGTGGCGGGAGTCCAAACAGCATGTATGTATCTTCAATCTGGTAGATTCAAAAAAGCTATAATATCCTGCTCGGAAAGATTTTCTCTTAGAACAAAGATGGGTGGTTATGGAGAATACACTGCCGGTGACGCATCCGCTTCTGTTGTATTAGAATATACGGGAAATAAAAACGCTGGAATTGTAGATTTTTATTTAAAAGATGAAGGAAGTCTACATGACACCATGGTAATTTCAGAGAAGGGCATTATCAAAAGCTTTCCACATTTAGTTACAAATGCAGCTGATTTAACCTTAAAAGGAATCAATACACTATTGACCCGAAATAACCTCAAACCAGAGGATATCGACTACTTAATCCCCCATCCGGGAACTGATGTAGTTTTACAGGATGTACTACGTAGATCCCCTATTCCAAAAGATAAAATTTTAACTAATTTTGATCATGTTGGCAATACTTCATCTGCATCCATTCCCACGGTTTTATCAGAATTTAAGAATAAATTCAAAAAAGGTGATTTAATTCTTTCTCCAGCTGTTGGAGGTGGTTTTTATTGGGGTGGTTTGCTATTTATATTTTAAGTACTATTATTTAATTTTTTATTTTTATGGGTAATTTATGACGTTCCTGCTAAAGGTAAGTTTTTCCATATTTATTCGCAACAATCCCAAGCTTTTTTTCTGCCTACCGGCGGAAAAAAGATAGTAATTGCAGTTGCGTCATTTATTAATAAAAAGTTTTTTTAATTTATAATAAAATTAAAAAATGGAGCAATAAAGAGATGAGTTCACAGTGATTGGAGTTGTTTTCAATGCAAATGGAGGGAAAGTATGATTGACAGGAAAAATCTAAATGGGTAGGTTAGCGTAGTATGGAATCGCTCAATTTATACAAGCAATATGTAGAATCTAAAGATCATAGGATTCTTTTGTCATTTAAGGGTGCTATCTCACAAGAAGTGGTGACTGAATTTGGTTCCATGATTCGATCTTCTTTGAGTGCCGAAACCAATACTAAGAAAATCTTTGCTGTTTTTATTGAGTTAGCACAAAATATTGTTCGATACTCAGTAGAGCAGGAAATGGGACCCTTTGGAAATTCAGGGGTTGGAATTATAATTTTACGAGAGAAAAAAGATTTTTTTTATCTGAGTTCAGGAAATTTAGTTCAAAAAGAAACTGTTCAAAAAGTAAAAGAGCGATGTGACACTGTAAATGGTATGAACAAAGAGGAATTAAAAGCATTCTACCAGGATAAAATCCGTAAACCACCGGAAGAAGGAAGCAAAGGTGCAGGTATTGGCTTGATAGACATTGCCAGAAAATCAGATGATACCCTGAAGTGCGAGATTGCACCAGTGGATGATGTAAATTCCTTTCTGACATTGACAGTAACATTTAAAAAGGAAAATCAATAATGGAAAAAATAGTTATCCCTAAGACAAAATCTTCTCCGGAAATCATTATGGATTATAAGGGTGGGCTTTTGGAAATCATAGGAGAATCCTATCCAGAAAACTCTCTGGCTTTTTATAAACCCGTATTTGAGTGGCTAGACAAGTGTATTCAGGATAAAATAGAGCTGAAGGTCAATTTTAAATTAAATTATTTTAACACTAGCTCTTCAAAATGTGTGATTGATATATTGGACAGATTGGATAAATACTTTGTAAATTCGGGGATTACTTCCATTAAGTGGTACTACGAAGAAGATGATGATGATATGATGGAAACTGGAGAAGAATTTTCCAGTGATCTAAAAGTTCCTTTTCAATTGGTTTATTATTAAAACAATTTATGGTAGAACCTGCAGAAGAAAAAGAAGAATTTTTTAAAGAGGAGCAAGGTCTACTCAACAGATTCAAAGAAAACATCACCAAAAATTTAAGTCTAGATAGAATCACAGAAGAGTACAAACTTTTGGGTTCTAAGTATGACGCCTTACTGCGGCAAACTCTCAAATTGATGAAAATAGGTGATTCCAACCAACGTCGCCTCATCAGAACACAAAATGAGTTACAATCAACAAATTTAAAACTTGAGTTGACCTACAATAATCTGAAATCACTCAGCCAGCTCGGTCAAACTCTCACTTCTTCCCTAGACACAAAAGAAATCATTCTCACAATCAATAAACACATCCAGGGTATAATGGATTCTGACATTATAACCATCGGTATGTATGAAGAAGAAAAAGAAATTATCAAATATAAATTTTTAGTTAAAAATCATAAGTTTACTCCTTCTTTGGCAACTGAGACACTTAAAGAAGATAATTTTTCAGGAAGATGTATCACTGAAAAAAAAGAAATTATAATTTTAGATCTAGAAACGGAGTTCCCAAATTTCGTAGAAAATTCTCAAAAACTTTGGGATGAGGTATTCTTATCACAAGTATATATTCCATTGCAAGTTGAAGATAGATTAATCGGTATATTTAGTGTTCAAAGTTATAATAAAGATGCTTATAATATAAACCAATTGAGCATACTTCGCACAATGGCTTCTTATATTGCCATTGCCATTGACAATGCCGATGCCTACAAGGAATTATCCAAAAAAAATAAACAGCTCAAAGAGCAGATGGATAAGGTAAAAATTTTAAATGATAAGCTAGAAGTTGAAATGGAGAAATCAGAAAAACTTCTTCTCAATATCTTACCCAAAAGTATAGCAGAAAGGCTTAAAAAAGGGGAAAATATAATTTCTGACTACTTCGAAGAAGCTAGTGTTCTATTTGCAGATATAGCAGGTTTTACCAAAATGAGCTCTAAAATGAGCTCACAAGAAAAATTGGTGGATATTCTAAATGAGATTTTTACAAACTTCGATAGGGTTACCAATAAATACGAACTGGAAAAAATAAAAACCATTGGCGATTGCTATATGGTGGCGGGAGGGATTCCCGTTCCAAGTGATGAACATTTAATTCGTATCACAGAGGCTTCTCTGGAGATGATAGATGCATTCAATAAAATCCAACGGGAACTACAAATTGATATAGCACTTCGAATAGGTATAAATGCGGGTCCCATTGTAGCGGGAGTTATAGGAAAAAATAAATTCGTATACGACCTATGGGGAGACACTGTAAATATAGCATCGAGAATGGAATCCAATGGGATGATAGGAAGGGTAAACTGCTCTGAATATGTATTCCAAAAGTTAAATCATAAATATATTTTTGAGTATAGAGGAGAGCTAGAAGTAAAAGGGAAAGGACCTATGAAGATGTACTTTTTGGAAGGAAAAAAGTGAGTTAAAAAGTATTACATCTAAGTTTTTTCAATGCCCAATTTTTTTTGGCTCCAAGCTAGAGCTGCACCTATCCAGAGAGAAATAGAAGAAAACACCAATCCATTTTCCACCCCACCTGCTCCGTCTGCTATCAAACCCACAATGGTAGGGCCCAATATTTGACCGAGTGCAAAAACTATAGTAAATGCGGAGATACCTTTTGCCCAAAGATTTTGGTTTAAGTTGTGTCGTACAAATGCGGTGGTGGATGCAACCACAGATAAAAAAATGGAACCAAATAAAACCCCTGAGAAAAGTATCCCAAATGGATTTGTAGAGAGGGCAGGTACCAACACACAAAACCCAAGGAGTCCATTTAAAATAGCCAATGCACCTCCTCCCTTTGCTCTATCCAAAAGTCGCGACCAGATTTTACCGCCCGCTATGGTAGCCAATCCCAAGGATGTATAAAATAAAGTGATGAGGATTGGTTTTACACCCATCTCACGCAACAAAGCTATTACAAATGTCATATACCCTATATACCCCACACCAAAGAGACCATAACCTAAGAGTGCCATAAAAAATGAGAAATATTGAACTTTTGATTCTTTGTCTTTTTGGGTGGAAGTGGTATGTAAGCCCATGGATTGGAGTTCGAGCATGGGTCTATATAAAAAAAGAGTGAATATACCACATAGAATACTCAAAGCCCACCAGGCATATTTCCAGGAATGGGCTTCTTCTTGTGAGTAATGTAAAACGATTGGAACGATTAGTGCAGAAAGAACTATCCCTGTCCCCGTGCCACCATAGTACAATCCCAAGATCAACCCTGCTCTCTCATGGAGAATTGAGCCCAACCTAGCAGAGAGCAATCCACCCGCTACAAAAATAAGGGCACTCGATACTCCTGATAAAAATCTCATGGCTAATAAACTCTCTGTCTCTATATAAAAACCACATCCTGCCATGAAAATTGTGGAGAGTACAGCCCCGGACAGTAAGAGTGATACAGCTCCCCACCTTCGCATAAGTAGTGGAGTGCTCAATGCTCCTAAAAAATAACCAAAGGCATTGATAGTGTTCATAGCACCTGCAGTGGTATAGCTCCAGTCTAGATCAGCCCTCAT
>CAMCZP010000132.1 GCA_945887855.1 Leptospira interrogans serovar Manilae | reverse complement strand
GCTTGTGGTGAGATCAAATGTAAGTCCTTCATGCAGTCCATCGTGCGTGGAGAGTTGGAAGAAAATTGTTTTTACTTCCTTTAGATTGATTTTAAATTCATAGGGATAGTCGCTCAACACATAAGGCGACACCGACCTCCTATCCCCTGTTTCAATAGATAGGTGTGAGCCATCCCGATTGAGATACAGGATGTCAAGATAATCTTGGAGGGAAATTCCAATGATGAGCCTATCCATTTGGGAATGGGAATTTTCAATTGTGTTTTCCCATTTGCAGATATAGGAATCCTTTGAAAACCCAAAGTTGAGAGAGTCATGGTTGATCTTCTGAAACTCTAGTGTAGATTTTCCATTTGCATATTCCAAAAGGGGGAGGGGTTGGGCAACGGAGGAGCATTCCAGATCTTTTGTGATGTTTAGTTCTTCCTCGGAGAGAGTGGGGGAGCAAGTCACCAATAGCAAAAGGGAGAAGCTGAAAAGATAAATTCGAAAATTTTTCATTGCACACCTACGGGTAGTTCAATTGAGAAAACTGTGTTTCCCGGAGTACTTTGGGCGGTGATGGTGCCGCTATGCTTTTCTATGATTTGTTTACAGGTATAGAGCCCCAATCCAGAGCCTTCCCCGGATTGTTTGGTGGTGAAAAATGGTTCAAATACTTTTGGGAGAATTTCTGGAGTGATTCCAGATCCAGAGTCAGTGATACGAATTTGGACTTTGTCCGTTTCTTTTGTATAGGATGTTTGGATTTTAAGCGTACCGGTAGAGTTCATTGCCTGGATAGAATTGAAAATAAGATTGGTCCACACTTGGTTTAACTCTTCTAAAAAACACAGTACAGGAGGGATGTCTCCATATTCTTTTATAACCTCTATGCCTTGGTGAAGATAGTTTTGGTAAATGATAAGTACATTGTCCAGTCCGGAATGAAGATTTTCTTTTTTCATGGAGGAGATGGAGTCTGTATTTGAATACGATTTTAAAGCATAGACTATTTTGCTAGTTTTGTCAACTGCAGAATTGATTGTTTTCGATAATTTATTGAGCCCTGCTAGGTCTCTAGTGAGTTTGATAACTTCATTGCAACGGGGGTGGTTCCAGAGGGGCAGAAATTCATCATCAATTTCTGTAATTTTTAATTCAACTAGAGTTTCAGCTATTTTATCAATTTCTAATATCCCTTTTTCTTCTAGAGTAGAGGAGAGTGCTTTCTTGAGTTTTCGCTCTTCTTTTGTGGAGAGATCTATTGGATTGTTGGAATTGACAAGCTTTAAAATGAGGGAGAGAGTAGAGTCTTCTAATTCCCGAATGAGAATGGGAGCATATGTCAAAAGGGATGTGAGTGAGTAAGAAAGATTTTTAGAGCTGGATTTGATGGCACCTATTGGAGTGTTGATTTCATGTGCAATTCCCGAAATAAGATTTCCCAGTGCAGCCATTTTTTCTGATTGGATCAATTGGTTTTGGGAGCTTTTCAAATCTTCGTATGCCTTTTTTTCTGACATACGGGCAGACTCTGCTATCTCATAGAGATTTGCATTGTAAATGATCCCCGCAAGATGTTCTCCTAGAATTGAGAGCCTGGAGAGATCTTCTTTGATCAGATTCATTCTATCATCATTTGAAAAATCTAATACGCCAATGATTTCATTTTCAAGAATGAGGGGAATGATTAAGAAGGATTGGATTTTATATTTGTCTATAACAAATAGCTCTTCTTCGATGGTTCCTTTTTTTCTCAATTTTGGGATATAGAAAGGCCTTTTACCATGTATGGCTAAGGCATGTGCTCCCCTCTCTTTGATCGGTATCTTATAGTTTTTTATTATTTCTCTATCTATGGAGTTTATAAAGTCGGGGAAGTGAATATCAAGTACAGAAATTGTAGTTTTATCAGGATTGACTCTATAGAGTGCATGGTGTTTGATTCCAAAATTATGATTAACAAAACGTAATACTTTCTCCATAATAAGTTTAATATCTAGTTTCTCATTTAAACTTTTTATGAGGAGATTGAGCTCATCTGTTTGTTTTTTAGTGCGATCCACTTCTTTTAAGAGATACGTAGTTTCTACTACACCGGAGATATGAAAGCAGAGTGATGTAATTTTTTTGATGTCTGACCGACTTAGATTCATTTCCTTTTCAAAGTTAGAAAAGGAAAGTACGCCCACACATTCGTTTTTAATGACAAGGGGAACATAGAGAAATGCTTTGAGATCTAATGTATTTGCAACTTCTTGGTCTAAATCAAAAGGGATATTTTTTAATTTGGGGAAGTAGAGAGTTTTTTTCTTCTTAAAAGCTACATTTACCATCCCGCTATGACCGTGGATTGGAATCTTTCTATCCTGTATGTATCTGTACTTCTCAGGAAATTCCTTTGTATAACTGATGACCTTATAGATAAATAAATACTCTCTATTTCTATCAGGCAAAAAAAGCCAGGAACCTGTGATACCATACTTGGTGTTCATGTACTTAGAAATTTCAGTAAAAACATCACTTAGATCTGAGAGGGATGTGATGGATTTGGTAAAGTTATTGATTGCTTCTAAATCAGATTTTGCTTCGTTTAAATCGAGGGTTCGTTCTTGAATTTTTTTCTCTAAATTGATTGTAAGTTCTCGAAGTTCATAAGTAGTTTCTTCTAATCTATCTGTTTTTATTTTTAACTCTTCTGTTAATTTTTCTGAAATTTCCAGGCTACTAGAAAATCTATGGGAGAGTAAAGAAACCTGAAATAAAATAAAAAGGAAAAATCCATAGGTCATGAGAAATGGGGTGTGGATGATCCCATTTGCTTTCAATATATCATTGAAAACAGTAAATGAAAAGAGGATAAATCCACTTAAGATCAACTTTGCTCCCAGCCTTTGATGCCTAACGCTAAGAAGAATTGCAAACATGGAATAAAGAATTGCTGTGAGAGTTATGAATTGAAATACATTGATAGTTCTTGTATAGATGTGCATAGGGAAAAGAAGAACTAGTGAAATAAGTGGTATAAATAAAACTGTATAGATTTTTACTGTTTTATTGTTGACTTCATCAGGAAATAAAGCTTTGATAAACCTAAGAAACAGAGGAACACCCATATAAATTGTTAAATATTCTACCTTATGTACAAACCAAAAAGGTAGTACAGGCACTGCATCTAAGATCATTCTTTCATTTATAGAAACTGTTCGCACTGCCATAAATAAGCAAAATACTCCAAAGTAGAGAGGAGAGGTATCTTTTCTTCTGGTTATGAAAAGTCCTAAGTGGTAGAGAGAAAATAATAAAAGTCCACTCGAAATCACAACATCTAATACAAATTTTTGTTTGGCAGAGCTCTCCACATCAGAACTTTTTCCAAGCTTTATAGTGCCCCAAATTCCAGAGTGAATGTGTTGAAAATTTGAGAATTGAAAAATAATTTCTAATGAGTCTGTATTGCTATAAAATGTAATAATTTTATTTTGTATAAAAGGGATGGACTCTTCTAACGATTTACCCACAACTCCATTTTCAGAAACAAGCTCTCCATTTAAAAACATTCGATAAGAGGAGGCAGAGGAGTTCAGTGATAGAGACAGGCTGTGCTTATCTGTGGCGGGGTTCATCAAGTGAAGGGGTTTGTCTGGAAGCACACCTATTGATTTTGGAAGAAGTACTTTGACCCGATAGGTCGCGAATCCATACGTAGGATATCCTTGTGAGCTCCACTTAGCAGGGACTTTTATATAAGACGGAACTGCCTTGTTTTCTGATTGAAAATCTTTAGAATTCAGAAACTCTCCATAGTAAAATTCCCAATCTCCATTGACTTCTACAGACCCAGAAGTATCAAATTCCCAAGTGGAAAGATCGAGAACTCCATTTTCTACAGTGGGCATAGAGGGTGAGGATGATGTATTGCAACTCTGGAAGAAGAAACTTGAAATGATGAGGAGTGAGAAAAAAGACTTCAGCAAAAAAGTTTACCCAATCGGGAGAGTTACAGTAAATACCGTACTACCTGGAACACTCTTCACACTGATTGTACCATTGTGTTTCTCAATGATTTGTTTGCAAATATGCAAACCCAATCCAGAACCTTCCCCTGCTACTTTTGTGGTATAAAATGGATCAAAAATGTTAGGAAGAATTTCAGGTGGTACGCCTGAGCCTGTATCTCCAATGCTTATGGCTATAGAGTTGGAATCGGTTACCTTTACTGTGATAGTGAGCGTACCATGATTTTTCATAACTTGAATGGCATTGAAAATAATATTTGTCCATACTTGATTGATCTCATCTATATAGCAGAGAACAGTAGGTATTTCTTGGTAGTTTCGTACTACATGAATTCCTTGGTTGGTATAGTTTTGGTAGATGGTAAGAACTGTTTCGATTCCTGGAATGAGCTCTCGTTTCTGCATGATTCCACTTTTGTCTTTTTGGCTGTATAGCTTAAGTGTGTAGACGATTTTAGAAGTTTTTTCAACCGATGCTTCTATTGTATTGGTCTTCATTAGTAGACCTGCAAGTCCTCTAGCCATAGTACCAATTTCTATAGCTAGGGGATGTTTCCATAGCGGAAAAAATTCTTTGTCCAGTGTATCAATTTTCATTTCCACCAAGAGTTCGGCAATTTTATCCGGATCTGCAAAATGGTTCTCTTCTAATTGCTCTGTAAGAAATTTACGTGTTTTTCGTTCCTCTTTTGAGGAAAAATTTTGATTTTTTCCTGCTTTGTAAATCAATTGGAATGTGAGGTCAAAGATCTCTGGTTCAAGCTCCCGAATTAGCTTTGGGGAAGTGCTCATGGTTTCATTTAAGGCATACCGAAGGTTTTCTGCACTTGCTTTGATGGTGCCAATCGGCGTATTGATTTCGTGGGCAACTCCGGCGATGAGATTGCCCAGGGCTGCCATTTTTTCTGCTTCTATGAGCTGTTTTTGAGAAGTTTTAAGGTCGGTGTATGCTTTTTCTATAATCCCTTTTTGAAAGGCTTGGAAGATAGAGGGGGTGATAAGGCTTATAAAGTCTTCATATTCAGGTTGGAGAGGGATAAATTTTTCTATGTTAAAATCCCCATAGTCTGTATCGCAAATAGAAAGAGTTCCAATGCAGATATCTTCATGAATCAGTGGCAGAATATAGATGGACTTGATACCAAGTAATCTTACATTTTTTGCTTCTTCCTCGCTGAGATAATTTATTTTAACTCTTTTTAACAGGACTGCTTTTTTAAGAGATATACATTTAGAATGTATATTTTTCATATCATTTAAATGTATTTTGTTATTTTTTAATTCTTCTGCTATAGGATCAGGAATTAATTTTTGTGAAAGAGAGTACTCGGAGTACAAAACTTTCTTTTGTTCATCTATAAAATAGATAGTAAAAGTATTTATAAAGTATTCTTCAGAAAATATTTTTTTGATTCTCTGTATTAAATTTTCAATGGAGGGAGATCGTGATACTATATTGATCATCTCCTGCATTTTTTTTGCCCTTAGTTCTGATGTTTCTAATCTCTGTCTCTGGAGTGTTTGGTAGATGGAGGGGGCTATGAGACTGGCAAATTCTTCAATTTCCTTTCTATCCTCTAGGCTAGTTTTTTCAAGGCTTATGGGTTCAAATTTATTATCCGAGATACTCAAAGTTCCAAAGACTTCACCATTGATGCTGAGTGGGATGATAAAAACTGAAGTGATACCTAAGAGATCTACATTCTTTTGTTCATGGAAGGAAATATTAGAACGAATTTTTTTCGAATAAATTGATCTATTGTTTTTTATTACATAAGAGTGGGGTGAGTTAAAAACATGGAGTGGAATTTTATTTTTACGGTATTCTTCCATTGGATCATATTTGTTATGATAGCTGATCCAATAGGGGTAGAGATTGTTTTCTTCAGGATTTTTTATAAAAATTGTATACGAGTAGATTTGGAATGAATTCAAGAGAATGCTTCTCATCCTTTGGAAAATATCCACAATATTTTTAGACTGTGA
>CAMCZP010000131.1 GCA_945887855.1 Leptospira interrogans serovar Manilae | reverse complement strand
ACTCCCTCCACTTTCTCCCGTTTGCCTATCAAAACATCGCAGGATTGGTGAGTAAAAAATTGGGGCAACATATCAGGGTCATGAGAGAGCCCCGCATCCATTGTAACCACATAGTCATAGTGATTGTCCCTAGCAAAGAGCATCCCATCCCGAATCCCCCCTGGAATGTGGGTATTCTTCTCATGATGGATTACAAAGAGGCGATTGGGGAACTCCAATTGCAAACGGTTGAGGATTTCTCCTGTTTTATCTTTAGACGCATCATTGATTACACATAGATCTGAATGGGGAATTGCTGATTTTACAACAGCTTCAATGGTTTCTTCTTCATTGTAAGCAGGGATTACTACTAAATTCTTGGACATATTTTTAATTCGCATGGGTTAGATTAGGTTCAAGTAAAATATTTTGGGATTCCCTTTGATTTTTAAGGTCTACAAAGAATCAGAAATTGGTATAAAAGTACTTTTTTGAGGTAAGGTCTTATCCGATATTAGCTTTAGCTATGTGGTTAAAGCTCGGTGAATCGGAAGTAATCAATTTGGATTTTGTATCTACTATTAAAAAAAATCCTGATAAATCCTCAATAGACATTATCTACCATGATCTTAATAATATCAAATCCCTTCCCTTTCGTAGCAACGAAGATAGAGACCGTGCATACAAAGCTATTTTAGAAAATTTGGCTAGAATGAGGATATTCTTTGAATAATATAAACTCAGAAATTTGGAATTCCCTCTCAGAAGAATTGAAAACAATAAATTCTTTTCAGCCATTTTTCGTATTACACTATGGTTCTAGAGAGAGGGGTGATTTTACAGACTCATCGGATAGAAATTTCTTCCTACTTGCTAGTGGTCAGGATCATATTCGAACTTCTTTTACGCATGATATCAATTCAGTTTTAAATGACCATTTTACAGAAGAAGTAAGCCTTATCAGTGGAGACAAAGATTCTCTGCTCTATAGATTAGAAATTTTTGAACCTACTGCAGTACATCTTATGGAATTGGGCAAGCCTGTGTATGGGGAAGTCTATTTTCAAAAGTTCAGGTACAAATGGGACGGATTTAAAAATAAGAGCATTGAGTATAGAACCCTTCAAAATTACTTAGAGAAAAGAATCAAATTTTATAAAAGCTTAGAATCTAAATCCACACAAGAAGATATCTCTAGAATTGAAAAGATAATTTCGCTCACCATCATCAATTGGATATTATATACCATAGATGAAATAAGTATTACAGAATTAACCTATTTTGATATCCCCGTTCGCCTTTCTCGACTTGTCAGGGAGTACTACGGAGAACTTTTGCCAAAGGATATTCATCTCCTAGCTTCTATCTATGAAGAGCTACACGAACTTAAGAGAAGTATGAGAGTACTCATTTCACCGGGTTCCGATCACCTCAGTAAGATAAAAGAGTCTATTCTCCAAATCCAAGATTTGAGTACGGGCATTGAAAATATAGTTTAAGAACCTTTTGTTTATTGGGGAAATTTTAGTTTTTCTGCATCTAGGTGCTTAACCTGATTTTTTTCTATTTTTCTTTGTGCAGATAAGGTATGAATATATAGGCTTTCGTTATTCATACCTGTCATAACGCCCCTATAAATACTTCCATCCTGCATTACTATTTTTTCTATTTCAGAGCGTTTGTAGAGTCGTACCAAATCTAGCTCTGTATAATTAAATGAACTTACAGATTCCTGGACATACTCTCCAACTGTAATAGGAATTTTGTCCATATTTCCACCAAACCCCTCTTCTATGGCCATCTCATCATTGAACAAATTACAAATGGGCTCAGATGTCAAGGGAATCCCTTCTCTCTGTTGTGTTACATTTGTATTACCTTCTAAAGAAATAACTTTAGATATTTCTTTGCCTGAAATAATTGGGTTTACGGAAATCTTTGCCTCCATCCCCCTCACCCCGATTATCAGAGAGGGAGTAAGTATAGTAAAATGATCATTTACTTTTCTCTTTGAAGACTTAATATGTAAAGCTCCCCTTTTTAGGAACAATTCATCTATGATTCCTTCCTTTTCGTACGACATTCTTCGAATGATAAGTTCGGTATTGGGGAATAATTTTATATTTGTTTCTGAGGGGAAAAATAAGTAACAAGTTGAATCATTCGATGTAAGGATAGTTTCCCCACTGTAAATCTTTTCAGATTCAATCACTGGAATTAGCTCATTAGATGCATTTATCTTTTTTGTTACATCTCCAGTGATATCCATAGAAATGGCACCAAACGTTTTATCTTTTTTAAATTCTTTTTGATACTCTACACGAGAAGAGGTGTTGATTGATTGAAAATATAATATTACAGCAATTAATAGTACAAACGTATATAAAATATATCTAGCTTTATTCATTAATATCTAAACAGTTCAAATAAGAATGGTGGCTTCTTTATAGTGTATTTACTTTCTAATAAATTATGGGAAACAGCGTAAAAATGATTTTTCCAGGATTTTAAGTAAAATTTTCTATCCCTAGAGTATGCATAAGGATCTGTAAAATTGAGTTCTTTTTTCATATACTCATAATCTTTTGCAGTGGGAATAGAAACATATACATATTTAGATATATGGGCTAGTTTTTCAAAAGCACCCTCAACATTATTTTTTGGCAGGTATTGTAGTACTGAATTGCAAATCACTAAGTCTAATGGATTCTTCTTTAAATAACTAATATCATAATTTTCTATAGTACTCTGCTTAATTGCAATAGCAAGTTTTTTATGCCACTTTTCTTTTAATAGCCTATTGATAGATTCTTCAGATGGATCAATAGCCACAACTCTATTGGGCTTAAACCGTAATACAAATTCTTTTAGTAATACGCCCAACCCAAAGCCAATATCACCTATGCTTCGAATTTTAACTTCCATCAGTGAAAATAGCTCAAATGCATAGTTGGCATGGTTTTCTGCATTAAAGATCCCATCAATTACGGATTCTTCATCTTCTGCATACATATCATCCCAATACTCTTTATCAAATGGGAGACCATTTGCAGATTTTGTGGACAATGGTCGCATGGTTTATAGTCTAAAAATCTTTCCCATAAACCGATAGTACGATTCGGAAGGCGAAGGAGCAACAGGTTTCATAGACTCAATTTGTTGGAAGATAGATTTTTTAAGATCACTTTCATCGGGATCATTTAGGACTCTGTTGATAAAATCTTTTGAGAGAAGAATGGTAGTAGAATTAATGAAGTAATAAGGCACAAATTTAGAAGGAGGAATATTCTTTCTATCTAAATACTGCCTCTCGGTTCCCTTAAGATTTTCTAAAATTAAGTAGTCATTTATTTCCATTGCGTTTATATTTTCAGAACTTATCATCAAACCAGATTTGTAGTACAATGGATCCCGTAAGGATTTTCTAGCAAAATAAGTATTTTGGGGTGGTAACTTTCCGATAGTTCGTAGTGATATAATTTCAGACTCAATTTTATTTATACCTTCAAACATTTGTTGCTGAGCAATGTTAAATGTATAGTATCCCGAACCCAAAAGTAGAAAAAGAATCACGAGAGCCCCTACATACTCTTGTGCCCCCTCTTCTAATTTGATCACAAATTGCAATATATAGAACAAAACAAAAATAGGTAGCACCTTACTCAATACTTCTAATAATTTTTTAAATACAATCAGTAGCGAATTTTGTCCATAAAAATCAAAAAATGTAATGAGAGCCAATGAAACAACCAATATGCCCAAGTAGATCATAAGAATTCTAAAAGGAATGTTTTTCTTTTTGAAAAATACTGTTGTTTTCGATTTCTTTTCCTGCATTTTTTGAAAAGTAACAATCAAAACATAGACCAAGTATGAAAAGAGAAATAGGCTCATATCTGAGAAAAATGCAATTAAAGTAAAAAATATTATATTTATGAGATCTTGGATCATTTCAAATTTGAAAACATAGATTAAGTACAAGATTATTGTAAGACAAAGTAATTCTTTGAAATACGAGAAAGGTAGGTAAAAAGTAAATGGGAGGAAAGCAACGAAATATACTAGAAAAAAATGGTACACCTTCCACTTTTTTCTGTAAAACACTAACAATGAATAATGTAAAAATAAACTAAATGTGAGAGAAAGTAAAACTTTGTAGGGAACAGCATAGGACGTAGATGAAAATTTTCTAAATAAATTTAATAGAAGTGTGGGAACAGGATCAGTATAAAACCTAGAAATACCCAGCTCACTTAGGGATTTGGAATTGGCAAGAATTTCAATGCTCTGGGGTGTGAAAATATCACCTTTCATGTAGTACACTACAGAGAGTAGAACTGTTAAAAATAGTGTGGAAATTAGTGTTTGAAAGATCCCCGGCTTGTCTTCTCTCTCAAGTAACATGGTTTTTTTTGGTACCATTTAAAAATATAGCTGAAATTTTAATATAATATTTTCGAATGATCCTTAGAAAACTATGGAAAACAAGCAATCTCACGCACTTTACTCCGAAACAGGGGATCCCACAAAAGATAAGCCCTGGATATTTAGAACCTATGCAGGACATACCAATGCTCGATCTTCTAATGAGTTGTTTCGAAAAAATCTTTCGAAAGGGCAAACAGGTCTTTCCATTGCCTTTGACTTACCCACCCAATGTGGGTACAGTTCCAACAATTCAATTGCCAAACCTGAAATAGGAAAGGTTGGTGTTCCTATCAATTCACTAGAAGACTTTAGAGTTCTCTTCGACCAGATCCCTATTGGGGAAATGAATACATCCATGACCATCAATGCTACTTCCATGTGGCTATTGTCTCTCTACATTGCCCTAGCAGATGAACAGGGTGTTTCTACCACAAAACTAGAAGGAACCACCCAAAACGATATTATAAAAGAATACTTGGCTCGTGGAACCTACATTTTTCCACCCAACGAATCCATCCGAATGATTGTGGATATGTATGAATATTGTCTGCGAAATGTTCCCAAATGGAATCCATCTAACATTTGTTCCTACCATCTCCAAGAAGCAGGAGCCACTCCCGTTCAGGAATTAGCCTTTGCTTTGGCAACAGCCATCAGTATCTTAGATGCTATCAAAGAGAGAAACTGTTTCAATGAAGAAGAATTCGAACGCTGTGTTGGGCGTATATCTTTCTTCGTCAATGCGGGAATGCGTTTTGTGGAAGAAATGTGTAAGATGCGTGCTTTCACAGAAATGTGGGAAGAAATCACCCGGGATCGATACAAAGTCAAAAACCCCAAGTATAGAATGTTTCGATATGGCGTTCAGGTGAACTCCCTTGGTCTCACTGAAGAACAACCAGAAAACAATGCATGGAGAATCATACTAGAATCCCTTGGTGTCACCCTCTCGAGAAATGCAAGGTGTAGGGCTCTGCAATTGCCCGCATGGAATGAAGCAATGAGCCTACCCCGCCCCTGGGACCAACAATGGTCACTCCGTCTCCAGCAAATTCTGGCGTATGAGTCTGATCTCTTAGAATACCCTGACATTTTCGATGGTTCCAAAGTCATTGAAAGCAAAGTAAACCAGCTCAAAAAAGATGCCTATTCTGAAATACAAAAAATTCTGGATATGGGTGGTGCCATCAAAGCCATTGAAAATGGATATTTAAAAAGCCAACTGGTCAAAAGCCAATCTGACCGAATGTCTAAGATCAATTCAGGTGAACAAGTCATCGTGGGTAAAAACAAATGGACGGAAGGCATCAAATCCCCCCTCATGACCGACTCGGATGGTGGTATTTTTAAAGTAGATCCCGCTTCTGCCCAACTCACTTTGAATGCTTTGGAGTCTGCCATTTCTAAACGTGACGAAGCAAAAGCAAAAGCAGCACTTGATAAATTAAAGCATGCAGCCAAAAACAATGAGAATATGTTCCCCGCATCAATTGAATGTGCAAAAGCTGGTATCACAACTGGTGAGTGGTCTGATTGTTTGAGGGAAGTTTTTGGAACCTACCAACCATCCACTGGCGTAGAGGGGCAAATTCTAAAAATAGAAAATGAGAAAGTAAACCAAGTTCGATCCAAGGTAGAAA
>CAMCZP010000130.1 GCA_945887855.1 Leptospira interrogans serovar Manilae | reverse complement strand
TCTATTCTATACCTAAATCTTGAGGTTTGTTAATTTAAAATCAAGTCTTTTTTAATCTGTTATGATAGTCATAAGCAACGATTCCTCATTCAAAATCTTCTGGATTAAATTCATCATGCAGCTACGTGTCTGCTGTAATTGAAGTGGAGGAGTGTCTAAAATAATTAGAATTGGTTTTTAGGGACTTTCCTTTTTGTTAAATAGATAATGTAATGTATAATTATCAATTTCGATTTTGAAAAAATTTATGGTACTATCGGAAAGAATAAAATTCATGTTCATCGTACAAAGCTTCTCTCAGAAATCAAAGAAAATTATATAATAGATCCCATTAATGATTTAGTTCCTGTCTGTCCCAACTGTCATTTTATATCACAAAGTAAATCAGTTCCATATTCTATTGAAGAAATTAAGGGGATAATAAGTAAAAATCATGTATAAAATTTATAATTTAAATCAAGAGATTACTATATATTAAATTCACTTACCTTCAAGACTATGAATGCGATTTTCAGTGTCCTTATAATATTGTGTTCTTTGTAAACCTATTTTACTTCTTATTACTTGTGCTTTTTTATAAAATATTAATGCTTTTTTTAGGATGTTTTTATTTTCGTAAACAATTCCAATCCAACTTAAATTATTAGCAAAGTTCTCTGAATCGATAAGATTTAGTTTTTCTCTTAACTTTAATTCCTTTAAAAAGTATTCAAGTGACTTATCATATTCTCCATTTAAGTTATAATTACTTCCAATCCTATGTAATGTGGAAGCTGAATTTTCTGTATCCATAAGATTTAGTTTTTCTCTTATTTTTAATTCTTTAAGAAAGTATTCAAGAGCCTTTTCATATTCTCCTTTGTCATTATAACACAATCCAATCCATGATAATGTAGTAGCTGAGTTCTCTGTATTCATGAGATTTAGTTTTTCTCTTATTTTTAATTCTTTAAGAAAGTATTCAAGAGCCTTATCATATTCTCCTTTGGAATTATAAGTCACCCCAATCGAATTGAATGTTATGGCTGAGTTTTCTGTATCCAAAAGATTTATTTTTTCCCTTAGTTTTAATTCTTTTAAAAAATATTCAAGTGCCCTATCATAATCTGCTTTGTAGATGTAATTCATTCCAATGAAATTTAATGTATTAGCTGAGTCTTCTGTATCCAGAAGATTTATTTTTTCTCTTAATTTTAATTCTTTAAAAAAGTATTCAAGAGACTTATCATATTCTCCTTTAATACTGTAATTAACTGCAATATGATTTAATCTAAAGGCATTGATTTCAGTTTCATATAGTTTAAGTTTCTCTGTTAAAGTTAAACAATTTAAAAAATATTCAAGTGCCTTATCATACTTACCTTTGGAATTATAAACTAATCCAATATCAAATAAAGAAGCAACATATTCTTCTGTTTTTTGAAACTCTAGTTTCTCTCTTAATTTTTTAGCTTTAAAGTAGAACTCCAATGCTTTATCATATTCATTTTTAGAATTGTATACCTCAGCGATATTATTCAATGATGTAGCATAATTTTTTGTATTTTGAGACCCAAGTTTCTCTCTTAATTTCTTAGCTCTTAAGTAGTAATTCAAAGTCTTATCATATTCCCCTTTTGAATTATAAACGCTTCCAATCCTAATCAAAGTATTAGCATAACTTTCGGAATTCTGGAGACCCAGTTTTTTTCTTAATTTCTGAGCCTTAAGATAGATTTCCAAAGCCTTATCATATTCCCCTTTTAAATCATAATCATCCCCAATACTATTCAAAGTATTAGCATAATCTTCAGTATTTTGAAGACTCAGTTTCTCTATTAATTTCTGAGCCTTAAGATAGATTTCCAAAGCCTTATCATATTCCCCTTTTGAATCATATACACTACCTATACTTTTCAAGATATTAGCATAAACTTCAGTATTTTGAAGACCCAGAATTTCTCTTCTTTCCTGAGCCTTAATATAGGCTTCCAAAGCCTTATCATACTCACCCTTGGAATAATAAACCAATCCATTAAAAACCAATGTATTCGTAAAAGCTTCAGTATTTTGAAGACCCAGCTTTTCTCTTACTCTCTGAGATTTAAGATAGGCTTCCATAGCATTATTATATTCACCCTTTGAGTCATATACACTACCAATACTTTTCAAGATATTAGCATAATCTAAAGTATTTTGAATACCCAGAATTTCTCTTCTTTCCTTAGCCTTAATATAGGCTTCTAAAGCCTTATCATACTCACCCTTGGAATAATAAACCAATCCAATCCAATATATAGTGGTAGCATAACTTTCTGTACCATGAAGCTTAAGTTTTTCTCTTAACTCCAACCCTTTTAAATAGTAATCTAAAGCTTTATCATACTCACCTTTGGAATAATAAACCAATCCAATATTATTCAAAGTTATAGCATATCTATCTGTAATATGAAGACCTATATTTTCTTCTATTTTCTTAACTTTTAAACAGTAATCCAATGCGTTATCAAACTCACCTTTGGAATTATAAATACTTCCAATATTATTCAAAGTTGTAGCATAACTAGCTGTGTTTTTAAGACCTAGATTTTCATAAATTTTTAAGGCTTTATTAAGATATTTTAGTCCATCTGAAAATCGATTTAAAGTATTTAACAACCATCCTATTCTATTCAAAGCATCCAAATAATTAGGATCAATTGCCAACGCTTTCATGTATAATTCCAAAGCTCCATTTGGATTTGTGTCATGTATCTCTAAACCTTGAGAATAATATTCATAACCTGAAGTGGATGGTTTTTGTTTTTTCTCAATTTTCTCTATTTCTTTACTTGTTAGGATAGCCTGTTTTACATCTGGAATCTGTATAGTTTCAGATTCCCTCATTAATGATATGACGACCTTATCTTGAAGTAAAAATAAATCTTTTATCTTTCCATCAATTTTGATTGATTTCTCGATAGCACCACTATTTATATTAGTGATCTTTGCTACTACTCTGATGGTGTCCTCTAGGACGATATAACTCCCCGTAAAGATCACATCCGCACCTGTTAGGTTAGCAACTTCAATTCCCTCCGCATCTTGCCCCATTTGTTGTTTGTATCTTAATTCCTTCAGGGCTTTCTTTCTATCCTCCTGACTGATAACGGTTACCTTACCGATATTTTTTAAATCATTTGTGACTGTATCAGTTATCCCTGCGGATAGCCAAGAATGGGAATTTCCATTGTTAACAAATGGATTTACGAGAATAATTAGAGGTCTTTCTGGAAATAAATTAATAAATGGATACAGGAGTAAAATAATTATAAAGTTTAATGATTTCATTATTATATTATTTAAGTTTTTTTTATTTTAGCAAGTTCTATTTATCATAATATAAAATTAATAAAATAATACTTAAAAAAATTAATCTCTATAATAGGGAGTTAACTTTTATATATTTTAAGTTTAAATTTATTGTATAACAATTTATAAATAATTTCCTTTTTTAAGATAAAAAATTGAAAACTTAATGTCCTTGAATCTAAAGATAATTGCCTTTAAATTAAAAATACAAACAAAAAAACACTTAAAAAAAAGTTGCTTACTAAAATACTAAACAAATACTCTATACTTGTATGAACTCCCTGCAACCGAGCGACAAATTTATTCGAAAGATCTTCTCCAAAAAACAGGAAGTAATTGATTTCTTCAAAAAAACATTACCATCTTCTCTTGTGGAACAAGCCGACTGGGAAAATATTCTCTTTGGCAAAGAAAACTTTGTGGGATTGGAATGGGATGAGTCCCGAACGGATATGTTGTATAGGCTTCCCTTTCTCTCAGGTTCGGAAGTTTATATCTACTTATTGTTTGAGCATAAGAGCTATCATGATCCAAAGGTATACCTCCAATTATTGGAGTATTTATCAAAAATATACCGATGGCAATGGGAAAACGAAAAAGAACTCCGAGTCATACTTCCATTCGTCTTTTATCATGGTGAAAAGGATTGGAATCTGGGTTATAGCTTTCAGGAAATGTTTGATGGGAAGAATTTCCCCGAGGAATTGCTCTTCTATATCCCAAATTTTAAAATCCAATTGTTTGAGCTAAAACCGAAAGGAAGAGAATTTGAAACTGATAATCTAGCCCTTTATCTATTTATACGATTGATTCAGATCATTCGGGAAAAGGGAGAGATTTTTGAAGGAGAACTTCAGAGACTGTTCCTCCTATTATCCAGTGAAAAAGAGGAAGCAAAAAGGGTTGAAATTTTACTGGAGATGGTTAAGTATTTACTTAGTACCAGAAAAGATGCGGAAAAGTATACAGAAAAGAAGTTTTATCGCTTATTGGAGGCTGATTATATGACTGTTTTGGATAAGATAATAGAAAAAGGAAGAGCAGAGGGAATCGAGAAAGGTATTGAAAAAGGCATTGAGAAAGGCATTGAAAAGGGCATTGAGAAAGGCATTGAAAAGGGCATTGAAAAAGGAAAACTAGAAACAGCGAAAAATATGAAAGCCGAGGGAATAGAACTTCCTGTAATTCTGAAGGTTACTGGCTTAACTATTGAACAACTTGGGATAGCTGGAGTTCTTTGAAAATCAATTCATTCAGACCATCGGGTTCAAATTTACCAATTTAATTTATAATAAACATTCATTCTATCTTCAGTAAGAAAACTATTGTACCCCATTTTAGAACTTCTCTCCCCTCCCATATTCCAGTAACCATACTCCATACCCCGAATTCTAAGACCCTCCGATATTTTAAAGTTATCCGTTAGGGCATAGTCTATGAGACTGGTGATATACAACAAACCGAATAGTCCGATACTTCCATTCAATAGAGATACAGACTGTTCATATTCAGATCGAATGGGTTTTATGGATGCTTCCGAATAATAGATCCCGGCAGGAATACCCGCATTGATAGTAACAAAGAGAGAAGGTAGAAGACTTGTATTGGAATAATTATTGTAACTCTGAGTATAATTAATATAGGTAAGACCCATCAGTCCAATGGTTACAAAAGTTGTATTACGATAAAAAGATCCTCGATTGCTATCGGGATTTTTTTCTAAATGACCAAGACCCGGAAATAGGAAAGGTTTGAGTGGAATAGACGCAAATGGGAAGTCCCCTTCACTGTCATCAGAATCTCCAATTTTGAATGATTCCCTACCCACATCCTTTCGGGATACATAGTTTGCAATCTCTGAATTTTCTCTATTTAAAGTTTTAACAACGGAATTATAGTAATTTAGAGTATCATCGTCTATGAGATTGTTTTTTCGGAGGATAGATTCTGCCTTTTTTATATTCTCCTGAATGAGACTGGTCGAACCATCCTCACCTTTGTTCTTCTTTAAAGTGAACCGAATATTTTCTTTCTCAGAGAAATTGCAATACGACCTGATCTGATTTCCATAATAACTTGTACCCGTTTCCGTTGTAATTTTGATCTTCTTCTGTGCTTTTTGCTGTATATTTTTTGAATCCAAAGGAGTCATATATTTACTGGCAAGAACCCGATCTTTAATCATTTCATACTTCTGAAGAGCCTCTGAAAAACGATAAATGTCGTACAGAGAATCACCTTCCCTTTCTAAGAGAACATATATAGATGCTTCTAATTTTCGTAATCGATCTTCAACAGCTTTATAAATGGTTTGGTACTCATTGGATGAAGGTACTACTTTTAAAAGTTTTTCATATTCTCTAAAAAATTCCTCCAAACTTTTCAGATCATTTGTAGATTTTAAAAATCGTTTATCTATTTCATTGAGTCTCTCTGATTGAAGATTGCTATTTGAATTCACAATCCTTTTGTTGATTCCTTCGATATATTCCCGAACACTGCTCTTGGATTCCTTTGTAAGACTTGAATCAATTGTTTTCAAAATAGTGTCGTACGAGTTCAGTGCCGATCTATAGTCCTTTTTTTGAAAGAACGAATCCCCGGTTTGCAGTTCCTCTTTCAGTACTGCAAGAATTCCTTCGGTTCTTGTATCCGTGCTTTTAAAATTTAATATCTGAATATCCACACCCTGAACTTCCTCCAACCGAATGGAACCCAGCTCTATTTTTCCCGG
>CAMCZP010000129.1 GCA_945887855.1 Leptospira interrogans serovar Manilae | reverse complement strand
AGTAAGCTCTTTAAAACTTCCAGAGATGCCATATCCACCCATTGCAAATCATCCAAAAAAAATACAATGGGAGCTTCTCCACTGATTCCCAAAAACAATCTCTCCAGCCCCAAACGAAATCGATGGCTCTCCTGAGAGGGAGGGAGCTCGGGCAGTTGCTTTTGTTCTCCTAGAAGTTGTGTAAACTCCGAAATGAGCCGGGTCACCACCCCACCGATGTCACCCAGGGACTCAGAAATTTTTTCTTTCATGAGGAGAATGGTTTCTTCTTTCTCTAAAAAAAGGAGCCTGAGATACGATTTTAAAGCCTGAATGAGAGCGGAAAAGGGCAGGTTTTGTTTGTACTGCTCAAATTTCCCCGATAAAAAATAGCCCCGTTCTTCGGAGATAGGAACTTGTAATACATTTATCAAGGCTGATTTTCCTATTCCGCTGAATCCTCCAATGAGTGTAGTACGATTCTCACCCTGTTTGATAGATTCAAAATTTTTTAGAAGATGGGAAATTTCTTTGTCTCTGCCATAGAGTTTTTTAGGAATGATAAATTCCTGGGAGGTATCTTCTTCTCCCAGTGAAAACTGTAGTCCAAATCTCTCCTCAATAGGACAGTCCTGGATTCGTTTTAAATCCTGTAGCAAACCATAGGCAGACTGGTACCGTGAGGCAGGAGACTTTTCCAATAACTTCAAAACTATTTTTTTTAGGATAGCAGGGATTTCAGATGTACTTTCCTCAAAGGTGGCAGGGATAGCCAAATGGGCATGGATGAGTTTTAGAGGATCCTCATACACAAAAGGGAGCCTACCCGTGAGAAGCTCGTAAAACGTAATACCTAAAGAGTAGAGATCCGAACGGTAGTCCTCTGTATTCCCTGTGCGACCCGTGCTTTCTGGAGAAATAAACTCGGGAGTTCCCTCCAAAAGAGAGCGATTTTCTTCTACAAAATTTCTGCTATACTTTCTGGAAAGCCCAAAGTCTATAAAAAAATAATCCTGATTGATTTTGTCATACAAAATATTGGATGGTTTGATATCTCGATGGAGAATGCGTGCCTCATGAATTTCTGAGAGTTTTTGAGTGACAGAAAGGGCAAGTTCCAAAAACAGAGGAATGTTTTCTAAGCGACCTACAAATGTTTGCCGGAGCGAAACCTCTCCCCGATCCAAAAAAACCAACATCCCCTCCGGCTCTTCCTTATACTCTAAAATTCGATCTGCCCATGGCTTTCCAATTTGAAAGGCAATCTCTTTTTCATTGAGAAGTCGATCCCGAAGATTCTTTTTTTTAGATCTATCTTTGATTTTTTTTAAGACGACGGGTAGAGAATCTAGGGAACGGACTGCCTGCAGGATGGAATAATTCTCATTCGAGGAAATTTCCTTTAGAATCGAAAAATCACTCATTGTGGCTTAGAATTTCCAGTGAGATATGGAACCTTTTTTAAAATCTCTAAAATCAGTATTAATCTTGAAGTATGATATATAATTTGTAGCGTTTCCTTCAAAACAAGGTCTCCTAAAAAGTAGATAGCTACAAATTATTTCTAAAAAAATAAATGTGTCAAGAAAAATCTTTCTTGTTACTTTTTTCGTAAATACTCAGCGAGTTTGGGATTAATCCAAAATACTAAATTTCTTTTAAATTAAATTTTTTCTTTAATCTCAAATCTCTTTGTTACTTTTTTCATATTTTATTTTTAACTTTTAACATTCTCAGTGGTTTTTAAAAAAGCTTTTAAAAAAATATCTGTTCCTTTTTTCAATACCCCAAGTAGGGAGATAACCATTTTTCGGCTACTTTGACTTCCATTTTTTTGCGTTGGGCATACTCTACAATCTGGTCTTTGGCAATTTTTCCCACTGCAAAGTACCGAGATTTTTCATGTGAAAAATAGAGACCACTCACACTGGATGCGGGATACATAGCAAAGTTTTCAGTGAGCGTAATACCTACTTTGTTTTCTGCATCCAACATTTGAAATAGAGTATTTTTTTCTGTATGATCAGGGCAGGCAGGATACCCCGGAGCAGGACGGATCCCGCGATACTTTTCTTCAATCAATTCATCATTGGTAAGATTTTCTGATGTACCATATCCCCAATCATCTCTCATGACTTTGTGCATGTATTCCGCACAGGCTTCGGCTAATCTGTCAGCGAGTGCTTTAGCCAAAATTGAATTGTAATCGTCATTTTTCTTTTCAAATTCTTTTGCAAATTCTTCCACACCATGACCCGTAGTCACAGCAAAGGCTCCCAAATAATCCTGTCCCATAGATACGGGAGCAATAAAATCAGAGAGAGCATAGTTAAACTCCCCCTCTCCCTTATCACTTTGTTGACGAAGAGTGTGAAATGTATGTAATACAGTGCTACGAGAATCATCTGTATATACTTTTATATCATCACCATCAGAATTTGCAGGAAAAAATCCAACCACTGCTTTTCCTATAAAGATTTTCTTTTGTATGACTTCTTGAAGTAGTTTTTGAGCATCTTTGAAAAGTTCAGTAGCCTGTATACCTACCACATCATCTTTCAATATGGAAGGATAGCGTCCATGTAACTCCCAAGCATGAAAGAATGGAGACCAATCAATGTACTTCGATAGTGTTTCTATGGAAATATCCTCATATACTTTGATACCTGTAAATTTTGGTTTGGGAGGATTGTATGACGACCAATCAGTCGGCAATTGATTTGCCCTGGCTTTTTCTAAAGAGAGAAAGGTTCTGTCACTTTTTCTAGAAAAATGGACAGTTCTGAGCCTTTCCTGTTCTGTTCTTACTTTTTTTACATACTCTGTTTTTTGCTCAGTACTCACCAATGAACCCACTACATTCACTACCCTGGATGCATCTAAAACATGTATGACAGGATGAGAATATGTTTGAGCTATTTTTACAGCTGTGTGAGCTGGACTTGTAGTAGCTCCCCCAATGAGGAGTGGAACTTGAAATCCTAAGCGTTCCATTTCAGAAGCTACATGAACCATCTCATCGAGAGAGGGAGTGATAAGTCCTGAAAGCCCAATCACATCCGCCTTGTGTTTTTGAGCTTCTTCTAAAATTTTTTCACAGGGAACCATGACTCCGAGGTCAATCACTTCATAGTTATTGCAGGCTAGAACCACTCCCACAATATTTTTCCCTATATCATGCACATCCCCTTTTACAGTTGCAATGAGGAATTTTTTTCGTTCACTTGTATCACTATTTCTTGCTTTCTCTTCTTCCATGAAAGGTAAAAGATATGCCACAGCTTTTTTCATCACACGGGCACTCTTGACCACTTGGGGCAAAAACATCTTCCCTTCTCCAAAGAGATCTCCCACAATCTTCATTCCATCCATAAGAGGACCCTCTATGAGGTCTAAGGGACGACCAAATTTCTTACGGGCTTCTTCGGTATCATCATCTATGTATTCTACAATTCCCTTAACAAGGGCGTATTTCAATCGTTCTTCGGGAGAATTGTTTCTCCATTCTAGTTCTTTTTCTTTGGAAGCTCCGGGATCTTTTTTGTATGACTCTGCAAATTCAATCAATCTTTCCGTAGCATCCGAGCGACGGTTTAGTATCACATCTTCTACCCGCTCTAAAAGATCTTTGGAAATTTCTTCGTAAACTTCCAGCATTCCCGCATTCACTATCGCCATATCCATCCCGGCTTTGATAGCGTGGTACAAAAATACGGAGTGCATGGCTTCTCTGACAGGATTGTTTCCTCTAAAGGAGAATGAAATATTACTCACTCCCCCACTCACCTTTGCACCGGGACAAACCTTTTTGATTTCCCGTGTAGCTTCAATGAAATCCACTGCATAGTTATTGTGTTCTTCAATCCCTGTGGCTACTGTCAAAATATTGGGATCAAAGATAATATCTGCTGGATCATAGTTACATTTTTCTACTAGTAAGTCATACGCTCTCTTGCATATTCTCACTTTTTCATCTTTGGTAGCTGCCTGCCCTTTCTCATCAAACGCCATGACTATCACCGCAGCACCATAACGTCGTACTTTTCCAGCAAGCTCCAAAAATTTGGCTTCTCCCTCTTTGAGTGAGATAGAATTGACAATGGCTTTACCCTGCACACATTTGAGACCTGCTTCAAGAACAGACCACTTTGAGCTATCTAACATCAAGGGAACCTTCACAATATCAGGTTCTGCAGCAATGAGATTCAAGAATTGTGTCATACTAGCTTCCCCATCCAGGAGAGCTTCATCAAAATTGATATCGATGATGTTTGCCCCTGCTTCTACTTGCTGGAGTGCCACCTGAACAGCTTCTTCAAAGCTACCATCTAGAATGAGTTTTTTGAATTTGGGGGAACCTGTAACATTGGCGCGCTCTCCCACCATTTGGAAAATCTTGTCTTTTGTGATATTGAGGGGTTCCAGTCCAGCAAGTCTTGTAATCGGTGGTATTTCTTTATGTGTTCGAGGTTTAAATTGTTTTACAGATCTGGCTATAGCAGAAATATGCTCAGGTGTTGTACCACAACAACCCCCAACTATATTTAACCAACCTTTGCCTGCATATTCTTTGAGTGTCACTGCTAGCTCATCTGGAGTTTCGTCATACCCACCAAAGGCATTGGGAAGCCCCGCATTGGGATAACAACTGATGTGGGCTTCTGAGATAGAAGACAATTCTTCGATATAGGGTCGCATATCTTTTGCACCTAAGGCACAATTGATTCCCACACTCAATGGATTGGCATGACGGATAGAGTTGTAAAACGCAGATACCGTTTGACCCGAAAGTGTCCTTCCCGATAGATCCGTGATGGTTACAGAGATCGAAATTGGGAGCCTAAACCCCACATGCTTATATACCTCTTCGATGGCAAAGAGACAGGCTTTGAGGTTCAAAGTATCAAATGTAGTTTCGGGCAATAGCAAATCAGCACCGCCCTCAACTAATGCAAGAGCCTGTTGGTAATACGCTTTGACCAAATCGTCGTACGTAACTGCTCTATAGGCTGGATTATTGACATCGGGAGACATGGACGCAGTACGATTGGTGGGGCCTATTGCTCCCGCCACAAATGCATGTGAATTTGGATTTTTTTCTTTGAATTTGCGAACTGCTTCTCTGGCTACTTTTACTGCTGCAAGATTTAATTCTGTTACGATTGATTCTAGCTTGTAATCCGCCTGCGAAATGGTGGTGGAGTTGAAGGAGTTGGTTTCAATGATATTTGCTCCTGCCTCCAAAAACTTAATATGTATAGTTTCTATGATATCCGGACGTGTAATACATAATAAATCATTGTTGCCTTTTAGAGAGTGCAGATGCGACTTAAATCTCTCTCCTCTAAAATCTTCTTCTGTGAGAGGATAGGTCTGTATCATAGTTCCCATCGCCCCATCGAGTATGAGGATTTGTTCTTCTAAAAGGCTTACTAATTTTTTGGAATTTTCCGGATATTCATTCATTTATTAATTTCCTGCGTTAGGATTTACACATTTTGGCCCTTTGAGGGCTTTTCGTTTTTCTTCTATCATGGGAAACTTGGGAGCTTCTTTCTTATTCAACTCTATCCATTTTTTTTCATCCCCGGCTAGTTCAGAATCTGGAAAGATTGCAGAAATAGGACATTCCGATTCGCACGCATTGCAATCAATGCATTCATCGGGATCAATAAACAACATATCAGGTCCCTCACGAAACGCCTGAACGGGACAAACTACTGCACAGGTTGTATATTTACAATCCTGGCAAACACCTGTTACTACATACGCCATACATTTTTATCCTTATTGTAAATTTCCACCGGGTGGATATGAATGAAAAGCCCTACTCTTGAGAGCAGGGCTACTTTTTTTAGTATCTGTAATGTTCTGGCTTGTAGGGTCCTTCTTCGGGAACTCCTAAGTATTCAGCCTGATCTTTGTTGAGTTTTGTGAGTTTTACACCCAATTTATCTAGGTGAAGAGCTGCTACTTTTTCATCTAATTTCTTAGGTAATCTGTAGACTCCTACTTCAATTTTGTTGTTGTAAAGCTCAATTTGAGCTAATACTTGGTTAGTAAAAGAAGTGGACATTACAAATGATGGGTGACCTGTAGCACAACCCA
>CAMCZP010000128.1 GCA_945887855.1 Leptospira interrogans serovar Manilae | reverse complement strand
ATTTCTAAACCTCTTTTTAAGAGGTAGCGGGTCATTTCTGTCAATTCAAACATTTTCTTTACTCTCTGTTCCGGTGTCATGTTACGGAGAGCTACTATATAAGGATCTGCTTCATAATTTATTTCCATAATGAGTATCCTTTTCTACGCCACCAATGCTTCATTGATTTCATCTAATATCCTGTCCATGTCTTCTCCAAAGAGCTGGAACATTTTTCCACGTCCACCTTCACGATCAAAGGGTGTGTAGTCTAGATCTTCGGTTTCTATGTGAAAGCTCGATGTGATATGCTCTTTGATGAGTCGTAAGAAATCCATCTGCTCGGGTGTAAAACGATTGTGTTTGCCCCTGTTTTGTTTGAAGATCCAATCCTGGAAGTTTTTATCAATTGTGCTATCAAACGGATTTAGCTTGGAATCTATTTTGCAAACATGTCGGATAAGAGAAATTAGGGCAATGAGTTCATTCTTTGGTTCTTTCGCCTGTGACTTTTCAATCGCTGTAAATGCCTGCCATACGTACAGGGGGGCGAGTGTGGGTTTGTCCAGTTTTAGTTTTTCGAAGACTTCTTTGATCATCTGGAAGGTTATTTCTTTTCTATTTTGGGGTTGGTTGTAGAATATTTTCAATGCCTGTATCTCATCTTTACTTTTTTGGAGATACTCTGAGAAGTCATGTGCTACTTCCTTTGCTCTGTCTAGAGAGTCTTTATTCCATTCTGATTTGACAACAGTATCCAAATTGATTGTATCAATGATTTGTTCATTTTCACGGCGTATGTTGTCCAATAAATCATTCAATTTTCCGTGGAAGGTATCAGAAGCCAATTTTATCAATTCCCTCTGGGATTCTTTCTTGAGTTCCTCCATCTTCTCGGGAGTTTGCGCTGGTTTTGGTAAGGAGTAAAATTTCTCTTCTGCTTTTTTTTCAATCGAATCGGGGTCAAATGCACTGATCAATTCTTTGGCAATTTGTTTTAGACCTTTCCCTCCGCTCTCTTTTAGGAGAAGTTCATTTTGTTTCTCGGTGATCTGCTTATCAACTCGTATCAAGCGATTTGCCAGGGAGAGAAATAGGTCTTCGTCCTCCACTCCCATGGTCACCGCACCCAATAAATCTTTGAGGGGAACTCCGGGTTTTCTTTCTAAGGGTCTGGAGTCTGTTTTTTTGGACTGTATGGCACCCACCGCATCTACAATTACAAAATGCGTTTTGGCTTTTGCTGTCTTTGTAACCATCTGAAGACTTGTGTCGGGTATGGTTCTAGTTCCCCTGCCTTTCATCTGCTCAAAATAGTTTACACTTTTTACATCTCTCATAAAGAGTAATATTTCAATAGGTTTTACGTCAGTTCCAGTTGCAATCATGTCCACAGTAACTGCAATACGGGGGTAATACGAATTTCGAAATCGATTCAATAAGGATTTGGGATCCTCTTCAATTTTATAAGTTACTTTTTTGCAAAAATCATTTCCCTCCGAAAAAACTTCCCGAATGATCGTGATGATATCATCCGCATGGCTATCCGTTTTAGCAAAGACTAAGGTTTTGGGAACTTCATATTCACCCTTTTCATCGATTCTATTGGGAAAAATTGTTGTCTTTAGAGAATTTTGAAACTCTTTTATGATACTTCGAATCTGACTGATGTTAACAACTTTTTTATCCAGATCATTTTTTAAATACTCGGTATCATCATCTTCCTGTTGCCATCTTTTCTTTCGGGTGAGTTTATCCCTTCTGTCCACAAACCAACCTTTTTCAATCTTACTTCCTTTTTTTGAGATATCGGTTTCAATTGTATAAACATCATACGGAACATTTACACCATCCAGTACGGATTGTTCGTACGTGTATTCGCTCACTACATTCTCATTGAAAAATCCAAACGTTCTCTTGTCGGGAGTGGCTGTTAGACCGATGAGAAAGGCATCAAAATAATCCAGAACCTGTTTCCAGAGATTGTAAATGGAACGATGACACTCATCTATAATGATAAAATCAAAGGTCTCAATGGGAATCTCCCGATTGTATTCCACGGGCAGAGCATTTTTTTTCTTCAATTGATTCTGTAGCCATGTATTTTCATTGGGATTCTCATTCTCTAAAGACTCATCCTTTTCCTCGCCTTTGAGTATGGAATACAATCTCTGAATCGTTGAAATACAAACTTGACTATCAGAGGAGATATGACTCGAAGTGAGTCTCTGCACGTTATACAATTCTATAAACTTACGGTTATCATCCGTAGGTTGGTATGTCATGAACTCCTGTTCGGCCTGTTCTCCCAAATTTTTGGTATCTACAAGAAATAAAATTCTCTCAGCCTTTGCAAACTTAAGTAATCGATAGATAAAGGTAGTTGCCGTGAACGTTTTTCCCGCACCTGTTGCCATTTGGATGAGTGCCCTTGGCTGATTTTTTTTGAAGGACTCTTCTAAGTTTTCGATGGCTATGATTTGAGCGGGTCTAAGCCTTTCTTTGTCCAATAAAGGAAGATCAAAAAAGTTTTCTCTGAGACTTTTTTTCTGTTTTAACCACCTCGCAAATGTCTCGGGACGATGAAATGTAAAAACAGTTCTTGCTCTAGCCTTTTCATCACGGTAGTCTGTGAACCTTGTAACTGTCCCCGTACTCTCATAGACAAATGGCAGGGGAGGCTCATTCTGAAAGTATTTTAGTTTTGCCCTTGCATAGCCCTGGGACTGCTCCTCCACGCTACTGAGTTTGAATCCATCTTCTTCTCTTTTGGCTTCAATCACACCCACAGGCTTTTTATTCACAAAAAGAATATAATCCGCGGGACCGATATCCGTCTGGTATTCTCGAACAGCGACACCAATGCTACTGGAATGGTTGACTCTATTGGGAGACTGAACAGCCCACCCAGCTTTTTCCAACATGATATCAATTTTGTCTCTGGCAATTTGTTCAGGGGTCTGGTTTTTATTCATATTCTTTTAAATTTAGACTATAATTAAATAAATTTAGCAATTTGGGTCAAGGTTTCCTATTTTTTTTGGAGGTATTCTTAGCACTTAATATGGTAATTTTTAAGGAGTGAGCTACTTCTAACATACGCTCATCGAATGTGGCAAGGAAAAGTTTTTCCTTTGTGGCTTTTTCTATGCAAATCAGAGAGGCTATGTGGATGGAATCGAGAGTTCGAACCCTCGAAATCTTCGGATTTTCCTCGAGAACCTTATAGACTTCCGAATGGATGCTCAGAAATTCAATCTTTTTTTTCAATTCTTCAAAACCACGGGTTCGCTCCGAATCTCCCGAGGGGAAACGTTTTTGCAAAGAGACCAAACACTCATACCGAAGCAGATCAGAGCTCCAAAACTTTTCTTTAGATTCTAAAATATCCTTGGCATAGTCATACAACCTATCTTTAAATAAGTAGGACAATACAAAACTCGAATCGAGATAGATCAAACCCGATCCTCTCTCATTTCGTCATACATCTTCCAAAATTCTTCTGAACTCATTTTCGGTCCCTTGAACTTGGGAAGTTTTATAGGTCCCTGTGTCTTAGCAGGTGTGAGAATCCCTTCTTTGATCCACTGTTCTCTCTTGATCTCCCAGGCTGTCTTTTGGGTCACCTCAGGAGAGGGTTGCTTCAGCTCGGCAATGATGGTATTTCTCTCTTTTACAAGTATCACTTCGCCTTCCTTCACAAGTTTTAAGTATTTGGAAAGATTGTCCCGTAACACCTTGATCTGAACTGTTTTCATAGATTCCTCTAAAGAATAAATCTAGCCATAGTAGCCACATTGTCAAGGGGGATTTTGGGGGTATGTGATTGTTTTGGATATCTTTCGAGAAAGTCCCCGGTGGTTGTCCTTCGAGCCTTAAGTACAGTCGTAAGCGGATAATTTATGGCTGGTGGTGGAGCTTTTATAGTTTTTCTATTCCTTGTTTTCCTATTGCTCATTTTTTAAAATCTCAGCTTTGTTGTAATATGAGGACAAAATGGTTTTTCAAACAATCGAAGAGATAGATTTATTTTTAGAGGAATTAAAAGATAGAAAAGTAACAACCACAGGGAAATGGACTATTGCCCAAATCCTATGTCATATTGGAGATTCTATAGAATTTTTTCTTTCGCAAAATGAGGGAGCTATCCAGGTTCCCAGTTTTATCCAAAATACTGTTGGAAAGCTCCTCTTAACTAAATTTTTTCTATTTGGTAAAATGGATGGAGGTCTTACAAATCCGATAAAAAAAGGAGAACCAATGGATGGAAATGCATCTGAAGAGCTAAAAAGACTCATTTCACTTATAAAAACGTTTAATGACCATACAGGTTCCTTCAACAAACATCCTGTTTTTGGTGCTCTTTCCAAAGAGGAAATTATAAAACTTCATCTATTGCATTGTTCCAATCACTTTTCTTATATCCAAATGTCCAAAAAATAGATTAAATAAAATAAATAGATAATATTGTGTTACTAATTAAATTAATCCCAATTTACATAAACCTATTTTATCCAATAATTTCCAAAAACGTGATACGAAGATGAAAAAATCTCATAACAAATCAAATCTTCCCACAAAAATTTGTATTGTATGCCAAAGACCTTTTGCCTGGCGAAAGAAGTGGGAAAAAGTTTGGGAAGAAGTTAAGTACTGCTCAGAGCGATGCAGAAAAAATAACAAGATAAAATAAATCCCAAAGGGAAATGTTTATGTAAAACAATTCCCTAAACCCCATCTCTCTCCTCAAGCCAACCCACAGCCGCAGGCCAGGTTTCTTTGGGAGCATTGATTCCACAGACGATATCCAAATGTCCATAATGATTTTTACTTCCATATTCTTTCCCGAATATTGCCATACGTGTAGGACATTTCAATTGATCCCGTGTCCATTCGACTCCATCTACTGCACAGACCCAGTCTCTATCCCCCGTGATTAAAAATGCAGGTGTTACAATTCGTCTATCATTTACATAGTGATTGAATCCACCCGAAATTCGGGGCATCCCTTCTGCCGCAGAGATTGTTTTGATTTGGTTCCATTCGAGAACCGCAATTTTTTGCACAGTGTTGTTGATGATAAATCTCTTGACTTCGGGTGTTAGATTGTCTGCATTCCAAATAAAACGTGTGAGATACGTATCCATGTCAATAAATGGATAAACCAATTTATACCAAATATCAACCGGGTAGTACAAAAATGCACTCAAATAGTCCATATAAGTTCGCAAATGATTTATGGTTGAAAAAGTATAGGTGAGAGCTGAACTAAAGGCTGTCAAACTTTGAAGATTTCCTGCCTTGTGACGGATCTGATAAAAAAATCCCAAGATGCCGCCCAACGAATGTCCCACCCAGTGGAGTTTTTCAGCATTACAATCTTCTAATATATATTCAATTGCCGCAGGTAAGTCACACAACAAATAATCATCAATAGACCAGACGTCTCCCCTACCCGTATGCGGCCCATCACTGCCTGTGCGTCCTCTGAGATCGAGACTATACACCTGATACCCCTGATCTACCAAATGCAAGGCAAAATCATAGTCTCTAAAGCCTGTATCCCAAATGGTATGATTCGAAGCAATTCCATGCAATAAAAAGACTGGGTATTTTCTTGTAACTTTTGGAGTTTTGTATTTATAGAGGGCGATGTTCCAATGATCGGGTGTTTTTAGGATTATTTTTTCTTTCATATATTATTACCATAGATGGATTCAATTAATGTGTGATACTTTTGAAATACAACATTTCGTTTGATTTTTTGGAGATTGGTGAGAGTTTCTCCCGTTTTTAACTTATCGGGAAGAAATCGAAAGTCTACAATTCTCTCAAAACTTTTAAACCCATTTTCCTGACTGATGAGGTTGTGAATGATACTTGAATATAGATTTTTAATTTCTTTGTTTTTGTTCAAGTCAATAGACTTATCAAACTCATCCACTGCAAAGCCCGCATCTTCGAGTTTTTCATAATTCGGCCAGATGAGAGCTCCCAGATTTTTTTTGTCCTGTCCTACAACTACAACCTGCTCTATTAAACTGTTTTGGGTTAGAATGGTTTCTATTGGAACAGGTTCCACATTCTCTCCACTCAAAAGCACAATCGTATCTTTTGCACGCCC
>CAMCZP010000127.1 GCA_945887855.1 Leptospira interrogans serovar Manilae | reverse complement strand
TGAATCTGAAAATTACTCTACAATTGATACATTGGCTAAGAAATTATATTTAAGTGATAAAGATGAAAGGAATGATTACAAAAAATTAAAAAATATTCTTACAATTTATTTTAATTTTCGACAATTCAAAAAGCCACTAGACCCTCGTTATGATAATTTCTTCGCTACAATATTAAGAAAGAAAAATGGAAAAATAGAAATACCTAAAAATATTTGTATTATCTCTTGGAATTATGATGTTCAATTTGAACTTTCCTTATCTAAGTTTTTACAAAAAAGTATATCAGACTTAGTGAAAGATGATATTCAATTGATACTTCCCAATACTGAATTTAATAATTTAGACCCAAGTAAATTCACACTTATCAAGCTAAATGGTTTAGCTATTTACAAGGATACAAATAAACAGATGAAGTTTTTAAGTGAAATGCTCAAGAGTGATGAATTTGAAAACTCATATAAAAATCAAAATATAATGTTAGGTTATGCACTACTTCAAAGTAGTAATCATGAAAATTTTCTTTCCTTTGCTTGGGAAGATAAAAAGAATTTACCTGATTTAACTAATTGGATTAGAAGTGTAATACAAAAAAGTGATACTTTATCTGTCATAGGTTATAGTTTTCCTAATTTTAATAGAGATATTGATTACCAGTTATTAAATAATACATTTAATATAGGAGGAGAAATTGTAATTCAAAATCCTTTGGGTGAGAGTCTTAAAGAAAAGGTATCAAAGATAATTTTGAAATTACCATCCCAATCTATAAGTACAGACGAAGATTTAAAAAACTTTCATATTCCAGCAGATTTTATCTTTAATTATGATTAGAAATTATTTAGTTTTACAATCATAAGAGAATTATATTATCTTATATCAAATAAACACCGCAGGTGATACACTAAACATTTCTGCAAGTGCCTTAATCTGTCTTACATTCAATTCCCTTTTTCCATTTAATATTTCGGAGACTACACCCTGACTTCCCAAAATAGACAAATCTTTTTGGGTAAGATTTTTTTCTTCCATAAAGTACTTTAAGACTTCAATAGGCTCTGCTCCAAATTGAATGAAATGATCAGTTTCATACTCTTCTATTAAATTTCCAACTGTTTCCAAGAGGGGAGCTAAAGGGTGTTTTTCATCATCCCCTACTTCATCAATCAGTTCATCTAGTACATGAACTAATTTTTTATATTGCGAGGCAGTATGAGGAACGGAGAGAATATCTTTCAAATCCTTCCAAACTATTTTTACTTTTTCAATATCTAGAATCATACTATCTCCTTCTTCCATTTTTCTTTATCATAATCAGCATGGGTTAAAATATTTCTTATAAATACTTTCTGTCTATTAAAATGAATGGCTACTATTAAACGAAAGTTATTTCCATTGATGTTAAAAACTGTGAGATTATTAACCTTATCAACAGTATTAAAGACTTTTTTCAATTCATTGAAATCCTTAAAATTAGAATTTTTAATAATCTTAAACCAACTTTTTAGAGAAGACTCTGAATTTGGATGTTTGGTAATAAAATCATCTAATTTCTTCCAACTAATTATATGCACTATCATCAATTATATCTCATATTGAGATATGTCAAATAATTTTTTTTATTATGATTTCAGTTTATCCAATTAGAATATATTTGAAATTTTGAAGTTTTCTTTTGGAATTTTTCTAATCAGAAAAGTAGTTTGACTTTCTCGGGAACATATGGATATTTGTTATCAATTTAGACAGTCTTTATGGATATAGTTCATCACACCCGAAATACAGAACGAATGACCCAAGATAGAGTAATTCATTTGTTCCAAGATAAACTTGGATATGAGTATCTCGGCAATTGGCATGCAAGACCCAACAACTCAAATATTGAAGAAGAATATCTCACAAAATTTTTACAAAAGAAAGGTCATTCGAAAGAGTATATAAGTAGAACTCTAGATTTGATTTCGCAAACAATCAATCAATTTGATAAGAATCTTTACCAGAGAAACAAAGAGTTTTATACCAAACTTCGGTATGGGATTGTAACAAAAATTGAAGCAAGTAAACACAATGAAACCATCGCCCTCATAGATTGGAAAAATCCAGAGAACAACCATTTTGCAATCGCTGAAGAAGTTACCATAGAAGGAAGGGCAACCAAAAGACCCGACATCATTTTATATATCAATGGGATAGCCATTTGTGTGTTGGAGTTAAAATCAGCTCAGAATAGCATAAATGAAGGGATTCGTCAGTCTCTGACAAACCAGAGAAAAGATGTGATAGAAGATTTTTTCTCAACTGTTCAGATAGTACTCGCAGGCAATGATACAGAGGGTCTTAGATATGGAACTGTTGGCACACCCGAATCCTACTTTTTATCATGGAAAGAAGATGAAAATGAGGATGATGGCTTTTTATTAGACAAGTATCTTATCAAACTCTGTAACAAAACTAGAATCCTTGAATTGGTATATGATTTCATTCTCTTTGATGCAGGGCAAAAGAAACTTCCGAGACCCCACCAATACTTCGGTATCAAAAATGCCCAGAAATTTGTAGAACGGAAAGAGGGTGGTATCATCTGGCATACACAGGGTTCGGGAAAGAGTATTTTAATGGTGATACTCGCAAGATGGATTTTAGAGAATCATCCAAATGCCAGAGTTGCAATTATAACGGATAGAGATGAGCTAGATAGACAAATTGCAGGAGTCTTCCAAGATGTAGGGGAAGAGATACACAGAGCTTCTAGCGGTAAGGATTTAATTACCCATTTGCAAAAGGCAAGTCCGAGACTCCTCTGTTCTCTCGTGCATAAGTTTGGAAAGAAATCAGAAGAAGAATTTGATGCCTACCTTGAAAGTCTCAAAAACAATCCCATTTCAGTGAAGGGAGATTTATTTATCTTTGTGGATGAGGCTCATAGAACCCAATCGGGAAGATTCCATCTTTTGATGAAAACTGTTCTGAACCAAGCGGTGTTTATAGGGTTCACAGGAACTCCCCTTCTAAAGAAAGATAAGAAGACCTCTCATGAAGTGTTCGGTCATTATATCCATACCTATAAGTTCAATGAAGCCATTTCCGATAGGGTTGTTTTGGATTTGATGTATGAGGCAAGAGACATTGACCAAAAACTATCTTCCCCCGACAGAGTGGATGCTTGGTTTGAAGCAAAAACAAAGTCTCTCAATGACTACCAGAAAAAAGAAATCATGAACAAATGGGGAACAATGCAAAAAGTTCTCAGTTCAAAGTCTCGGATGGAAAAGATTATCACAGACATAGAACTGGATTTTACAAGAATCCCCGTGCTCGCCAGAAGCACTGGAAACGCTATGCTTGTGGCAGGAAGTATCTATGAAGCCTTTAAGTATTACAAGTTATTACAGGATACAACTTTTAGGGGAAAATGTGCTGTAATTACATCATACAATCCTCAGATAGGTGATATACGTACCGAGGAATTGGGAGAGGGCACAGATACCGATAAACAATTTATTTATGAAACCTGTAAGAAGATGCTGGAGGGAAAAGACTCGGAGACGTTTGAGGGTGAATCAAAAAAGGCTTTCATAGAAACTCCCAATCTTATGAAACTCTTAATAGTGGTGGATAAATTATTAACGGGTTTTGATGCACCAAAGTGTTCCTATATCTATATAGATAAGAAGATGCAAGACCATGGATTGTTTCAGGCAATCTGTAGGGTCAATCGATTGAGTGGCGAAGAAAAACCATTCGGATTTATAATAGATTATAAGGATTTATTCCAAAGAGTAGAAGATGCTATCAGAGTCTATACCAATGAAATTGAGGGTGATGCGGAGGGAAATTCTGACAATGGAATTGAACTAAAAGACAGAGTAAAAGAGCTGAGAAAAAACTTTGAAGGTGCTCTAGAAAAAATAGAATCCCTCTGTGAGGGTGTTCAGCCACCCAAAACAAACTTAGACTTTAGAAGATATTTTTGCGGAAACCCAGAACTCGAATCTGATTTAAAAGATAGAGAGTATCTCCGAGTAAAACTGTATGAGATGACTGCAAAACTCGTCAGGTCTTTTTCAAATCTATCCCCTGATTTAGATCAAGCGAAATACAACAAAAGAGAACAGATAGAGCTTCAAAGAAAAGTAACATATTATATTGAAATACGCAATGAAATCAAAAGGGCAAGTGGAGAGATAGTTGACCTCAAGTCTTATGAAGCCGATATGCGTCATTTGATTGATAATTATATACAGGCTGAGGATTCTCGAAAGATATCCCCTTTTGATGAAATCCCCCTACTCACCTTAATAGAAAATTTGGGCATACACAAAGCTATCCAGGAACATTTTCCTGAAGGTGAAACTGAGGATGAGTCCAGTAGAGAAGCCGTAGCTGAAACCATAGAAAATAATATTCGTAAGAAAATCATAAAAGAGGAACTCCTAGACCCTGAGTTTTATGCCCATATGAGCGATTTACTAAAAGAAGTAATAGCTGATAGAAAAGCAAAAGCAATTGACTATGAGAATTACCTGAAACGCATCTTTGAACTGGCTAGGAAGGTCAGCAAGGGAAATACCTCAGAAGCACCCCCAGAACTCAACACAGCAGGTTCTGTTGCGATTTACAACAATCTGGGAAAGGATTTAGAACTTACATTGTTGATTCACGAAACCATCCTACAGGAAAGACAGGACTCATGGAGAAACAATATGGCTAAGGAAAGAATGCTAAAAGGGGCAATCCATAAAATCCTGAAAGACAGGGAGAAAGTAGAGAATATTTTCAAAGTAATCTATGAGCAAAGAGAATACTGAGGTCATTCAAATCCAAGAGATTCCCGTTACAATCACTTGGAAAGAGATTAAAAATGTCCATCTCTCGGTGATACCTCCCAAAGGGTTTGTAAGAATATCTGCACCCCTTAAAATGAAACGGGAGAACATTCGAGCCTTTGCCATCTCCAAGTTGGATTGGATTAGAAAAAACCAAGAAAAATTTAAAAACCAAAGTAGAGAGCCAAATCGGGAATACATCGAAAATGAAAGCCATTTCCTCTTAGGCAAACGATACCTTCTAAAAGAAGAGATTAGCAAAAAACCAAGTCTTTCTATTCTAAACTCCAAATTACTTCTCCAAATACCAAGTAAGGCAACGATTGAAAAGAAACGGGAAATTTTTAATAAATTTTATAGAATGACTTTGGTGGAGGTGGTGGAAAATCTTCTACCCAAATGGAAAAAGATAATAACCCTACCAGAATTTGAATTTTCCATCCGTATCATGAAGACAAGGTGGGGAACATGTCATCATCACAAACGAAAGATATGGCTCAACCTAGAGCTTGCTAAAAAGCCAATTCCCTGCATTGAATATGTATTGGTGCATGAAATGGTTCATCTACTGGAAGACAGTCACAACAAAAGGTTTATTCGATTGATGGACACTTGTTTACCAAACTGGAGAGAGCTAAAATCTAAATTAAATGAACTCCCCATTCATGGGGAAGATATCTGGTTTGAGTAAGGCTGTAAATAGTAGAAAGTAAACATTCTTTTTTGATACCCCTCCTCTATATTAATGAAACATAGAAATTCTCATTTGAGAAAGTGTAAGATAGTTATAAATTAAATTTTAGATATCATTGCAATATTATTCCGTAAGTTGCAATTTTATTATGAGATTTAGAAATAATTTTAATATATAAATGAGAATCTACTAATCAATTAAGAGAGGCATGAGAATGAATGAGATACGATTGAAAGTTATACTATATTTATTAATTCTAATTGGCATTATGATTTTTCCCTTTGAATTATAAAATATAATAATCTTTCTTTTTGAAATAATATTCTAAGTAGAATTCATTTGGTTTTTTTGTATTACAGAATCTAAAGTTAAGCAAGATAAGTAGTAAAATATATAAGCTTAAACCCTTAACTTTTACTTGATTTTTACTTCAATAACATATAGATTTTATCTTCTTTCACTAATGATATCATCCGAGAGGGATGATTTTAAGTCTTTTAAGATTTCTCTACTTTGTTTAAAATTAAACTGTCCAATATTGAGAGGTGAAATCTGGATTTTTTCCTCTTCAGCAAATATTAAAATCTCAAGTTTTTGTC
>CAMCZP010000126.1 GCA_945887855.1 Leptospira interrogans serovar Manilae | reverse complement strand
AGAAAGTCAGAAAGATAAATAGAACTAAATGATTTTAGTTGATACATCCATTTGGATTGAATTCTTCAGAGGAAATGAACCCTATTTTACAAAATTAAAAGAAATAATAGAATCATCTGATGTCTTGGCACATGAAGTAGTATTTGCTGAACTATTGCAGGGTTGCAAAAATAAAAATGAATTAAATTTTATTTTAGAATATTGGGAAAGTTTAAGCAACATAGTTTCAAATGGATCCTTCATTCAAGCTGGTAAACTTTCATTCGAAGATAAACATTTATATAAAGGTATAGGAATCATTGATTCAATTTTAATCAATGAAGCGAGACAGAAAAATCTAAAAATTTGGACATTAGATAAGAGGCTTTTAAAATTACTTGAATCTAATTACGTATTCGTAAAATAGCAATCACTTCGCATAACTTCGGCTGACACGCTCCGCTCGGGTTGGGTGGACTACCCTCTAAAAAACGGACAGGGAATTAGGAGTTCCAAACACAATAGTAAATAGATGGCTCAACGAACTTTTCGATTATTTAACGGCCATATCCGTGCTATCTGTTTCAGAGTATTTCTTTAAAATTTTACTTGCTACCATTTTGGTAACAATATATGTTGAAACATGAGAGTTATTTCAAGAAAAACTTTAAAGGCTTTTTATGAAAACCCGGTTTATAAGGATTCAAAAACTTCTTTAGAAATTTGGTTTAGAGATGCTATAAAGGCTGATTGGAGTTCTCCAAATGATATTAAAAGTAAGTTTAAAAATGCTAGTATTTTAAAAAATAATAGAGTCGTATTCAATATTCACGGAAATAAGTATCGTTTAATTGTTAAAATTCATTATAATTTAAAAACTGTTTTTATTCGTTTTGTTGGCACTCATGAACAATATGATCTAATCAATGGGGAGGATATCTAAATGAATATTATTCTTAAACCAATTAAAAATCAAAAAGATTATTTTAATGCTCTGAAAAATATAGATCTTTTATGGGAGTCCAAACCCAATACTCCTGATTATGATAAGTTAGATATTCTTATTACTCTAGTTGAATCTTATGAAGAGAAAAATTATCCTATTGGTCTTCCTGATCCTATTGATGCAATCAAATATAAAATGGAAGAATTGGGACTTAAGAAAATAGATCTAGGAAAATTTCTTGGTGGAAGAAGTCGTGCTTCAGAAATTTTAGAGAAAAAAAGAAAACTTTCTTTAAATATGATTAGAATATTAAATAAAGAATTAAATCTTCCTACTGAAATTTTGATTAGGGATTATAAATTAAAAAATAAAAATTTAAAAGTAAAATCTGCTGCTTAATTTTTTTATTTCAAGCCTTCTGTGATTTAATTTTTAGTAATAAGATCGAGATAAATCGCATAAAAATAACAAACTCGGAGGAAAGGACAATGAAAAAGGTAAAAGAAAAAATTAGGTCTTCCAAAGAAATAAGCTCTAGTATTATTAAAGGTTTAAATCAGGCTTTGGCTCATTCTGTGGGAGATAAATTATATACAAGCTCTGAAAAAAAACTTTCTATTTCTCCTTTACCAAACTATAATAGTGATGAAATAAAAATAATTAGAAAAGAATTAAATTTATCTCAGAACTTATTTGCAAAAGCTTTAGGTGTCTCTCTGAAAACTGTTGAAGCATGGGAGTCTGGGAGAAATATCCCCCAAGGACCTGCTCAAAGAATGCTCTATATAATTAAAAGTAATCCCATAATTTTAAGTGATTTGAAAATAATTTTATAAATATATTATTGAATATAAAGCGTATCACTGGAGGATCATAAGGCAGAAGGATATGAACCCTCCTCTAATGGCGTAACCATATACCTTAATGCTGGGGAAAATCTACAGAGTATACTAGATAAGATCACTCCTAATGGTGGGAAAATCTTAGTCCCTAAAACTCCTCACGCAGATCAAAATGGTTTTTTTGCAATTTTTATTGATTGTGAAGGTAATAAATTGGGACTCACTTCTCCAAAATAGAATTGGAAATTTTTAAGTATTTTATTTCTTTACTCATGTACCACTATTCTGTTATATTAAGAAGTTATAGAATTCAACATTCCCTATGTAGCACTTCGGTTGCTTGGCAAATCCGTTCCACTTGGGAAGGTCGGTAAGTCTTAGTCGTTAGCGGTCATTGTAAAACGATACTGAAACAAAAATTGAATATAAAAAAAATGACAACAAAGAAAATTCATTTCATATCCGGTCTAACATTAACAGTTTTTGTTGGACTACATTTATTTAATCACACTCTAAGTATTTTTAGTGCTGACAGCCATATTGAAGCAATGAATTATTTACGACTATTTTATAGAAACATATTCGTTGAAACAGTTTTATTTATTGCGGTAATCGTACAAATTATTTCAGGACTAATTTTCTTTAAAACAAACAGAAAAACTGCAACCTCTCACTTTGGTAAATTACATATTTGGACAGGACTTTACTTAGCATTTTTTTTCGTAATTCATTTAAGTGCTATTTTGGGTGGGCGACTTTTTCTGCACCTTGACACAAATTTTTATTTTGGTGTTGCAGGACTCAATTCGTTCCCATTCAACCTATTTTTTATACCATATTATGGACTTGCAATACTTTCATTTTTCGGACACATTGCTTCAATTCATAGTAAAAAAATGAAGCAAACTATTTTTGGTATATCACCAAACAGACAATCTATTATAATCTTAATATTTGGGCTATTATTAACAATTGTAATATTCTATGGACTGACAAACCATTTTAATGGAGTTACAATACCTAAAGAATACGAAGTGTTGATTGGAAAATAAAAACAACGAACCCCTAACATCGATTTTGTGATATTGGGGCTGATATACTAAATTTGAACATTGGAATTCTATTGAGCATTTGCTTGTATATAACTTTCAGTTTGAATCTGACTATGGTGGAACTGCTGCTTGTGTTGTGGCATTCGGAGACTTATTGCTTGAAAATAAATACTTCATTAATGGCGTTTTATTTCCGTTTCAAATATTTAATTTAGAAATGATACTAGCTAAAGTTAAGCATAAGTTTATTTAAAAATACGGAACTGCAATTAACTGTGGCTTACCGCGTCGCTTCGGGACATGTCCTCGCTCGATATAAATGAAGGTTGATATCCATCACAATACAGTAAAACAAGACTTGAAGATACTATAAATCTTTATAAAGAAATTGTAAAATGGTACTCTGTTTTTGTTAAAACTAATGATGGTGAAGAAATGATTAAAATATTTGATCAAAACTATCCATCAAATTCTATTTCAAATACTAAAAAAATAGATTTTATCCTTTGGCAGATTAGGAAATAAATTAATTCAAATGTAACAATGTTTCAAAAATATTATAAAGGAAAATATATAATAAAAATTTAGATAAGTCAGTTGATAAATGTTATCGAAATGATCCCTATACAAGTGAACCAAAAAAATGAATTTTTATTTGAATTATATGAAAAGTATACAGAAGATTTATTCACCGTTGATCAGAAAAAGAAGAAATCGCAATCAAACTCTAATTGACAAGATTCTAAAGAGAAAGTTATAATGAGACAAAGGTAATAATAAATGAAAGCAGTAACGACTTTAAAACCTAAAATACAAAAAATTCTTGAGTCTGCATTACAATATATATTAACAGCGGGTAAACCAGATAAGGTATTTTTATTTGGATCGTATGCTCGGGGCGAAGAGAATGAAGATAGTGATATGGATTTTTATATAGTGGAAGATTTATCCATTCGAAAAGGTAGCAATGCGGCAAAATACTATAAGGCTCTTTTTCAATTGAATCAGGCAAAAGATATTGTTGTTAGAAGCCCGACTGACTTTGAAAAGAACAAAACAATAGTAAATACGTTAGAGTATGATGTCGATAAAGAAGGGATAATATTATATGAAAGAAAGTAATCAATTAGCCCTGCAATTGATTGCTATTGGTGATGAAGATTTAGATGCTGCAAGGATCTTAATCGAAAATAAAGGTTCTTTTCGTACAATAGGCTTTCATTGTCAACAGGCAGTAGAGAAATATTTAAAAGCGTTTCTTGTTTATTCAGAATTAAAATTTCCAAGAATTCACGACTTAACCGAATTATATAAATTATGTGCAAATGTAGATTCATCCATTCAATTGGATTTAGACTATCTTATAAACCTAACTGAATTTGCAGTGGAGATGCGCTATTCGGTAAATCCAAACATTGACGAAGAATCTTTATATTCCGGATATAATTATGTTCAAACTATTAGAGCAATGGTTTTTCCTAAAATAATAGAGGAAATATAGGATTTGTTTTAAGTGGAATAATGGATTAGCTGAAAATGTTGAAATCGTAGATTATCAGTAAGGAGTTTTCTATGAATAAAGAAGTAATGAACATTCATCCTGGGGAGGTTTTGTGATTAAGTTAAGGCATGCAACTATCATTGAAAAAAAAGACGTATGAATGGTTATGTTTGTCTGACACTGCAAGTTTGCATATGGGCGAACCAGATTATCCGGAAAGCTCAATCCCTACTTGGATTGAATTTCAAGATGATTTTGAAGATTTTTATTATCTCGAAAGAGGTAGAAAAAAAGGCTCTGTCATGATTATAGAAAGCGATGAAGAGGAGATTGGATGCTTATGTTATGCTTGCTTTCATTTAAAACCTAATACTGCCGAATTAGATATTTGGTTAAAGGAAAAGAAATTCTGCGGAAAAGGGTTTGGACCACAAGCACTACAACTACTCGTGCAATACTTAATTAAAAGGCGAGATGTTAAAAACTTCATCATTAGACCATCTGAAAAAAATATCAGAGCAATTGCAGCGTATGAAAAAGTTGGATTCGTTCGAACTAATAACAAAGAAAATACTATAAAGGAATATATAATAGATAAATATATAGGTGAGTACGGTGCGGGTGATTATGGTTATGAGAATACTGCAATCCTAATAATGGAGAATTAAGATGCCCCCTACTCATGGGAAAAGAATACTTTTACGAAAGATTATAATTTTGAGGAATCAACTCCAATTGTAAAATAGTAATCTGATTGTATAATCAAAAAAAATGATTGACTAATCCATTGTTATAACATATATTATAACAATGGAAACTTCTTCAGTTAAAAAAACTACGATTCGGGCAATTGGAAATTCAGCGGGTGCTACCATTCCAAAAGTCCTTTTAGAAAAATATAATTTTCATGAAGGTGATACAGTATTTCTAATAGAAACAGAAAATGGTATTCTCTTATCTCCTTATGACCCTGAATTTGAAACTTCTATGGAGTTTTACCAGGAGGCATCTAAAAAGTATAGAAATGCTCTTAAAGAACTTGCTAAATGAAGTCAGAACCGAAATGGTTAAATAAGAAAATTGCTGAGGCAATACATCTTGATCAAATTAAACAACACGGGGGGTCTTTGGGTATTCGGGATGAAGGTTTGTTAGAATCAGCACTAGATAGACCAAAGAATACATGGTACTATAATCCTAAATCTACCATGTTTGAACTTGCTTCTTCTCTTGGAATAGGCATTGCTAAAAATCATCCTTTTATAGATGGAAACAAGAGAACTTCCTTTCTTCTTATGTATGTTTTTCTTGCAATGAATGGATTTAAAATTGAAACTTCAGAGAACGATGTTGTTCAGGTAATGTTAAAAGTTGCAGATGGATCAATAAAAGAATCTGCTTTGGCAAAGTGGCTCGAGAAAAATTCAATTCTAATTTAATAGGTATTACGTTACTAGCAAAGAACTCTCAGAAATTGAAAAAGTGATTGAGAATAAAAAAGATGAAATTATCCTTAAATGGAAGCAACATTTTAAATTAATTTAATGGATGTGGAAGTATGAATTCAGTTCTAATTATCGAGCCAAAAGCAGTTGAAGTAAAAATTATAGAGGACCACGCCATTTGGGCTCTGCTTGAAGACGGTCGAGAAATAATTGTGCCAATAGCTTGGTATCCTAGACTTTCAAAAGCAACTAATCAGGAATTAAATAATTTTAGAATTATTGGTAGGGGTTCTGAAATCCACTGGGAAGATTTAGATGAGGACTTAAGTATAAGAGGATTTATTTTAGGTTTTAAAGGAATAGATAGCCCTCTTCCAAAGGCTCTACATAATATTACTTAAGTATAGAATCCTGTCATCTATACAATATGTGAATTTCGTAATACTAAATATATATAAAAAGTTATTAAAAATTATAAATTATGCCTATATCTAAAGAATATTCAAAACTAACCGAAGTTATTTTGGGAATCTCT
>CAMCZP010000125.1 GCA_945887855.1 Leptospira interrogans serovar Manilae | reverse complement strand
CCCACACCCGAAGAGATCCAAAAAATATTTAAAGAGAAGAAATCATCCGGAGTATCCATTCTTCGCATTAAACGTAAAAAACTTTTAGAAGTTTTAGATGAGAAAAAAGAAATACTCAACAAAGAGAAGAAAAATAAAGAGCAAATTCTAAATAAAAAATTATTAACTCATACTGATGAAATCTTTGCAAGTCACAAAGAAGTTTCTGGTATTTTATTCTTCCATTATAAATTTGTAGAAGTAAAAATGGATGCAATAAAAGAATTAGGTGATACATTAAAAAATAAATATCCTAATTCTGTTCTTTTTTTTGTGAACTCCAATGGAGACTCTGATGCACTTCTCTTTATGGCTGGAAAGGAGGCTGTTAAGAGAAAAGTAAATTCGGGAGAATTATTAAATAAAGTATCATCGATTTTAGGTGGTAGGGGGGGCGGTAAACCTGAATTGGCACAAGGCTCCTCTAAAGAAAAAAATAAGTATCACGAAGCAATCAACATAATTTTACAAGAATTAAAATCAAAAGAATAATAGACGAAATTGTAATACGTCTATTATAAATTATATAAGAGGTAAAGGGAATGGCACAGGATCCATCATTTGATATCGTTTCTAAATTGGATAAATCAGAGCTTACTAATGCAATCACTCTGGCTATGACAGAGATCAATACTAGGTTTGATTTTAAAGGCTCTAAGTCTGAAATCAAACAAGATGAAGAAAATATTGTAATTTCGTCTGATAATGAAATTAAAATCAAGCAGGTGATAGATGTTTTAGTATCTAAAATGACCAAGAGAGGAATTGGTGTAAAGGGATTCGATTTTGAAGGTACTAAAATTGAAGCAGCAACTGGAAATACAGTTCGTATGAAAGTTAAAATCCAAGATGGTTTAGAAAAAGAACATACAAAGGAGATAACAAAGTTAATCAAAGACTCAAAGATAAAGGTAACTCCCACAATAATGGGGGAATATGTACGTGTTACGGGCAAGAAAAAAGATGAACTCCAAGAGATTCAGAAACTCTTGAAGTCTGCTGATTTAAGTTTTGATTTTACTTTTACAAATTATAAAGGATGAACTCCCCTTCTCAGGAGGAAATTGATCTCTGCATTAGAGTTCTTTCTGCACTAAATGATAATCCAAAAGAATTTTCACTTCTCTCCGAGAGTACACGAAGAGAATTAGAAATCCAAGCAGGTAAGTTGAGTAGACCTGCACGGGATGAAAAGAAAAAGAGAAACAAAGAAGCAAAGAAAGAAAAGAAAAAAGAGCTTTTCGATAAAGAAAAATCTCTCAGAAAAGAAACGGGGATACGTAAAGCAAGAGAAAATTCTATTTTTGAAGCTCCCATAAATTTACTCACTAGCCAAGAAACTAAGGAATTTCTGGAGGACACACTACATTCCCCTAGAAATTGTTATGTATGTAAAAAAGAATTTATTAAGGTTCATTTTTTTTATGATTCAATGTGTCCTGAGTGTGCTACATTCAATTACCAGAAGAGATTCCAAACAACTGATCTAAATGGAATGGTAGCCCTCATCACAGGAGCAAGATTAAAAATAGGTTATCAATCCGCACTGATTTTACTCCGTTCTGGGGCACATGTAATTGTAACTACTCGTTTTCCTGTGGACGCTGCACTTCGATTTTCCAAAGAAAGTGATTATTCAAAATGGAGAGAAAGAATAAATATATATGGATTGGATTTACGTCATACTCCAAGTGTAGAGATATTTAGTAATTATATCAAAAAAAAGTACAATCGATTGGATATTCTAATTAATAATGCTGCACAAACTGTTAGAAGACCGCCTCAATTCTATACTCATCTCATTAAAGAAGAAACAAAAAAATTTAGTGATCATTCTTCTGAGGTTCAATTTTTATTAGATGGGTATAGAGAATGTTTGAATGGGCTCAGTCAATTTGAGGAAGGAAATGGTAATTTGATTCCAATTGAGGTAGATAGATGGACATCCAAAAAACTTGGATTAGGTATTACATCTTCTGCTGAACTTTCACAAATACCATACTCACATGAGCCATCTTTGCGTGCAGATTCTATATTTCCAGAAGGTAAATTGGATGCAGATTTACAGCAAGTGGATTTACGTAAGACAAATAGCTGGAGGTTAAAATTAGGAGAAGTATCCACAGCTGAAATGATTGAGTTGCAATTAATCAATTCTATTGCTCCCTTTGTACTTTGTAATACACTTATCCCTTTTATGGAAAAAGATTATACCGGAAAAAAACATATTGTAAATGTTTCAGCTATGGAAGGAAAGTTTCATAGATTTACCAAAGAAGATAGGCACCCTCACACGAATATGGCGAAGGCAGCTCTGAATATGCTTACCCATACATCAGCAGGCACATTAGCCAAAAAAGGGATTTTTATGAATGCAGTTGATACGGGTTGGGTAACTGATGAAGATCCCATTGATCTGGTAAGATCAAAAGAAAATCTTCATGATTTTCAACCTCCACTCGATATTGTGGATGGAGCGGCAAGGGTTTGTGATCCATTTATAACTGGAAGCAATACAGGTATTCATGTTTTTGGAAAGTTTTTAAAAGATTATTTTCCAATAGATTGGTAGTTCAAGTCACCTGTTCATCATCGAGGGCAAAACGCTCCAGCATTTCTAAGGGAATGATTTCTAAAGCTTTTTTGTGTGTGGATTCCAGATAGACTTTGGGAGCCATTCCTTCTTGGTGTGCTTCTAACCATCTTGCTGCACAGAGACACCATTTATCTCCACCCTTAAGACCGGGAAAATTCCACTGAGGTCTCGGAGTTGAGAGATCATTTCCCACCTGTCGGGAGAATGCTAAAAATTCATTTGTAAGCTCTACACAAACTGTATGCGAACCTCTGTCTTCATCGTTTGTGTCACAACATCCATTTCTAAAAAATCCTGTTTTAGGGCTTTGGGAACAAGGTTTTAATTTGGTTCCCAGCACATTGATTGAGTCATCCATTTCCATAAAGTTAATTTTAATTAGAATGATTAAAAAATCAAATATAATTTTCCTTTAATCTTATGGTTCTTTGCTTTAGATAACCCAATCAATAAAACTATGTATTTTTTAGTTCCAAGTTGTTGTATTGGATCTGGTGAGGGCTCTACTCCAAGATGAGCCACCACATCCAGTTGTTGTCAGTAAGCTGGAATTTGCAACGGTTGTATCATTTTGTGCAAGGGCAACGCTTGTTTTGCCGTAAGCTATTTCACAATAACTAAAGCAGGAAGTGGCACTGCTTTCACAACCACTTGTAGTTAAAGATGTAAAAATTATTTTTGAATAGGTAGCACGGGTGTCACTAAATCCATTGAAGTCACAACTTGTAGAAGTTTGCAGAATCAAAGTATTGGTTGAACTAGTATAACTTATAATTCTATAAAACTTATCGCTTCCACCAGATGTTCCATTCCCAGTAACAGTAGCTCCGTTATTGCACTTTCCATAGGTTCCTCCCGTTGTGGGTTCTGCTTCCGCCCATGTGCCAATTCCACTTGTACTTGCGCTGACTACAAGTTTAGGAGTATTAGAAGTAAACGTTCCACTAGAGTAGTAACCTGTGTCATAATAGCCCTGGATGGGTAACAAGGAGTTGCTGAGACGCTGGTATTCGTACGCTAGAAGAAGTGTAGCATTCTTATACGGAAACTTTGAATTGTCATTATCGTGACAATTTGTATTGAGAACTGTAATACTAAAAAATATTACAACTCCTATGAATTTTTTAAACATTTTTTCTCCAAGAAAAATAAATTTCCTGAATGAGTTATACATACCTCTATTTGATTTTATTTGTAATGTAATTCTTTAACTATTAAACACAACTTTGGTATTGTAATGTATACAATTATAAAGTTATATATAATATTAGTATAAAAAAATATACTATTCTATTAAAAAATCTCACAAAAAAATCATTCATAGAACCTTTCCTTTCCACGAGAAAGATTCATAAAGAGGAGTATCTGGCTTTACAGTTGCGGGACAGCGAGGGACTTACACCCTACTTCCTCCATTCGGATTTTCCCATGGTTGGATACCTCAAAAATTAGTCAAGAAAAAATAAAAGGTTTTATTCATACAATCTATGGTATGCATTTGAATAGAGGCCTATCAAAACCTGCGAATCTAAATGATTGATAGGTGGGGGTGTATCGGGTAGTGAATCTTTAGAAAAAACCAATAGGGAGGAAATGAGATCATTGGATAAAAATTGGGTAGAAATCTGAATGGGTTGAAAATCCCCTGGACTCAAATTACTTCCACTCATAGAAAATCCCCAGTCTCCAAAACTGGGAATGTATACATGATACGGAATTGTATGGATGGATGGGTTTATCTTATTAGCTGCAAATCGAATGGTCTCCACTATGCACCAATAGGCTTCTTTCGCAAAAAGTGGAGAAGTAGATTGTGTTACAAAGATCCCATCTTTTTTTAAATGTTGGAATAGATTCAGATAAAAAGAGACTGTATAGAGTTTACCAATGGAATAGGAGTTTGGATCCGGTAGGTCAGTCAATATTAAATCATATGTATTTTCTCCTTTGTTTTCTTTAAGAAAATTGAAGGCATCCATAGTAAAAATGGTAAGTTTTGAATTTGATAATGAGTTATTATTGATCTTTTGTAAGTTTGGATTATCCTTAAATAATTTTATCATCTGAGGATCAAGTTCAATAAGAGTGATACTTTTTATATCATTATATTTTAATAATTCCCGTATTGCAAGTCCATCTCCCCCTCCAATCACTAGAACAGATTCTGGAACTCTTTTTAAAAACGCAATAGGTACATGAACTAGTGATTCATGGTATCTTGCTTCATCCATAGTGGAAAATTGAAGATTTCCATCCAAAAAGAGTCTGGTATCATTTCTCCATTTGGTCACTACAATTCTTTGGTAAGATGTGTCTTTTGTTAAAATAATTGGGTCTTGGTACAATTTATCTTCAATAAATCTTGTGAGTTTTTCAGAAAAAAAGAAGCCAAGTAGTAGTACAAAACCGCTCAAGGTTAAGAGAATTTTATCTTTACGATTTTCTTTTTTATTGATTACAGAAATGAGTAAAAATCCTGATAAAATATTCATAGTTCCAAAAAAGATACTGGAACGTATCAAGCCTAAATTAGGAAGTAGTACAAGTGGAAATACCATACTTGCAAATAATGCACCAATATAATCAAAAGTAAATACATCAGAAATAGCAAGGCTAAGAATATTTACTTCTCCCATTAGCCGTAGTATGATAGGTATTTCAAAACCTACCCCTGTACCTACAATAAGAGCAAGGAGTAAAAAAAATGGGTACAGTGTATCTGTATATGCAAATGCAAAAAATAAAATAGCCGCTGAATAACCTCCAGTAAGCCCCAAAAGAATTTGGATTTTTAGGATTTTATCTAAAATATTTGTTTTTGCAAATCGTGATAGGTATGAACCTAAACCCATTGCTGCTAAAAACCATCCCATTGCAAAAGAAAATTGTAATACAGATTGACCAATCAAATAAGTTGCCATGGTTCCAGCAACTAATTCATAGGCAAGTCCTGAAGTTGATACCAACAAAACGGAAACTAATAGAATTATCTTCTTTTTTTTATATAAAAGGTCTTCTTTCAAACTTACTTTAGTATAGAGGAAAGGATAATGGAAATGCCAATGATAACTGAACCCATAATTATACCCAATGCAACATTTTGGTCTTCCTCAATTTCTTTTCGAATGGAAAAAGGCGATAGAACACTCATTAACCAAATTGCTATTCCAAAAAAACTAAGTCCGATAGAAGCATATAAAATTGTTTCTATCACTACCGCCATTTTTAAATTTTCATGTGTAAACCAATCACCCATTCTAAAACTCCTTACTTAAAATAAAATTTATACTGCAAAATAAACTATCAAATTTATCCTTATTTTCCAAATCCAAAACCGTCATCCCCTGTGGGGAATCTTCTCATAGGATTATAAAAAAAACTATTATTTCTGGAATGTGTAGACCCTTCCCGAAGATTTACCTTTTCTTCTTCTGGGTATGATATTAAAATATTTGATCTTACGACCCAGTAAGAAAATATTGATAAGAAAAGATAAATTATAAAAAGTAGATAATAAAATTTTGGATTTCCCATATAATCTCCTTAAGCCCCACCATATTCTGAGGATGATGAACCAAGTTTATTTCTCATATATAAAAGGATTGGAATTGTTAGCCATAGTATAGACATTACAATCAAAGGCCATATTTGTGATGCATTTTTAAAGACTTCAATTTTTATAAATGTAGTTTCTAAAGGTGCGTCACCACCGAATGCAGTTAAAATAATCTGGTATTTTCCAGGAGTTTTAATTTTCCAATATATACTTTCTGATTTAGAACCTTCTGACCAGCTTTCACCATCATCTACACCTGAATAGTATTCTAATCCCAAATCTTCTCCACTGATAAC
>CAMCZP010000124.1 GCA_945887855.1 Leptospira interrogans serovar Manilae | reverse complement strand
AAAATAATCCAAATAGAAATAAATAAGGATGCAATGGAGAAAAATAAGGAAGCTTTCTCTTTGGTTCTATTTAAAAGATATAAAGAAAATTGAAAAATAAAAAGAAAAGTCTGAATTCCTATGAGAAAAATTGAAAAGGAGATATCCTTTATCCAAGTAGCTATAAATTCATCTTTGGTACCAAGTATAAAAATTCGATTGATACCTCCCTGAAATGTATCTATTTGATTTGAAACATGAAGAGTGAGAATAAGTTCTTTCTCTGGTGGAGCTGGAAGAACAAAAGTTTTTTTTGAAATTCTAAAGTCATCAGGAGAATCTGAGGGGTTTCCAGCGATAATAACTTTTTCAGAGTTGATATAAAGAACATAAGAGTGTCTAACAGAATAAAACCTAAAAAAAAGATCTTTTGAATCTTTAGGAAGTAAAATTTTAAGAGAATAAGTTCCAATTCCAATGGCTGTATCAGAATCTTTGTTGAAGGATTTCCAATTACCCGGAACGGGAATGGATTGTTTTGATAGACCCTCATAAGGAGGTAGCAGAAATTCGCCCCAGTAGAAATCCCATTCCCCTGATAGGTTTACCAAAAAACTATTTGGATTTTGATCCCTTAAATCTAAAATCCCATTAGAAGCTAAATTTTTCTCAACTGGAGAACAAAATGAAAATAGAATGAAAAGAGCTAAAAAAAGAAAGTTTTTATGAGATTTATATATAACTTTCATACAGATCTGATAGGATTATCGACATTTAAAACTATACAAAGAAACGTTTTTAGTGAGTTTACTAAGATTATGACAAGCAACTTCAGAAGAAAAGAACTTTATTTCATAGAAGGAATGGAGTATAATATTATAATAATTGAGCATGGAGGATTTATTTTTAGTGTTCTTTTTTATATCTGTCATTTTCTAATAAAATAATTGAAGCATTTTTTTTTTATAGTTAATATTAATTATATCTTTCTTATGAGTCAATAAGAATCTACAATAAAGTTGTACATATATGAAATATATTATCCTTTTATTAAATTTTTATATATATTTAATTCTTACAAATATTCCTCTAAGATCAGATGACTTTACTACTGCACTGGAGTTCAATAAGAAAGCAGATCAATACCTTTCAGATAAAAATTTTTCCCAAGCGATTAAGGAATTAGAAAGAGCAGAGAAGTTTTCAACAATGGATGGATACTATGCAACTAAAATAGGATTTATCTACTCGTGGAATCTAAATAATAACGAGGCTGCAATTCAAAATTTAGAAAGGGCATTGAAACAAGGGGGAGAAAAGAAGTCCTGGACACTCAGAGAGTACGGCTATGTACTCATGAAAATGGAAATGTACGATACCGCAGAAGAATTCTTAAAAATGGCTATCGACCACTCAGCACCAAATACAAGTGATTTGTTAGACTCGTTAGGTTATATATCCTTATATTACAATAAAACTGGAAAATATGAAGATTCAATTCTTTATGCATTACAGGGTTATTCATTAAATCAGGGAACAGATAATTTTAATATTTGTAGTTCACTGGTCTCTTCATCAGTCTATTTAGCTCATATTTCAATATCAAATAAAAATTATAGTGATGCAATTAAATATTTCAAACAGGCTGAACAATATGGTCTGAAAAATTCTATTGTGAAAGATTATTTAAGAAAATTTGAAGTCACCACTCAAAGAGAATTAATAGAAGAAAGGAAGAGATTAGGAAAAATCAATCCTGTTTATGAAAATAAAGTATTAGGATTATTTATTAATTATACTAATGTAAATTTTAATAGTTTAAATGGAAGACAAATAATTGGCAAATCCAAAATCTCAAGAGAAGAAATAGATAGAGCAGTCTTATTTCAAAAAGTACTTAGGGAGTTTGTAGAATCCATGAGTAGTGGAAAATATACAATTTCTTTTGAGAATCAAGAATTAAATGCAACTTTAAACGAATTAAGAGTATCAGCTTTTGGTGGTTTAGACACAAGGCAGCCAGTTTTTGAAAGTATTACTCCATCTATTGAAAATATTTATTATTCAAATCGGAATAAATATGATACATTTGCCATTTATTGGAATGGAGAAAATGATGTATCAACAACTGCTAATGGTGGTGCTTTTCAATATCCATATATTAACTATCAACTATATAGTCCAAATAGGGGATATATTTCATTTCCAACAAATTGGAAAGATGAAAGTTTAGCTATAGGTATTACTCATGAATTTTTTCATAACATGGAAGCAATTGTTGGTACTACACCTACACATGGATTTGATTCTACAATTAGAAGTAAATTCCCTGAATGGAGAGGGAATGGTCAACTAGACTATTTTAGATGGCAATTTAAAATGAATTTACCCAAAATATTAAATGATAAAATGCTCAGAGATGAGCAAAATAACTGGAAAAATTTAGGATGGCTACATAGATTTCCTGACATAATTACTCAAGAAGACTATGAATTCAATAAAAAATCCATCTCTAAAATCAATAAAGAGGATTTGAAAAAATCTTATGAATTATCTACAGAAGCATATTCACTCTACTGGGAACAGGGAAATAAAGAAAAAGCAGATCCTCTTTTTTTAATGGCTTATAATTTAAATCCATATAATCCAAATGCATTACGTTATATGGGAGATTTAGAATTATCTAGGAAAAATTATAAAGCTGCTTTAGAGTACTATAAAACACTTTCAAAGATAAATCCGCTTTCATGGACTTTTCGAATGGTTATAAAAATACAACAATGGGATCTTAAAGATATTCCAGGAGCCTTAGAAACATATACTAAATATTTTGAAAGATACCCTAATGAAAAAGAAAATCTTGTTGTACAATATGGACGTGCTCTCTATGATTCAAACTTGTACGATGATGCATTAGAAATATTTGAAAAAGGGTTACTATCCAAAGATCAATCTAAACCTAGCATAAAGGCTCAGTCTCAGTTTTGGAAAGGTTTAATTCTATGTGAAAAAAAAGGTGATATAAAATCTGGGAAAGATTTCATTAAAGCTGGTGTAGAGGATGGTTACAAAGATGAATTTACAATGTTTTATTATAGAAAATATTTAAAGAGGTAAATAGATATGGAAAAAGAGAATGGCAAAAATACAATTTCTTCACAAAAAAATCCTAAAAAAATTAAATCCCATAAAATTAAACTTCGTAATACTCAACTAAGTGACTATGAATCTATAAAAGAAATTATGAACTTGGTCTATTCTAATGCAGGTGGTACTTGGACAAAAGAAGAATTTACATCCCAGCTTTTAAAATTTCCAGAAGGTCAATTTTGTATAGAGGATAATGGGAAATTAGTAGCGGCTGTGGTAAGTATGGTAGTTAGATACTCAGATTTTGGAGATAAACATACGTACGATCAAATAACATCTAAGGGGAATTTAACATATCATAATCCTGATGGAGATACACTGTATGGAGTAGATATGTTTGTGCATCCGTCTTACCAGGGGCTTCGCCTTGGTAGAAGATTGTACGATGCCAGAAAAGATATTTGCAGAAAAATGAATTTAAGAAAAATTATTGTGGGTGGTAGAATTCCAAATTATAAAAATTATTCTGAAAAAACAACTCCTCAGGAGTACGTGGAGTTGGTTAAAAATAAAGAAGTTCATGACCCAGTCCTAAGCTTTCAATTGAACAATGATTTCCACGTACGAAAAATCATGACAGAGTATTTTCCTGAAGATACAGAGTCTAAAAATTATGCTACACTTCTTGAATGGATTAATATTTACTATGAGGAAAAAGAGCAGTTAATTGGTGGTAAAAAAACTGTAGTACGAATTGGTGTAGTGCAGTGGCAAATGAGAACAGTAAATTCGTTTGAAGAATTTCTTAAACAAATAGAATTTTTTATAGATGCTGTATCCGGTTATAAGGCAGATTTTGTTCTTTTTCCTGAACTATTTACCGTACCACTAATGGCACAATATAACCATTTGAATCCGGCAGATGCAATACGTAACCTTGCAGAATTTACAGAAATGACAAGGGATGCAATGTTAAATATGGCTATATCATATAATATTAATGTTATTTCGGGTAGTATGCCAGTATATACTGGCTCGGCATTATATAATGTTGCATATCTATTGAGAAGAGATGGGACTTGGGAGGAGCAATATAAGATTCATGTAACACCGGATGAATTTACCTATTGGGGAGTTCGAGGCGGAGATAAAATAAAAGTATTTGATACAGATATTTGTAAAATTGGAATACTCATTTGTTTTGATGTAGAATTTCCAGAGCTTCCCCGTCTGTTAGCAGGAAAAGGTATGGAAATTCTTTTTGTGCCATTTTCTACAGATACAAAAAATGCATACCATAGAGTTAGACATTGTTCACAAGCAAGAGCAATTGAAAATGAGTGTTACGTCGTCATTTCTGGAAGTGTTGGGAATCTTCCAAATGTAGAAAATATGGATATTCAATATGCACAATCTGCTGTTTTTACTCCTTCTGATTTTCCTTTCTCGCATGATGCCATTGCAGCAGAGGCAACTCCCAATACTGAAATGACTTTGATAGTAGATGTGGATCTGGATTTATTAAAAGAATTAAAAACAAGTGGAAGTGTTCGAAATTTTCAAAGCAGAAGAAATGACCTTTATAAAATTGAATGGTATGGTAGTACAATATAAGTTATAAAATTATTTATTAAAAATTGGATGAATAGATAAATTGAATAATTCATCCAATGCTTTGTTGCTCATAAGACTAAACACATCTAAAGTTTTATTTTTATTTCTAAATTTATCACTAGAAATTGTGATTACATCTTTACTAAGCAGTTCATTAGTTTCGCTGTTTGTAATTTTACATTCCATCAGTAAATCAATTGTTTTTGAATTGTACCCAGCAACATAAACTGTAGCTGTAATCAGTGCAGATAAAGGAAGTAAGTTCCACGGTTTAATTCCATCAGGTTTTATTTTAGCTCCTGAAATAAGAACAGAAACTCTTGCAGTACTCTCAGAAATACCATCTGATGATTTAATAGATTTTTGTGCTAATTTACTTTTTATTGATTCTTCAACCATAGCAGTAATTTTATCTATAGTTGGAGTAATTTTAGGATCAATTTGATTTTGATTGATAGAAATTGGATCTAGTAATACAGATGAAAAAGTATATTCTTGTAAATTAGGATTCATATATCTATAAATTAAAATATCTTTAGAGCTCTCTATTTTTGTTAGTTTTGGAAATTCTTCTGAAATGAATGGTTGATTTTTTTCAGATTTAAATAGCCTATTTCCTCCGCAAAATACTATAGAAAATGGAATCAGAAGAATTAAAAGAATTCTTTTTATGATGATATTTTTGATCATTTTAGTGCCTTATGAAGAAAAGCTGATTGAAGATAAAGCAAACATAAGACTATTGAAATTTTATACATATATTCAAACACCATCCATATTATAGACGTAATGAGAACCTCATTTATCTGTGATCGGACAATATTTTTTCTAACAAAGGAACTAATTTCAGTTAAAGGATTGAAAATAAAATTTCCTCCTATAATATTCACAAATTCATCGAGACCATTCCAAATTGAGAGTATACCTAATGCAGACGTTAAATCTTTAAATTTTTTATAATTTTGAAGGGAAACATAAATACTATAAGGCAAAAGAAGTATAGATGATAGAAACACATAGAATGAAATATATATATTTAAATGTATAGCTTCCAGGATTGTGAGCTTCTTTTGATCTGAACTTATAAAAATCATAAACCAAAATATTGTGACACTAGTTATCAAAAGAGAAATATTTAAAATATTGGTAGAAATATATCTTGGTGACCATCCCTCCTTAATAGTCTTCATAAAAGTTTTTGTATAATTTTTTGAAAAAATTAAATAGAATCCAACTACGTAAGAGCCTAAATTGATTATGATTCCAATGAGAAAAATGGATTCTACAAAGAGAAATACTGTTAAGTTAGTTAGAAACATTTAGGATTTTTCCTCTTTTAAGATTCCAAAGATTTACAAAATATTTTATGAATCTTGGAACATGATGGAGTACCAGTCTCAATTATGATCATTTTGCTGCTATCTTTATATCTTTAAAATAGTATTTAACAACACTTTTTTCATAAGAAATTTGCACATTAAGTATGATTTAAAGATAATTTTGAGTGTATACTCTTCCAAAAATGTAGTTCTCAAAGCATCTCGCCAATTCATCCCTTACTAGATGGAATTTCAAAAAAATATATAATTGCATATACTTTTAAAATGCAATATGAGGACTTAAATTTATAAAATAGTGAAAATAATAAATTCTATTGCGATATCCGAATCTTTTACAGGATCTCTTTCTTACAAAAGAAATCTTCTTGCTATTTTAAATTTATATATTAATATTATTTAATCATGAAAAAAATAATCCAAGTTTGCCTTACAATTCTCATTCTACTTATAGTCTATTTAACCGTAAAGCCAGTTCCTATTGAACCAGTAAGCTGGATTTCTACTCCATTTCAAGGCTATGTTGGAGTACACTCTGTAAACTCGAAACTTTCCAATTTAAAAATGATT
>CAMCZP010000123.1 GCA_945887855.1 Leptospira interrogans serovar Manilae | reverse complement strand
GGTCCTATTCCACAAGGCAAGGATCGTGAAAAGTTTCATCTGGGAAAAGCCGTTTACAACCAAGAAATTGAACTATCCCCAATAGATGCTTCCAAAGAAGTAGTGCAGGCGGAAAAGTTAGAATATTTACAGGGAGCTCTCCCGAACCCAGAAAAAAAACGGGTCACACTTCCGAATTTAGCCGGGAAACTCACCGATTTACAAGTAGAGGCATTGGAATATTTTATCAGTGTTCGATTCAATGTAAAACTAGAAAAAAAATAATTTTATCTAATTTCGTACTACAGAGAGCTCCTTGAAATAGTTTTTTTCCATTTAACCATCAGATTTTGTAGATGGCTTTTTTTTTCTAGTTAAAATAGTAAGTAAAATAGTAATCGTAATACACACTATTTCAAGTGGTACAATACTTTCTTCTATTGTATAAAATCCACGATATAGATTTTCCTCTAATTTTAAATTAACTTTAGTCAAATACGAAAGTTGCGGAAGTAAAACTATTAATAATATATTTGGCAAACGAATATTTGTTATAAAATAAAGCGGAACTATAAGTAAAAAATACCATGAATTGACAATGGGAGAAAAAAGTAAGCTAAACAAAAAAACAGTATAGCACCATACAATTCCATTATTAAAGTTAACAAAATATTTCTCATATTTTAAAACACTGTAGATACTTACTATTGAAAGTAAGATAAGCACTAGTTTTTTGGCGGTTTCAAAATTAAAAAGTAACTTCAATAGATAAAAGTAAATCGAATTAAACTCAAACTCATTGGTAAATTTCAGAAGTGAGTCCAAACCAAAAACTGAATTGTTTTGCACTACCAACTCAAATATGACAACGGGTAAAGCTATGCCAATTAAAAAGTAAGCAATGAACGGAAATATAGCTTTCCATATAATTTTCTGATTTTTAAAATCTATAGTATTTCTTATTAAAAAAAAGGGAAAGATAATCAAAAGATAAAGTTTGGAATGAACAGCCAGTCCATAAAAAAAAGAAGAGTAATTGATATGAGATTTTTTCTGAAAATAAATAGATGCAATACATAAAAAGATAGAAATCATCTCAAAATGAGAATTGATGTACACTTCTTTAAGTAGTACAGGAAATAAAAAATACAATACAGCACTTTTCTTATTTCTTAAGCAGGAAATCATCCATACTACAAGTAAATCCATTCCAATATACCCCATCTTTAGTACAGTGAGAGACATAGGTTTAAGAATTGCACAGATATAAAAATAAAGTAGTACAAGAGGAGAATAAATAGCACTCCAATCGGGGTGATTGATTCGTGATAAGACTTCCATTTCTTTGTCCCCGAAAACTAAGTGAGAAAAGTCTGTAAAAAAATATTCAGGAGGTGTGGTATAAGGAGAAATCCCCAGCCGAACCAAATTCCCTTCCCAAAGATACCGAGCCCAATCATCCTCCCAGAGGGGCATAGAAACGGAAAGTATTAGTCTACATAGTATTCCAACAAAAAGAAAGTAGTACAAAAATTCTTGAAAGTACTTAGATGGAATAAAAAAAAGGAATAGGTATAAAATAAATAAGAGTAAAAGAATGCCTGAGTAGGGAAGTATTCCAATTTCAGCTGATATCCATTGGTAGGATATGCTAATAGAAATTATAACTAAGACTAGAGAGTAAGCTAAAGAGAATAAAAAGTAAAATAGAGGTTTTTGGAGTTTCATTATTTTAAGGAGTTATAGTCTCCTATCACTTTAATTTACTGTAGAGAATGCTAAAAGAACAAAAAATAAAGAAATCAACTATATATACAAGTTAGATCTTAATTATCTTGACATTCTTTTTACATAAAAAATAGAATTGCTCAAATACCATATTTTTTTAGCAGTATGGAACAAAGTAAGTACCCTCCCGAGGAAGTAAAATGAGCATTCGTTGGAAATTTTTAAGTTATATTTTAGCTATAGAAATCATTATTTTTGCAGCATTTGGATATACAATATTTGAATTTTTATACGAAAAACACCTTCAATCGTTTCGAAGTCATATTTTAAGTATCGCACAGTCAACTTCTTCTATCATTGATACTGAAAAACACAGAAAAATTAGGATAGAAGAATCAGTAGAGAATAAAGACTTCCAATATTATTTTTCTTACATGAACAATATTTTTAAGAGGGAAGACTATTTATCTTTTTTCTATACCTTAGATTATGATAAGGAAACTAAAAAATTTTATTATGGGATTAGTAGTGAAACATATCCCAATAGTACACTATGGGTAGAGTCCAAAGATATTGGTTTTAGTACTACTATAAAAAATAATGAAATAGCTTATTTTTCACATAATAATTATATTTTTACAAATGAGTTTAGCTATACTTATAATAAAAATCTATATAAGGTGTCGAAGAGATATGTAAATGAAATTTATGAAATCTTTATTAACGATATTAATATTATAAATATATCTTGCAAAGATATATGTATAGAGTTAGAAAACAAAATTATATTAAATAAATCTATTGAATGGGAAGCATCGCCTAATCTTCAGAATAAATATAGGGATTTAAAATTTTCATATAATTTTAAAAATACTATACCATCACCTGGTGGAGAGTATATAGACAGTGAATCTGAAATAGATTTTCTTTTGGATATATATCGCAAGGGAGAAGATTATTCTGGTAAAGAAATTCGTAAATCGCCATGGGGAGATATGTTAACATCCTACTCTATCATTCGTGATAAAAATTCGCAACCATCCGGACTAGTTGTTATTGAAGTCTATGGTAAAGAAATGCAGGATCTCAGCAATGATTTTAAGAAAATCACAATCCTCATCTTTTTAATCATTATTAGTATTACGCTTGTTGTAACTTATATTTTTTCCAATACAATCATCCAGCCTATTTTATACTTAGAAAAGAGACTCCAAGAAATTGGTCAGGGAAACTATGATGTATATGTGGAGATGGATAGAAAAGATGAGTTTGGTCGATTTGCTAAAACCGTAAACAGTATGGTTGCGGATATTAAAAAGTCAACTGAGATCCAATTAAAACTCAATGATAAACTCAACCAAACAGTAAATTCCTATAGTAACTTTGTACCACACAAATTTTTACAATTCTTAGGAAAAGAAGAAATCACCCAAATATCCTTAGGGGATCAAATCCAGAGGGTGATGACCATTCTTTTTTCAGACATACGTTCCTTTACATCGCTTTCGGAAAAAATGAGTCCTTCAGAGACCTTTCAGTTTATCAATTCCTATCTACACATTATGGAGCCGCTTGCCAGAAAGCACAGGGGCTTTATCGACAAATACATAGGGGATGGGATCATGGCAATCTATCCCGAACACGCAGAAGATGCTCTTTTGTCAGCGATTTCTATGCAGAGTGAAGTTTTTTCTTACAATGCATATCGCAAAAATGAAGGGCAAGTTCCCATCACCATAGGAGTGGGGATACATACAGGGAATCTCATCCTTGGCATCATAGGTGGAGAAAAGAGAATGGATGGCACTGTAATCAGTGATTCGGTAAATACTGCCTCCAGACTAGAGGGACTTACTAAAATTTTTGGAGCAGGGATCATAATTAGTGATACAAGTATTTCAACTATTAAAAATAAAGACCAGTACGCTCTGAGGTATCTTGGCATGATACAAGTAAAAGGGAAAGAAGAGTATAACAAAATTTATGAATGTATGATGAGTATGAATGACGTATTACTCTCAAAGAAAATTGATCTCAAAAAAGAATTTGAAATCGCAGTAGAAACTTTTATTGAAGGTGATTTAAAAAAATCTAAGTCCCTTTTTACAAAACTCCAAAAATTAAATCCGGGAGACAAAGCAGTACTTTTTTATTTATCCATCATTTCGTATTACGAAAAAGTGGGAGTTCCCAAAGAGTGGCACGGGACTGTGGAGATGGATTCCAAGTAAACCTTCTTTATCCCCTAATAGGGGTAGATTGTGCATTGAAAACAAAGGTCTATGTATCTCCCATTGTCAAGCATGAGTTCATGGATTCTTCTTGGAAAGATAGTGATTTTTTTGGGGATGAGTTTAAGGAATTCACAGAGGACTCCCTCAAAAAAACCCCTTTTTTTATAAGTTCCATTATTTTATAACTTCTTCATTTTTACTTGACCAACTCCAAAGACTAGTTAATGTATAAAAATATTTTTTATTCTTCGCGAAAGTTGTGAATCTGAAAGATCAAGTTCAGGAGAAAAAGTATTTTCTGTAATTTTTATAGCAGCTTCAAAGCATAATGAGATACACAAAGGTAAAATAGATGTCTATAGATGAATCGGGATCCCTCTTTTATAAAGAAGAGGAGTTATTGGCAAAAGCCAAAGCAATTGTAGAGCTCTCCGAATACAAAGAGAATCCATTGTTTAAAGAATTACAAGAAATTACGGATGGGTACAATGGTTTACTCCGTCAGACTAAAAAATTAGTCAAGATGAGCGACTCATCTCAAAAAAAACTAAATCAAACAATAAATAAACTAGAAGAAACAACAAGATTATTAAAAGAAGAGCAGGTTAGAGCAGAAGAACTTCTTTTGAATATTTTACCCTTAAAAATTGCAGAAGAATTAAAAAGCAATGGATTTGTATCACCTGTATATTATGAGTCTGTATCTATTTTATTTACAGACTTTAAAAATTTTACTAGCACTGCAAGATACTTAAAACCACAACAATTGGTAAAAAAGTTAGATTTGGCATACCAGGAATTTGATGATGTATGTATGACACACTCTGTAGAAAAGTTAAAGACTATAGGAGATGCCTATATGTGTGTTGCAGGACTACCTAATCGAAACAAAACACATCCCATTGATATTTGTCTTGTCGCTATTAAATTTCAAAAGGTGGTGTCCTCTATTAAGGATATATTAAGTAGAGAGTTTAATGAAGACTTTTGGGATATACGAATTGGCATACATTCGGGGAGTGTTATATCTGGAGTGATTGGGAAAAGTAAGTTTTCTTTTGATATTTGGGGAGATGCTGTAAACGTAGCTGCACGCCTCGAATCTGGATGCATAGAAAATAGAATAAACGTATCACATTCAACCTATGAATCTGCCAAAGACTTTTTTGATTTTGAATACAGGGGAAAATTTGAAGCTAAAAATAGAGGCTCTATGGATATGTATTTTCTCAATGGAATCAAACCGGAACTTGCAGAAAGAGAAATTCGCCCCAATCAAACATTTTTAAATATGTATGAAGAGTTTAAAAATTACTAAACAAAAAAGCCCCTTTTTTTCTTGACACTTTTTAAAAACATTTTAGTCTAACTTTTATGGGACTCCCTAACGAAATTCTAAACCAGTTTCCCCCAGAAATCCAGCCTCCTATGAAACAAATGGGGGAATGGCTCCATAACAATACAATCCCACGGGAAGACTTCACTTCCCTTGGACAGACGTTACAAGAGGTTGTCGAAGCCGGGAAACGTACTGATCTTAAGCTAGAAGAACTTGTCGAAGCTGGGAAACGCACTGATCTTAAGCTAGAAGAGGTTGTCGAAGCTGGGAAACGCACTGACCTTAAACTAGAAGAACTTGTCGAAGCACAGAAAGATTTTGCTCTAGCTCTTAATCGCACTGACCTCAGAGTAGAAGAACTTGCTCTGGCCCTTAAACGCACTGATCTTAGGGTAGAAGAACTTGCCATAGCCATGAAGAAAGGGTTTCAAAAAGTTAACAACCAGATCTCTGCTCTCGGGGGTATATGGGGTATCAAAAACGAAGCTACCTTTCGTAATACGATTTCTGCTCTTATGAAAAAAGCGGGCTACTCTGTCAGTAGGGGCTATTTTGGGGACAGAGAAGTGGATCTTGTTATTAAAAATGGTGAACACATCTTATTGGAAATCACATCTGCCGCACTCAAAAAAGATGTTCGCACTCTCAATCTCTCCGCAGATGATTATTTTCAAAAAATGGGGATAGAGCCAAAGCTAATGATTGCGGCAATCTACGTATCACCAACTGTCATGCGTGAGATCATAGATTCTCCTAAAAAGATAGAGATCTTCACCGATGATGAGGAGGAAGAGTCTGAGCGTTCCCCTGATTACATTTTGTAGTACGAATAATTTTTGAGATAGTATCTTTATCAATTATAATACATCAGGGTCGGGCTACTACGGGCTTCGCATTCGCTCCGGTCGTCATGGTTTGAACAAATTAACCATGACGACTTCCCCTCCATATCCCTAACGCGACCTCTTAGTTTTTATACATTTTATTTGTAACTACTCAGCGATTTTGGAATTAATCCAAAATACTAAATTTCTTTTTAATTAAAATTTTTCTTTAATCTCAAATCTCCTTGTTACTTTTTTTCTTTTCTTTTTGGAAAGAAAAGAAAAAAAGTAACCAAAAAAAGAAAAGAAACCCGGACGGTCGTTCCACTCCCTAATCCTCCAGGGTGTTGTAGTACTTTATTGTTTTTATGGGTTATGATTGGTTTTGGTGTGACTTGTGTCTATATTGTAATACTTTCTAATCCGTTGGCCTAAGGTCACTCGAAACCAACCTACACAGAAGAAATTACTCTAAACCAATACACAAAAAAATTTGTTCCCCGAGTGGGACATCTTCTTGTCCTGTATCGAGGGGAAGG
>CAMCZP010000122.1 GCA_945887855.1 Leptospira interrogans serovar Manilae | reverse complement strand
TCACCTGCTCTCCTTTTTTCAATTGTGTAATTCAATTTTTTTCCAATGATGTCTTCTGTGTGTTTGATAATTTCTTTTACAGAATAACCATTTTCGGATCCTAAATTTACTATGAGAGATTCTTTTTTTTCTAAGAGATAGTCCAGGCTCAAAACATGGGCTGTGGCTAGATCCGATACATGGATATAATCCCGTATACAGCTTCCATCCGGAGTTTCGTAGTCTTCCCCAAACAACCCAAACGTACTACGAGTTCCCACCACCACTTCCATAACTATTGGTAGTAGATTTGCAGGTGTTTTTTCAAGTCCTCTAACAAGTCCCTTGGGATGATACCCTGCCGCATTGAAGTACCTGAGGGCTGCAAACTTAATACCTTTTAATTTGTCGTACCACTTTAGATTTTCCTCTATGGCAAGCTTTGTATATCCATAATAATTTTCAGGATTGAGTGGATGTTTCTCGTCTATGGGTAGATACACCGGAGCCCCATAGACGGCGGCGGAGGAAGAAAATATAAAATTTTTAGTATCATTTTCTACCATTGCAGTCAAAAGTGAAAGAGTTCCATTGATATTGTTTATTGAATATTTTTGGGGATCGGTCATGGATTCACCAGCTGCCTTCCATGCAGCAAAGTGAAAAACTGCGTCCACTTTTTTTTGGAATACTTTTTTAAGTACATCCTTATTTTGTACTTCACCTTGGATAAACTCATTCTCAGGAAATAAATTTATAACATTTCCCTTATCCATTGTGTCCACTACTACAATTTCATGACTTCGGGTATCCATAAGTTCACGTACTACGTGGCTACCGATATACCCCGCTCCACCTGTTACTAAAATTCTCATCTTAATTACCTATGATCCGTGATACCACGATCGGAAGTTTCCACAAAATGTATGATTTTTTTTATATTTTCATCTGGATCATTTTCTTCTTTTAACTTTTGGATTGCAGTGCTGATATTCATTTTTGAATGGTAAATTATTTTATAAGCATGTTTAATTTTTTCCCTTATTGGTGGAGAAAATCCAGCTCTTTTTAATCCCACGGCATTCAATCCAATGATGGTGGCGGGGTTACCATCTATGGTGGTGTAGGGAGGAATATCCTTCACAACTTTTGAGCATCCGGCAACCATTGCATAATCCCCCACATGGCAAAACTGATGAATGCCCACTAGCCCCGATATAAAAACATAATTTCCTATTTTTACGTGACCCGCAATGATAGAATTTTGAACCATAATATTGTAATCACCAAATTCTACATCATGTGCCAAATGTCCATTTCCCATTAAGTAATTATGATTACCAATCTTAGTGGATGTTCCTTCTTTACTTCCCCTGTGAAATACAAAACCTTCGCGAATAAGATTGTTATCACCTAAAATAGCAAATGATTTAGTTTCGATTTTAAAAGATAAATCTTGGGGTAGCCCGCCAATGGTAGCTCCATGATAAATATGGTTGTTTTTTCCTATTCTTGTTCCGCTGTGCAGTCTTACAGAACTATCCAAAATAGTTCCCGAACCAATTTGGACATCGCTTTCCACGATACAAAAGGGACCTATTGTTACATTTTCGTCAATTTGTGCACCATTTTCAATGATTGCTGTGGGGTGTATGCTCATAGTTTTTTCCTTTATCTTCTCAATACATAATTTTCTGAATTTTCGGGGGAGGATTGACGTATAAAGAGTCGTTTGGATACATCTATCCCCAATATAACCTGGTAGAGATCGGTTAAAACAGGTCGGGATGAGTAGTACCCATGTCCGAGACCTCCAATCCCTAAAAAAGGTGCATCCACTGGATTGACATTGATCATATCAATGCCATCGATCTTTTCACAGGAGCCCACCCTTTTGTTGCTATTTACCTTACCCGATGCAACCAATGCATTGTCACCGGGAGAGCAATATACTGTAATACGTTTAGAAGCATTTTTTAAATTCTTGGATATTCCTATAAACTCTTTGGAATCATAATCCGGTGCATTTAAAATAAGTTCTTCTATAAATTTATTATTATTTTCTCTGTACAACTCATCTATAATTGGTAATACAACCTGATGACCCATGGAGTGTACTATAACATGAATTTTTTTTCCAGATTCTTTTAAGGAAGTAAAAAAACTTTTAAATGCAGCTCTAGAAGCAACAGCATTTTGAAAATTTAATTTATACGTATCATTGATTAAAAATTTATTCAATAGACCATCTTCAGCACCAGCGGGCCATGTATATAACACAACTTCCCCGCTGAACTTTAAATCATATTTAATTTGACTTGCTCGTAGTACAGCTTCTTCAAATTTTACATTGAACCCATGAATAAAAATGATAACTTCATCAAATTTATTTTTACTTATAGATTCAAATAAATTTGTTTTTGAAAGATTTTTATGACCCTGGAACATAAATGAAAAATCTCTTCCTTTCTCGGGTTCAAAATCGAGGTTCCCTATATCATGATGAAAGGGAACATTTATATCACAGTATCCATTTTTAATTTCTGTATCAGATTTAATGGAATAATAAGCATCGGAGCAAGTAGCATTCCCTTCTGCCACTTTTCTGTTTGTACCAAAAAAGATTCTGAGTGTTTTCGATACATCATACCCAATAGGTAGGCGACTATTCATTATCTCTGAAATGGGTGAAATACTAGAATTATTTACATTAGGTTCAGAAGCACAATGGTATAAAAATAATATACCTATAAAAAATATTTTTAATTTCATAGTATTACCTTATACAATCTATTTAGTATAAAAACCCATTCCCTTTAAATAGTATCTGGGATCCACACTCACACCATTTCGTATCACTTCAAAATGGAGATGGGGACCAAAACAATATCCAGTGCATCCACTTTTAGAAATTGGTTTACCCCCATAGATATACTCACCTTCCCTAACAAATAGGCGGGAATTATGAGCATAGAGAGTTTTTAACTCTTTTGTATGTTCAACAACAATGGCATTCCCATAGCCGCCCATCCAACCACTGTATGTCACAATTCCCGAGCGGGCAGCATAAACAGTTTCATAATTTGCTTTGAGATCCCATGCTTCATGGAATTGATCGCGCGGGAAACTTCTCATACCAAAACCGGATGTGATCACTCTGGAAATAACAGGGGCTACCCAAATGGGTGGTGGTTCGGGAACTTCCGCACCGGGAAGAAAAATCTTATCTCCCACCTTAAAGATATCCCCTGATTCTATATTATTTTCTACCAAAACGGATTCTATGGAAACTTTATAAAAGGAGGCAACTTTTGCCAAAGAATCACCCTGCTTAAACTTGTGAATGATCCCGGGTTTTTCAGGGATTAAAATAGGGGTTCCTTCTTTTAACTCCATTCTTTCGGGTAAATTGGATTTTGAAGCTACCAGTGCTGAGGAAACTTTGTACCTCTGTGCTATCTCTTCGATTGTTTCCCCACTTTTAGCTTGGATGGTTCGAAATTTCACTCCATCTGATTGTAAAAAACTTTTTTTTTGTAGCTCTGTCTCACGGAGATAAGAATCATCGGCTTCTTTTGCCATCCTATCTCTCTCATCCATTTCGGAATCTACCTCATCGGGTGCAAAAATGGTCACTCTGTTGGGAGAAATTGCGTTGGCTGAATCCACATCCCTGTTTCCAAAAAATAAGAATCCCGAAACAGTCATTGCCAAAAGGATAAGTGGGTAGACTCTAAATTTTTTTTGGTTTAAATCAATGTCTCCATAAATAAGTTTTTTATTGGTGGTATAGGAATAGTGGAAATTCCCATTTCCTAAAGAAATCAAAGAGAAGTTAGTAGTTCTAACTATTTCCTTGCCATGTGGTAATTTCCTGGGTTTCTTAAAAAACATACTTGTGACTATTGTAACCTATTGATTTTTTTTTGCATTCTTCTTTTTGGTTTCTTCTTTTTCTTTCCCAAACTTAGACTCTGTAAATTCCCTTATATAGTCCGGGTCGATATTGGGATTGTACCCCAAATGGTCATTGCAAATATCGGGTTCCAGAGTCTCAGGAATGAAGTACTCTTCCACAAGTTTTTTACAGGAGGGTCCGGGTAACTTTCCTGATTGGCTACAGACCTTTGTTTTCTCCAATTCCAATTTTCCATAATCAAAGGTTTTCACTTGTTCTCCTTTTTGTGCAGCTGCAACAAATTTACCCCAAATGGGAGTTGCTACCACGCCCCCTGACATACCCTTACCCAAAGTCAAAGTGCCAATGTCATACCCAAGCCACACACTGGCAACCAAATCTGGCGTATAGCCAACAAACCAAGCATCCCTAAAATTATTGGTTGTGCCCGTCTTTCCGGCCACAGAACCCGTGACACCCTGGTTGATGGCAGCCCTACCCGTTCCTTTTCTCACCACATCTTCCATCATGGAGGTAATAATAAAACTTGCTTCCCTGGTCAAAAGCTGGCGGGGTGTCTTTTTTTTATTTTCTTCTTCAAAGTTGGTTATGGTGTTTCCCTCATTGTCATTGACATACAGAATTGAGATAGGAAATACCTCCTTCCCCCCGGAAGCAAAAACTGCATACGATCTAGTTAATTCAAAAGGTGTTACTTCAAAAGTTCCCAACGCTACGGAGTAGTTTTTGGGAATTTCTCGGGAAGATTGGAGGAGCTCGGTGAGGGGGGGAAGCAAGTTAGAAAGTCCAATTTGCTCCACAACCCGAATTGCTACCGAGTTTTTACTGTTTTCCAATGCGGTTCTGAGCCTCAAAAATCCTGAATACTCCTGGCTATAGTTTTCCGGGGACCATTCATCCCCATCTTCCAATAAAAAATTGAGGGGAGAATCTGCAAACTGGGTGGCCGCAGTGATGTTTTTTCCCGGAGTGGGGTTTTTTCCGAAGAAATCAATGGATGTTGCATAGACAAGGGGCTTAAAAGAACTTCCGGGTTGGCGGTATGCCTGGAAGGAACGAATTTGTTGGTTGTCCGACTTAAATCCAGATCCCCCCACAATTGCTGTGATATGGCCATTCTCGGGTCTCATGCTGAGAATACTTCCCTCTACGGGTAGAAGATGGTCTTGGATGCTCTGCTTGGCATAGCTCTCATCAAAGACAGCACCGAGATAATCAAATCCTGAAGTGAGATTCAAAGTTGATACAATGTCTCTATACTCTTCCTGATATGTATTACGAAAGGTTCTTTCATCCCTTGATATTTTAAACTTAAAGTCTTCTAGGTCATGGAGATCCGTTAACATTTCAAAAAAAGAACCATATGTATCATCAAAAATATCAAAGTCCCGAAATGCTCTCTGGTTAGAAATTTTAGTTTGCGCAATCAATCCTTCACTCAGTGCTTTTTCGGCTGCTATTTGGTGTTTTATCACCAATGTAGAGTATACTTTTAGCCCACCATTGTAAATTTGATCTGGGGTAAATTTTTTAGATAATAATCGTCTCACATATTCGGTGTAGTACGGAAATCTATTCAATCTATCTGCATAAGCAGAATCATTGGGAGATCTATTTAAATTTAAATAGTAATCAGAAAATTTATGATATTCCTCTTCGGCAATTTTTTTCTCTATTTTACCATCTTCCACTAACTTCATAAAATTTATTCTTACTTTACTGGAAGATAGATTAGGATTTACTAATGGACTAAATTCTCTGGGTCTAGTTGTAAGACTGGCAAGCATTGCAGCTTCTCCCCAACTCAATTCAGAAATTTCTTTCCGAAAATAAAATCTTGCCGCAGCCCCAACTCCGAGTGTTCCATGGCCTAGAGGTATCTCGTTTAAGTACATTTCTAATATAGTGTCTTTTGGATAATGAATTTCCATAAGTACAGCAAGGTATGCTTCTCTTGCCTTACGTATAAAGGATCTATCATTGGAAAGAAATTTTAACCTTGCTAATTGTTGGGTGATAGTGGAGGCTCCCTCCTTGATCCTTCCTGCAATTATATTTACAACAAATGCTCTGGCAATTCCTCTGATGTCCAAACCAAAGTGCCTATAAAAATCATTGTCTTCTGAAGAAAGGAATGCCTGTACTACCCTATTTTTATTTTCTCCCTCTGCCTTCTCTTTTTCTAATTCTTTTAGATCTACAACTACCTTAGAAAATTGATAAAATTCTGCTACAGGTTCATACTCTCCTTTTTCTCCTATTCCATAAAGTGTACTTGGGATTTGGTACTTTTGAGCTGATGCTACAAGGCTCAAATCTTCAAATTGGAGAACTATTGCAGCAACGTTTAATAAGCCAATAAAACCTAAAAAAAGTAGTAGCCTAAAGGGTTCGCCACCCTTTGTAAAAATATTTATAAATTTAATAAAAAATGATATCAGTATTTTCATATTTATTAAAGGGGAGAAAACTCCTTCATTGCCCCTACTCCACGGTATTTCATTCCAGTATCTAGATTATACCCATCATACTCTTTGATTATAGAATCTTTTTTGCTGCTATTTGATAGAAACTCTGATGCTTTGGTCATGGCTTCAATTGATTCTGATGCAGCTCTATTCACCAATTCAATAAAGGTCTCTCTACTCATTTTAGATGGCATAGCTGGGTAAAACCAAGGCCTCTTTTCTTCATTCATAATCCGTACATCGATATCCTGTCGTACGGGTAAGACTAAAACAGAGGATTTAAATTTATAGAGAGTTAAAAAATCAAATGCCTTTAAAAATCCCCGCATAAATGTACTACGGGAATCCAATAGAGAGTGAAACTCCATA
>CAMCZP010000121.1 GCA_945887855.1 Leptospira interrogans serovar Manilae | reverse complement strand
GTTTTCTTTCTTTTAAATTTGATTCATATTTTACCAATTTAGCAACTGGCTTTCCAGCTTTTCCAATGATTATTTCTTCTCCTGCTATTACTTTTTCTATTAAGCCAGAAAAATGAGCTTTTGCCTCTGAAATATTTGCTATCTTCATTTTGATACCTCTAATATAGTCTGACCTGGTCTGACTATATTAGTCAATTCTTTTAGATGATTACGGCTAGCTAACTACAAAATCCCCTCTTCATTTCTCATCTTCTCTAGAAACTCGGTTCCGAAGCTCAATTTTTTAGCGATGGGAGCCTTAGGTGATATAACTCTCCAGAAAGGAGTGGCTTCTTCAATAGATAGTCCTTTTTGGATTTTCTCATAGGTAGCCTCAGCTACAATTCGTACAAACAAACCAGTAGTCACAGGACAGGTATGATCTACTTTGTAATTCTTTGCAAGATCCTGTCTTACTTTTTTTAAGTCTATCGACTTTCCCACAGGTATCTTTCGAATGTAGTCATCGAAGATCTTTGGAGTAGCAATTAGGATATCACTGTTTTCGGGAATATCGGAAAACTTTTTGTCTATATGTTTTATTTGATGATCTTTCCTATGTTGAAACTTTTCATTCCATGGTAGTTCTGAGATTTTTTTCTTCAAAGGATTCTCCTAAATATGTGCTGAGATTTTGAATATATAAATTCATTATTTTATCCATATCAAAAAACAGAAAAGATAAAATTCTAAAAAAAGGATTTTTCACTCGAACGGACTCACGAAATTTTGTCTCACATCCACCCTCTAGATCCTGAAAGTTTCCAACCCAGTTACCGTCCAAATAGGTGGGTTCGATGATTTTCATTTTCCAGAGGGATTTTTCCTGAAGTTCCGTGGTTGTAAAAACCATTTCACTTCCCGAACTTGTTTTTTCTTTCCATGTTTCTGGATTTGCAGAGAGGATTTTTACCTCTGTTAGATCAGTTCTCCAAGAAGTTTGTTTTTCTATATTGCGAACAGCATCCCATACTTTCTCATTGGAAGATTTAAAGTGGTACGTTTTAGTTAAAAATCGTTCTTCTGGAAGGGAATTTCCGTAAAAATACAACGATGTGCCAAGAAAAATGAGGATGCCTATGCTAAGTTTCCATATCATAAAGTTTTTTCTCCTATTTCTGATTAGAAATCTTTATATTTATACTCAGATTTCTAATGAATGTTAAAATGAATCAATTAAACATTGATTTAAATTCATTTTCGTATAAAACTGACCGTGAGACTTTTTGCCCTGCAAAAAGCCCAGCGGAGCGGTTTGGATACTATGCGAAAATGTATTTTTACAGATTTCTGATTAGAAGTCTGAATTATATAATATTATAACCTAAACCTAACAATACTTTTTGACGAATCTTGCTAAATATTGTGGGGAATCAAAATTTCTGTGATCGATTGTTCTTCAGGATAAAAGGGAGAGATTCTATGGTACAACTCAAAGGGAGGTTGCAGAATGATATCTGTTTGAGAAATCATTTTGATAGAGCTTAAGATACGATTGTATGTACTACCAATTTCATTTGGAGAACCAAAATGGAATGCACTCAAGTATTCACCTGAAGGAATAGTTTCTAAATAAAACGGATACTGAGGTTTTATGTAAATTGTTTCAGGTAATTCAAATCCCATATCAATTCGATTTAAGTTTCGAAATGGAAAATTCGGCGGGTCATGAAATCTTCCATAGAGAGAACCTTCAAAGGAATGAATTCCTTTTTGTAGTGCAAAACTGAGAAGTTTAGGAATTATTTTTTTAAATCCATGGATACCTTTTGTACTACGAATCATCACTAAGTTTTTAGATTCTACTATTTTTTTACGAATTAGAATTTTTGGATAAGTAGGAATTTCATCTAGTTTCCTATATTTATTTCTAAATTGTAAGGGAGAGATTCCAAAGTATTTTTTAAAGGATCTTGAGAAGGTTTCCTGATTTTCAAACCCCACTTCAAAAGCAATATCCCCCATCATCCTATCAGTAGATATTATAATAAAAGCCGCCTTTTCATTTCGAATTTGTATTACATATTCTTTGGGAGATACACTAAATAGTTCTTTGAATTCTCTTTGAAAATGATACTTGGAATAGAAACTTTTGGATGCGATTTTTTCTAAATTAATCTGTGAATTTGAATTTCTTTCAATGTATAGAAGTGCGTCGAAGAGTAGGGATTTTTTGGATGGGGTCATTTTAAATTACCAAATTTACCGTTGGGAATGCAGATCTGCATTCCCAACGGTAAATCAATTATTGATCCTAATAAAACCTATCCATAATCCATCTCTGAGGGTTCATCTGTATATACCGACGAATAAAAAATAATTCTCTTTCATTGCGTATGATTCTATCATAATATGATTTTTGCCATTGAAAATTAATTTCATAATTTTCATTGATCATTCGCGTTACGGATGATTTAAAACCATGAACGATTTTAGGGATGGTCATTTTTGTACGATCCGCAATTTGATTTTGTTCAGAACGCATCTGTATACGTGGAATACAATCCCGTTGGGCACGCAGATCTGCGTGCCCAACGGGATTTGATACCGATATATTTCCCATATTGGCATATGGATTATTTTGGTGAAAATTGATATATCCATTCGGCATGATCGATTGATCAATAATTTGTATGATTCCATGAATATGGTTCGGCATAATAACAAATTCATCAATGATGGATTCGGGAAAATGATCGGGTATTTCTTCCCAAAATGATTTGGCGATTGACCCAATATTATTTAGAATCAACTCCTGATTCACGATCTCTCCGAAGAAACATTTTCTATTCTGTGTACATATAGTTATAAAATAAAATCCAGGAGCAGAGTAATCGTAATTTTTTAATCTGTTTAACTTCCTTTCTCTCATATCTAACCTGAATTTATTTTTTTAACAAATAGAATTCATCTAGTTTCATACAACTATTAAATTCTAAAAATCAATTTATTATTATCTTTTTTACATAAATATAGTAAGAACTAGTAATAAATGAATGTATCAACTAGTACTTAAGTTTAATAGTGTTATGGATGAGGGTCACGGAGCAGAGAGTATATCTAGACCTGGAAACTTTTCATTGATAATCCTTTTTTTTATAAAGATTAATCTCAATTACTAAGAAAAGAGAAATGAAAAAATTCAAATTACTGTTATTCTTAATTAATTGTAATAATTTGATTGAGTCAATTCTTTTTATAAAATATTACCATTGCATTTTGGGAATTGAGAATTCAAATTGGTATTCATGACAATTCAAATTGATAAAGTGGGAAGGATTGTAATTCCTAAAGAATATAGAGAACAGCTAGGGATACTTCCCTATACCGAACTAGAAATAGTTTTAGATGGTTATCAAATCCATATCAAAAAAGTAGAGGATAAACCATCATTAAAAAAGAAGGGTCATTTTACGATAATAGCTCATGATTGGAAAGGGGAATCAGATCCGGTCAAATTGATCGAGGGATCAAGAACAGAAAGAGATAAGATGTATGACTAAAAAAGTTTTTATTGATACTTCCATATTAATCCTGACGGCACGTAAGGCAATGGTAAGTGCGATAATTACTTATAATGAAAAAGATTTTCAAAAAATTAATATCAATAAAATACCGATTGTACTACCTGGAACCTTTAGAGTATAGGATACTTCCCTATAAATTCAAGCCATTAGGCTCAATACTCAACACCTTCTTTTTCAACCAGAGCTTCCGCTACATCCCAACTGATAGGAAGTTCGGAGTACTTTTTTGTGGTACGATAAAACTTAGTTTTTACAATCGCACTCCTGCCCTCTCTCATGGCAGTTCTATGACGCTCATTCTCCACAAAATTTTCTAGAGAGGATTCGTTTTCCCAGATGGTCATAGTCCATGCCTTACTCGAAAAAATTATCTTACGAATCGAGACTCCCAACACTCCAGGATTTTCGCCCATATTCTTATGGATACCAAATACATGATCCCAGAATTTTGAGAGATCTGGTGAATCTTTTTTAATTTCAATATAAGTAATAGCAAGTACTACATTTGAATCCTTGGAATAACCCGGTTTAAGCACTTTATATGGCATACCAATTTTAAAGTAATCTAAAAAGCCTGTGAAGGAAAATAAGAGAATAATCACTTTGAATCTCCATTTGAATTCAAATTTTGTATTACTAGATTTCCAGATAAATAACTCTCAGTGATTTTTGATCTGTAAAGTTCTATTTCCGAGAGAACTTTCTTTTCTTCTCTTTCTAAAACCATATCCTGAATTTGCAAATACGGAATTGCAATGCTTCTTCCCGAGTTGAATTTATTTTTTTCTAAGTTCAGAGTGTTTCTGGAAATTTCTAAATCTTTCCTAATGAGTAGTAAATTAGTTTCCATGCTCTTCACCCTATTTTTTGAATCATCTCTGGATATATTGACCCTGTTTACAGTATCCTTATACTCTTCTTCCAAGCTCAAAATTTCTTCTTCCTTTTGTTTTGTACGGCTGATCTGGGTTCCGCCATCTAAAATTCTCATCTTAAGTCCGATACCTACTTGAGAGTAATTGAAGGGCTCAATGTTTCCCTGATTGTTGTAAATAAGATTCCCCCTCACGTATACCTCGGGCATGGACTCACTCAAGATTCCATTTTTTTCTAAGATAAGTGCATCTATTCTCAAACGAAAGGCTTCTAAATCAGTCCTATTTGCAATTTGAGAAGTGTCCTTGTTATCAAGGGAAATTTTTCCCAACTTAAATTCATCTGTTATATTTGTCATACGGGCCAGTTCCTTTTTGCAGGTGGTCGAACCTACTTCCGTAAGACTAGCCCCATTTTTTAAATCTCCGAGACCCAGCTCAATTTTTAGGAAATCGGTCTGTGAAATCTTCCCGGTCTGGATATTTCGCCTTCCTTCTCTCAGGAGGGCTTCCTGGTTTTGGATCCGTTTATCCAGAGTATTTTTCTTGATTTCTGCTGTCTTACAATCCAAAAAAATCATTGCTGTTGAGTATTGAATACTAACTCTCTCCCATTCCGCTTTTTTTTGAGAGGCTTTTAATAGTAATCCGGCAGAAGGAATTTTATAACTCATGAGTTCTGAATTCCAGAGTGTTTGGTACAATTCTAATCCACCAATGTAATAGTTTGTATTACCAAAAGGTGTCTGAACAAAGGGAGAAAAAGGAGAAGCTGCTAGATAAATATCTCTATCTCTTGCAACACGTTCTGCCAATATTCCAACCTTTGGAAAGTATGCGGCGTACTTTGCTGTATCTTTCAGTGCATCTACACTGGCTATATCATGCCAGGTAGCTTTTGCTTTGGGAGATTCTAGGCTTAAATACATCGCCTCCTCTAAACTCAGCTCACGCAGATTGGTTTCATTACTGAATATTTGAGTAGAAGTCAAAAATAATAATAGAATAACCATTCCGCTCTTTGAATTTTTTTTTCTAGAATGATATAATTTATAGAGATAAGGGACTATAAACAAAGTAAATAAAGTAGAAAAAATAAGTCCTGAAATCATAGAGAAAGCAAAGGGAGGCCAGAGAGTTGAGGAAGAAATTGTAAGCGGAACCATTCCTAGAATTGTAGACCCTGTAGTTAGAAGGATAGGTCTGAGTCTGGAGGTGATACCTATACGTATCACTTCATCAATCTTAATCCCTTTTTTATTAGAGTTTTCTAATACATCTATCAAAATGATTCCATTGTTTACAGCAATTCCAATCAAAGCAAAGAGTGCGAGAAGGGATAAAAAACCAAAGGGTTTTCCTGAGATGGCGAGTCCTGGAACAATCCCTAAAAAAGCAGTGGGAGCGGCTGTTAAAATGATTCCCATGAGTCTAAAGCTATTAAACTCCCAAAGTAGTGCCGCCAGTAAAATAATCACACCAGTGGGCATAGCCTTTGCCAAAGAAAGATTGGAAGTTTTGGATTCTTCCTGCTCTCCTCCATACTCAAAGCGGATGGAAGAGTTGGAATGTTTTTGAATAAACCCATCACAAATTTTGAACACTTGAGTTGGGTTTTCATCTTTTTTCAAATCTATAAATATGGGTATGTGTAGGTTTCTATTTCTGAGATACAAGACAGAATCTGTGACTTTTTCTGAGTACTTTATAAATGATTTAGCTCTGAGATCTCGATCCTGTGTATGACCTACTACTGTCTGTAATAATTCATCTACTTCCGTTTTTTCTTTATTTTTTGATGTCAAATAAAGTGGAATACTCTCCCTTTCTGTTTTTAAGTATCCTCCAAAAACACCCGAAGTTGTCTTTAAAATAGATAAAGAAATGTCTGCTTTTGTAAGACCATACTCTGATAGAGATTTATTATCAGAATTTAAATTGATTTCAGTCTGGGTTCCTATGGCTTCTGTCCATATTTTTTTTATCTCAGGGGTATCTTTTAACTCCTCAATTAAATTTTTAGATAAGGTTTGGATTTTCTGTAAATCCTCCGAATAGATGCGTACTACAATATTTGCTTCTGTAGGAGGACCCTGTTCTAGTGTTCGAAGAGAATATTGAAATTCTTTCTGTTGATTTAAATACGATTCAATCCTTTTCTGAACATCCATTGGAAATGAAAGATCTCTGGAAGTAAGAATCATTTGAGACAAATGGGGAGCATTTATTTTTTGATTTAAGTTATAATAAAAGTAGGGAGTACTTCTTCCTATAAAAGAGGCATATCCACTCAACTTCTCTTCCTTCTTCAAAAAATCCTCAATATCTAAAAT
>CAMCZP010000120.1 GCA_945887855.1 Leptospira interrogans serovar Manilae | reverse complement strand
AGAAATTAGTCACTGAAATATCGAAACATAGGGTAGCTGTTATACCCGGAAGAAAATTTGAAAGATCAGAGTCTTTTAGAAGAACTAAACATAATGTTATCAATCGAAGAGCTGGTTAAGTTGACAGCATTAGTCTCCGCTCGGGGTTCGTGCTGGTTTGTTGATTCCTCTCCATTATGTGATACTGTTACACAGTAGAGAGGAGGAAATTCTATAGATTTTGATAAGCATACCAATCCGTTGGTTGAGGCTCTCGAAACCAACTACACAAATAAATAAATTTCTATATTGACTCTTTTGTATAACCAGGGGTTCGAGATACGTTAGGCCACCGGAGATCCTTTTGTTGATTTTCGATTATTTTTCAGTAAATAAATTGTATATTAGCATGGAGGTAAAATTAATTTTGCAAAGAAAGAAGTTTTCAACGGAGTTTTACTGAAAAAGTTTTCAAAAAACCCCTAAATCGCCTAACGGAAATTCAGTTAGTATATGATTCAAAAGATAAGATTTCAGAAACCTATTCCTCCTCTCCGCATTGTAACTGTAGTACGATTAGAGAAGGGGGGTATGAAAAATGAGTTTCCTTATATATAAGATTGGCGGTGAGCTGCAGAAATTATAATAATACGAGAACTATCTTCTATAACAGTATAAGATAATCCCTTCTGAAGATAGATATTGAAATATTGGAATTATTATATGAAGTTTATAAAAAATTAACAAATTATTTTAAATATCCAGTTATAAAAACTAAGTTATTAGAAGAAGTTATAACTTTGCATCCACTTTTGATAATTAAAGGTGTTGAATTATCATTATATACGGGGTTTAACCCAGTTGAATCAGTAACATTAACTGATTGACCACCGATATCAATTATTAATTTTTCAGTACTATATGAAGTTATAATTAAAGTTTTTCCCATAGGTACTGTATAACCCCCCGGGCTTCGTATTATTTGAATAATAGGACTAAATGAGCTACTTACCAAAAATCCTGTAAAGCCATCATTACCTGTTTCAGCATAAATTGTTATATCACTTTTGATAATAATAGGATTTGTTCTAAAGGTATTGTGTTTTGGTGTTATATTTATAGAAGTTCCTTCTAGAGTAGTTCTTAAAGATCTTTTGTATGAAGTTATATACAAAGTCTTCCCCCACAGGTACGGTATATCCCGAACTATCTGTAACAATCTCCGTCACCGCCTCCCCATTTATCCCATCAGGATACAACAAATTCCCACTCCCATTCACCCGATCAGTCAAGCTCGTAATCGCCGCATCCAGTTCGTTGATCTTATTCAATATCGCTGTAAAGTTTTGATTTAATTGGGCTGCTGTTAGTACATTCCCATCGGCAAAGGTAACGGGTATGGTTATGGGTGCTGAGTAGAGTAGAATGGGAATGGATAGTGTTAGCCCTAAGAGTACGATTTTTTTTTCGTTTAGTTTCATTTGTTTCTCCTTTTCATTGATTTCCTAATATACATTGTCCTAAAATTCGGTTTCCTAAAATGCAACGGTTGACTACAGTAATTGTAATACCAAAGGTGGATCCTCCCGCCGAGTTGGAGGCTCGGATTGTGTAGATTTGGGAAGTTGCGGCTATCGCAGGAGTTCCACTTAAGACTCCCGTAGAGGTATTTAAGTTCAATCCTTCGGGAAGGTTTGGGCTTACCGAGTATGCAGAAACAGTTCCCGTAACTGTAGGAGAAAGCGATGTAATCTGAGTTCCCACATTTAAATTCAAAGTATTGGTAGTATAGCTCAATCCTGAGGGAGCAATCACGGGTGCTGTGATACTAATTGATAGATTTACAGAGGTGGATCCTGCTGAGTTGGAAGCTGTGATTGTGTAGCTTGTCTGCGATTGGGGAGTGGATGGTGTGCCACTCAAAACCCCTGTACTGGAATTTACACTCAAACCCGACGGGAGAGAGGAATAGGTATAAGAACTGACCGTTCCATTGACAGTGGGAGTGATAAGGTTCATGGCTACTCCCGATGTGAGATTTAGATTGAGAGCACCGTACGACAAATTTGTGGGAGCTACCACAGGAAAACTGACAGCGATCTTAATTTTAAAGGTTGTACTCCCCTTTGAATTTGTAGCAGTGATCGTGTACTCCTGTTGGACAGAAGAATTAGATGGCTTTCCTCCAATCACTCCCGTCTGGGGATTTAGAGTAATATCTAAAGGAAAGGCAGGACTTACTGAATAGGTTGCTACCGAACCAGAAATAGTAGGGGAAAGGGGATTTATATTCACATTGACGAACAAATTCAAAACACTGCTCGTGTAACTCAAATTAGAAGGGGCAACTACGGGATTTGTGATACTTATTCGAATTGAAAAAGTTGTACTCCCTACAGAATTAGAGGCAGTGATTGTATAATTATTTTCTGCCTGTGCAGTGGTAGGTGTTCCCGATAGCACACCCGTTGTAGGATGCACTTGCAAACCATTGGGAAGTGTTGCAGAATAAGATGTGGGATTTCCAGTGATACTAGGAGAAATAGGTGTTATCGCTGTACCAGTGACCAAACTCAAAGTAGCAGAACTATAGCTGAATGATGAGGGAGCCACTGTAGCCGCAACCACTTCCAGAGAAACCACAAGTGTAGTACTACCCTTTGTATTAGAAGCAGTGATGGCGTACGAGGTCTTTTCCTTTGCTACTGTGGGTGTACCACTTAGAACCCCTGTATTGGTATTCAAAGTGAGACCACTCGGCAAAGCAGGGGAAATGGTATAGGAACTTACAACTCCATTCACAGTGGGTGAAAATGGGGAGATGGGTACACCCACGGTAAAGGAAAGTGTAGTTAAAGAATAATTCAACGAGGACGGAGGAAGGGTTGGATCTTTGATGCTGATCTTAAGTGTATTGGAAATAGTTCCCGAAGCATTTCTGGCAGTGATGGTAAAATCAGAAAGGTCATGAACTGTGGTTGCTATTCCTGTGATACTGCAATTAAAAGGATCTAAAAAAAGTCCCAAGCCCATGAGAGATAGATTCGAAGAACAGGATTTTAATTTCCCACCATTGTAGGCTGGCAGGATGGAAACTCTTTGTCCTTTGAGAAGATTGTATGGATTGGAGTAACTCAAACTCAAGGGCTTATCGGGAGAGGTTATGGCTATTGAAAGTGATACACTTACATCTCCTGCAGAATTGGAGCCCGTGATTTTATAAACAGAAGAGGAAGATGCAGAACTCGGAATCCCTACAATTGCACAATTTTGTTTTACATTCAATCCCGCAGGCAGAGAAGGACTTACTGCACAGGAAGTGATTTTTCCTGCTGTAACACGGGGTAGAATGGGGAAGGCAATTTGACCGACCAAAAAGGAGTAGGAAGCACTCTCATAACTAAAAGCTGGTTTTACGGATCCACCCGAGACAGGCCTCGAAAGTGCCTTGGGCTCACTGCTTCGAAACCCCGGATTGTCATTGGAAACCTCTGGAGTTTTTTCACCATCAATCTTTATACTAAAACTCCCTAAAACAGTTCCATCGCTCTTGGTGACTGTGATGGTGAGAGTTCCACTCCCTGTGCTGATTTCATAGAATCCATCTGAGTCTGTATTTACGGATCGGTTTGCTCTGGAGAGAAAGCTCGAGCTAGTGGAACTGATATCCATCCTTGCATTGGGAAGTGTGTTTCCATCAGAATCATAGAGTAGAGAGGAGGATTTCTGTCTCTGAAGATGCGGTAGAACTAGAAAGCTGGGATAAGCTATACAAAAGCAGTCCAAAAAAGGATTTTTGAGTTTGATCTGAACTTTTAGATGAGTTTGAACACTGAAAGTTCAGTAGATGGGTTAATAGTAATAGTAAATTTACAAATCTTTTCAAATATTTTTACCTATTTATGGCTTTTCACTGGTTCTTTCCTGTAGGAAAGAAATTACAAATTACATCCTCGACTTAAAAGAGTAGATAACCTATTCGAATGGTTGAATCTCTCCAAATATCTGTTTTAATGCTAATTTATATATCGCCCTCCTGCAAAAAATCTGTTTTTACAGATTTATTCGCAAAAAATCTAGTCTTTTTTCCTCCTACTGGCGGAAAATGATAGTTATTGCAGTTATGCCATATATCTCTCCTTATAAGTAGAGAATATGAGAACTAATTTTTCAAGTAAATTTTATTTTTTTCAACAAAGATAAGATTTTAATGCTTTTATGCGAAATATATGGGAATATTTAAGCGAGGAGAATATAGAAGATTTGATTTGTAACTACTCACCCCGTTTCATTTTCCAGGATAGGTTCTCACTTTTCCAAACTAAAACGGTCTTTAATATCAGGTCGAATTACTTCTCCCCCATCAATCATGTCGTAGCGAAATCCATCATCTTTCAGATCCATATATTCCTTACGAGATACACGAAGATTTTCATAGCGGGGAGAATGTTTTTCCATGGATATTTGCATACTATTAGTAAAAGTATAATTTTAAATTCGTCAAGAAAAATAGCTGTAATAGAAATTAGAAATCCAAGAAAACCTTATTATAAAAATGAAGATAGAAAAAATTTTTCTTTACAGTTATAAATATAAATACTATTTTAATACTATATGAGTATATGCATTAATTTAATGGTAAATATTAGTAAAGTAAATCCTGAAAAATGGGAAAAATTATATTTTAAGACATTATCCATATTAGAAAATTTTCCTATTCCACTGATGTCTTTCCATTTGGAAAAAATACAGGACTATAACCGATATTCCTATACGAATATTCTGGTTCAAAATAAAGATACACCGAACGAGTATTGGGATGTCACTGGAGACTTTACTAGTAATAAAAATGGAGAAAATTTTAATCTATATCGACATCTCTCCCATTATAAAAAGAGGAAGAAGATAGAACTAAATGATGAGGATATTTTATGGTCAGAAGAAACTAGCCACAAATGGTATAATATCTTTGGTGAAAAGACACAGGGTTATCCTTATCATCTAGCTATACTTTGTGTAGGAATCCTCTTAGAAAGTGAATTAAAAGGAGTCGCATACGTCACTGGAGATATCAATAAAAGTGATACCTTGAAAATTATGCCCTATTTACAAAAATTTACAGATCTTCCCTTAAAATTACCTGTCTGTCTAGACGCCGGTAAATTGTGGGGACTATTGGAAAAAGAATACCATGATACAGAACTGGTCAGTGAAAGATTTGAGACTTTATTTCGCGGCTCTTCAGAGGAAGCTCTAGAAGTTGAATTTAAGAATTTTGACTATGATAGTTTTCTTCAAAAATATACTCAAAAAATAGCTCTCTATGATACCCTTTATCACTCGGATACCCTATGTATTCTATTTCACATGCTGAAGTCCAAGAAAAATGGTAAGGATTTTCTGGATATAGTTCAGATTGCCAATACTTTCAGAAAAAATGGAATGAAACCTTTTGATATGGAAAGCCTTATAGAAGTTTTGGCTCATCTCTACCTAACAATTTCACTTTCAAAGAAAGAACCTAAATTTTTATTATTAAACCCTGCGGGTCGTTACGTAGAAATCAGTGATATATTTTCGAATTCTAACATGAATCTTATGGGAAGTCCCAAGTTTACACTTGTAGATCTTGTTAAATCAGAACTGATAGAGCTTTTCTCCAAACAAACAAGTATTACGTCCGAAGAAATTGAAATAATTATTGAAAGCCGAGAAAAGGCTTGTCATGAACAAGTAGGAGAGATTCAAAATTTTTTTAATTCCTTTTCTAAAAAAATGGAATCTAAAATTCCAGATGATGTGAAACATAAAATTTCAGCGGATGAAGCTATTTTTTATGAAGAAGCTTATGTTCAAAAACAGAATTTTAGAGGTAATGAAATTGAAACGGCAAGAGAATTAGGAAAGTTATTAAAAGAAATAGAATCTATTAAAAAGAATGAATTCAGAGCATTCCCTAAGGAAAGACTTCTTAGAGAAATCTATAAGTATTCTTATAAAAATAGTTTATGTCTGCATCACACCGCATGGACTGCAATCGATGAAGAAACAGATTTGAATAAACTAATCTATATTTATTTGCTAGTTTCCATAAAAGAAAATAAAAATAAATTTTGCGACTCAAGAATTCATATTCTGAATAATCCTCATTTATGGGATTATTTGGTTGGATGATTTTATTCCGAAAGTCAAATAAAAATGAATTAATCCATTAATAAAAATACGTACTACAGGATTTTCATAAACTCTTCCTCTAAGGATTCGAAGAAATCAAAAAGAATTGACACCATCAAAAATAATATCTATCATAGAGTAGCGAGTTTTGAAAAAGATCACGAAATCAGGAGAAAGTATATGGCAACAGTGTATGAGGCAGATATCACCGATCTAGTTAAACCCCATTTGGAGAATGCAAAGAAGGAAGGAAAGCTCGAAGGGAAACTAGAGGGAAAACTGAAAAAAGCACTGGAAACCGCTAGAAAAATGCAAGATAAAGGGTTTTCAATTCTCGAGATTCAAGAGTTTATTGGACTTTCCGAAGAAGAGCTTCGGGAGAATGGGATTTTGTAGGATCTGATGCGTAATACCTCACCCCCAACTTAATTGTATTTTATTGTCATTTTAATTTGCCCCCTCTCCACTGCGTGATACTGCTACACAGCAGAGAGGAGGAAATCGATAGGTTTAGGATATAATTATTTATATAGTACAATCCATCCCGTTGGTTGTCCTTCGGCAGGCTCAGGAACCGCTCGAAACCAACTATATAAATGATACCTAAAACCAACTTCCCAAGAGCCCAAAATTTCCCCTACCAAAACTCTCTCGTATTTCCTAGATTTACATAAACCTCCCAATCTGAACAAAATCTGAACTTTTTATAAAAAACTAAATATTTTTCAACCTGTTGTACTCTTTTTTTTACATATACATGTAGGAGGTCTCTCTATGCCCGAGTTTCATGATGTGTTTTGGAGATCGTTATTTGCAAATTTGGATCATCTTCTGAATTTCTTTACATTCCTATTTG
>CAMCZP010000119.1 GCA_945887855.1 Leptospira interrogans serovar Manilae | reverse complement strand
TTGGAATAATCGACCACACAGGCATCCCCGCAGTCTTCCGCTTTTTTTCTGGGAAGATATGGACGAACCTTTGTAAATACAATGTATCCCAGATCCATTAGCTTTCTGGTTACTTTGGTTTCAGCAAAAAATATCATGGGTTTAAAAATCTCCAAAACCTTCCAAATGGTTTTAAATGATTCTACACCATCTAAGATTTCTCCCTCGCGGGTAATACTATGAAACCTTTCTCTCACTTTCATTGGATGCAATCCAAAAAGGTTAGCATCAAAGCCCGTAGCATTTATATCCACCCAATCTATCTTATTAGATGTATCTCTTTTTTTATAAAAATCAATTTCATGGTTACAGACAACACAACCACCGTCGTAAAATACTTTGAGCATTTTTACAGTCTCTGTTTTCATAGCCTAACCTCATCTAAAGTGTCGAAGATTCTAAATATTTTACAAGCATATATTTAGAGAAATAGAAAATACACGTCTAAGGTTTTACTGAAGTTAGATGATATTACCCAGATTTCTAATCAGAAATCTGGGTAAATGCATTTTCACATAGGATCTAGACCGCTCCGCGGGGCTTTTGGCAGGGCAAAAAGTCTCACGGTCAGTTATCTATCAAAATGAATTTGAATCAATGATTAATTGATTCATTTTAAATTTCATTGGAAATCTGAGTATTAATAGGAAGTTCTATCCAAAAAAACTGAATTCCCATTTAATTTGCCTTTGGAAAACTCATATTTTTTTTGGGACACATTCAAATTGAATTGGAGGGAAAGAGAATCTATTGACCAAATTTTACCTGACTCTGTCTCGATAAATTTTGTAGTACTCTCATAAAAAATTTCTTTATTTCCCGGGCTGCAATCTGTCTTGGAGGAAGTGATTGCAAGGTGAGTGGCATTGGCAAGAGCGCCGAGTTTGGAAATTTCAGATTTGGTAAACCCTAGCATTTGAAACTTTTGCTCTTTTAGAGAAAATTTCCTGCTCTCTGTATCTATGAGTGTAAACTGAGAAACTCCCTGAAACTTTTCTAAAAGGTTTTGGTTACGCAAAGAATCCAAATGCGAACCTAGCACTTCTAAAAATTCCTCGGTGTGGTTACAAAGACTAGTTTGGAGTTCTTGGGGTGAAAGAAGTAGCAAAGAGATTCCCCCCGATTGGTTTAATAATTTTGAGAGTGATGTTGGGAGATTTTCTACAATACCTCTGTCTTTTTTTAAGTCGAATGCACAGGTTTCAAAAAAAAATAGAAAACAAAGGATCAATAATTTATAATTCAATTTTTATTCTACCCAAGATCCAAAAAAAGATTAGACTTAAAATTAATACAGGATATTTTTTAGGCTAATTATATGAAGATTGGAACATTAGATATACTTGTATTTATTTCGTACCTCATAGGTTTAATCCTACTCTCTTTTTTTGTATCACGAGAAAAAGATGGAAAAGAAAAAAATGCGGAGGATTACTTTTTAGCCGGAAAATCCCTCCCCTGGTGGGCTATTGGTTCTTCTTTGATTGCTGCAAATATATCCGCTGAGCAAATCATAGGAATGTCGGGATCAGGGTATGCAATTGGAATGGCAATTGCATCCTATGAGTGGATGAGTGCTCTCACTCTCATCATTGTTGGTAAGTATTTTTTACCAATTTTTTTATCCAAAAAAATTTATACAATGCCCCAATTCCTTGAAAATCGATATGACCATAGGGTACGAACTGTTATGTCTATTTTTTGGCTACTTTTGTATGTCATAGTCAATTTGACCACCGTTCTTTATCTGGGAGCCCTTGCCATTCATTCTGTAACTGATGTTAGCATGCTGAATGCTATGATTTTTCTGGGCGCTTTTTCATTTACCTATTCCATCTATGGGGGGATGAAAGCTGTTGCATTCACAGATGTACTACAAGTTGTCATTTTAGTTTTCGGGGGACTAATGGTTAGTTATCTAGCATTGGATAAAATTTCCTCCCATACTGGTGTACTCATAGGTTTCAAAACCCTTGTTCAGTTAGCACCTGAAAAATTTGATATGATTCTAGAACCATCTAACCCTAATTATAAAAATTTACCGGGTATTTCTGTAATACTAGGCGGGATGTGGATTATGAATTTTTCTTATTGGGGATTTAATCAATATATCACACAAAGAGCTCTGGCGGCAAAAACTCTCGATGAGGCTCAAAAGGGAATTGCCCTTGCAGCATACTTAAAAATTCTAATGCCTATTATTGTAGTACTTCCAGGAATTGCAGCATTTGTTCTTATCCCGGATTTAAAACCATCTGATAGGGCTTTTCCGGAGATGATGAAATTGGTTCCCTCGGGATTTTTGGGGCTGGTATTTGCCGCTTTGGTTGCGGCGGTATCATCTTCTCTAAGTTCTATGAGCAATAGTATCTCCACTCTTTTCACTCTTGATATTTATAAACAAATACTAAATAAAAATGCTTCTGAGAAAAATTTAGTACTCACAGGACGTATCACTGCTTCTGTCTCTATGCTCTTTGCAGTTTTGGTTGCCGAGCCTTTTATAGGAAAATCAGACCAGGCTTTTCAGGTGATCCAAGAATTCACTGGATTTTTTACTCCAGGGATTGTATTGATTTTTTTATTTGGTTTTTTTTGGAAGCGGGCTACAAGTCTCTCCGCATTGGTTTCTGCTATTGGGTCTTTTGTTTTGTCAATTATTTTCAAATTTTCACTCCCGGAAATTCCCTTTATGGATAGAGTTGGTATTGTATTTATTCTTTGTTTTTTACTTTCGGTGGCACTCACACTTTTGGGAAAAAAAGAAGATCATCCAAATGCTATTGATTTAAAAGGGATTTCTTTTCATACTTCTCTTGGGTATACCATTTCGGGAATTGGTATTCTATTCATTCTCATCACCCTCTATTCCATTTGGTGGTAAAATTACATAGAGATAAAAAAATTTAAAGTAAAATGCACTTTTCTTAAGAATATCTAACACCAATCGGATACTAAAGTTATTTTTTTACCTATTTGGTTTAGGAGAATATATGAAACCTAAATCAAGTAAACAAATTTCTATGGAAGCAATCCCGGGAGAATGGAAGCGGCTGGATGAAAATGGAGTATTAGAATTTCAAAATATACTAAGAATTTTAAATCGATACTATGATGCATTTTCATCTGACAAAGATAAAACAGAAACTCAGAAATTTAGAGAAGAAGCGTCCCTCATACAACCAGAAAAATTAGAATTTTTTGTAAAAAAATTTGGTAACTATGAATATTTAATTTATAGTGAAATCAAAGAAAATGGAGAAAAAGTAAGATCTGATACATGGATTCATATTGATGGAATTGGAGAAGAGAGAGATCTATTTACCTCTAAAGATATACTCACACATCCCGTTCACAATATTTTGTGTATGAGAGATCTTTACAAAGATAGCAAAGCACTCACTGAAGAAAGAGAAATGATTCTTTAAAAAGTATGGTATTGGGTGAAATACCCAATACCAAATTTTACTCACTTATCATTAAGCCTTAACACTTCGTAATTTTAAATAAACACATCATGGACAGCCCTGAGAGCATTTTTTCCCTCTGACTCTGGTATCACACAAGATATTTTTATTTCAGAAGTTGTAATCATCTCAATATTGATATTATTATCTGCTAAGGCTTTGAACATTTGAGCGGCTACCCCCACATGAGATTTCATACCAACTCCCACTGCTGAAATAATTGCGATTTTATCATTTAGCTCCAAAGTTCCAGTTTTATTCACCTGAACAAATTTTTCCAAAATTGGTAGGGCATCCTTCATGGATTTTCTTGATACTGTAAAGGAAATAGTATTCTTTCCATTGGAAGGTGAAGATTGCACAATCACATCCACAATTACATCCGCAGTAGCCAAAGCTCCAAATAGCTCCGCTGCTATCCCCGGTTTATCGGGCACATCAGGAATAGTGATCCTTGCCTCCTCATTTTTAATTGTTACACCACTCACTCTAATATGTTCCATTAATTTTTCCTCACTCACAACCAATGTTCCCGGGACTTCCTTAAAACTAGACCTAACATGTATTACAACATCATAATTTTTGGCAAGTTCCACACTTCGGGAGTGTAGTACCCCAGCGCCCAAACTTGCTAATTCCAACATTTCATCATATGTAATTCTCTGGTGCATTTTCGCTCCATTTACCTTATTGGGATCGGCAGTGAAGACACCATCCACATCCGTGTAGATTTCACACTCTGATGCCCCCAATGTAGCGGCTATAGCAACAGCGGATGTATCACTTCCGCCCCGACCGAGGGTAGTGATGTTATCATCTTTATCTATCCCCTGAAATCCCGCAACAATAGCAACCTGGTTAATTGCAAATGCTTCATCTATTCGCGTACGGTCTATCATCTCAATTTTTGCATTTGAGAAATTCCCATCTGTCATGAGTCGAACCTGGGATCCAGTAAATGATTTTGCGGGAACTCCAATTGCCTGGAGAGCCATAGCCAACAATGATACGGATATTTGCTCACCTGTTGAAAGAAGCATATCCATTTCCCTTCTGGGTGGATCCGGATTGATTTTTTCTGCCAATTCGATGAGCTCATCTGTGGTGTGTCCCATAGCAGAAACTACCACCACAACCTGATCCCCCCTATCATGGTAGGTTTTGATTCGATTGGCTACATTCTTGATTTTATCGGTGGTTCCTACAGATGTCCCACCATATTTTTGTACGATTATTCTTGGCATATCTGTTTAGAGGATTTTTTAGATGTGGGGTGTTTGACAAGTGGAAAATGCTCTTGGGAATTTATAGAATTTTTCCAAAAAATAGAGATATTTAAATTTACTAAAATAAGCTTAGTTCCGATTGAGCTAATAACTAAACTAAAAAAAGACTATCACTTGGATTTACCTTTTTATATATATGTCTTTGACGTTCAAATACCATAGAATTTTACGAAAATCGCAGCGTCTATGTGATTTATCAGTGGAGATAAAATATGATAAATTTTCTTAACCAATTGAAAATATCAACAAGGCTCTATATATTTTTTTCAATCAGTTTGTTTTCTATGATTTTTATAATTAGCTCAAATGTTACTAAACTTTCTAACCTCGGCAACCAACTTACATCTGAACTTACTATGAATCAAAAAAAATCTGATAGTATTTTAGAAATAAATGTAATCGCATTAAATAAAGTTCGTAAACTTGTAGAAATTCTCTCAACTAAAGACACATCTGTTAAAATCAATGGGATAAAATATATAGGAGAAGAAACTGAAAAAGTATCTAAAACATTTGCAGAATTAGAAAATATCACCGAGAATCAATCTGAAAAAGAGTTAGTCGTGAAAGCCAATGAGGCAAGGAAACTTTTTGTTGCTTCAAAAGAAAGAGTCTTGGCACTTGTTTTGCAACAGGGAAGCGAACAAAAAATTCTTTCGATTCTTTCAGAAGAGACCCTCCCCAGACTAAATACTTATTTGGAGTTTGTAAACCAAATCAATGATGGTATCCAGGAAAAAACTCTCAGCATCAATGAAAATTTAGTTAAAGATAATAAATCAAATACCTATTTTCAAATTATATTTTTATTTATTTTTATTCCTGTAAAAGTCATATTTTTAGTTTGGATCATTTTTTCTATTGTAAAACCTCTAAAATTATCCTCTGAAATCATTGAAAAGCTTTCAAATGGGGAGTTAGCATTTCAAATCACCACAAATGAACTCCAAAAGGATGAGTTCAATTTGATGATTAAGAATTTCCAAAAAATGAAAGATCAGTTAACGCAATCCATCCAAAAAATTCGAAAATCAACTGATAAAATCCAAACATCCTGTACCGACTTCACAAAAATTTCTAGTACATTAAACTCATCGGCTATGGAGTTGGCATCAAGTTCAGAAGAAACTTCATCAGCAACAGAAGAGGTCTCCGCAACTTTAGAAAATGTAAACCAAAAAATAGAAAGCCAATCTAAACAAATGGGAGATATAAATGAAAATATTATTGCTATGGATGGTTCTATTCAGGAAATAAAAAATTTTGCCGAAAAGCTTTCGATTGATTCTTTAAATTCTGCAAAATCAGTATCACAGGGTGAGTCCAATGTGCACGATACTATTCTTTCCATGGATAAGATCAAAGTTACATCTAAAAAAATAACTGAAATTGTGGGGATGATCTCAGAAATTTCCTCTCAGACCAATTTACTTGCTTTGAATGCTTCCATTGAAGCAGCGCGTGCCGGGGAAGCCGGAAGGGGTTTTGCCATTGTTGCAGATAGTATAAATAAACTTGCGGACAGGACAAGTAGTTCCGTAAAACAAATCAATAATCTCATATCGGATTCAGAAAAGGCAATTAATGAAGGCTACAAAAAAGTAACAGATTTATCAGGCGTTCTCCAAGGTATATCCTCAGGAGTAAAACAAATTCATAGTTCTGTCTCTGATGTTTTAAGCAATGTAACTCTGCAATCAACTAGCTCCCTACAAATCACAACAAACTCAAAGGCTGTAAGTCTATTGTCTAAAGAATTAATTTTAGTCTCAAACGAACAAAAACTAGGAATTCACGAAATAAATGAAAGTGTCCTGAGAGTTTCCACAAGTGCCCAAACTGTTTCTAGTGAAGCGGCTTCCATCAATGATTTATCCAATGAAATGTTACTCCAAACAAAAGCACTGAATGATTCAGTTTCCTTCTTCCAATTGAAGTAATAAAGACCACTTTTCCCTAAAATTAAGAATAAAATATCTGGGTGTTTTAGGAATTCTAAGAGTGAAGATTTCTTTTGTCGATTATGTTCCTTTATTGATACATGCAAGAAACAGAAGCATCCAATATTTCAATCGATTCTCTATGTATTTAACTTTAGTTCGTTTCAGTTTGCAAGGTAAGGATCTTATACCACTTTAAAGTATTACAACACCTTGGAGAATTCCCCTCGATATGGGACTTGAGGATGTCCCTACTCGGGGACCGGTTCTGCGAACGTTCGGGTTTCTCTTCTTTTTTGGTTACTTTTTTCTTCTCTT
>CAMCZP010000118.1 GCA_945887855.1 Leptospira interrogans serovar Manilae | reverse complement strand
TCCTATGAGAGCAAAAAAGTTGATTTTTTTGAATTTATCAACCAAAAGGATGAAAAATTTGGTAGGGACAATCTTAAAAATAAATTGACAGTTGTTTCTTTCTTCTTTGCCCGTTGCCATGGGATTTGTCCCAATATTGTTCGTAATATTAAATTTGTTCAAAGCGAATATGCAAATGATCCAAACGTTCAGATCGTATCATTTTCTGTAACACCTGATTTAGATACACCTCTCGAACTTCGAAAGTTTGCAGGAGAGAAAGGAATCATTGATTCCAAATGGTCACTTCTCACAGGCGAGAGAGAAAAAATTTTTGAATTAGCCCGTAATACATTCCAGGCGGATACAGATGCTGCAACCAAGAAAGTGGAAGATAAAGACTTTGTGCATTCGGAGAGAGTTTACCTCATTGATAAGAACCTCAATTTCAGAGGAGTCTACAATGGAAACAGAGGGTCATCCATCCAAACTCTAATTGATGATATCAAAATTCTAGAAAAAGAGGGTTGAAATTCTTCTTGTCAGCCTCTAGTTTCCTCCAAATTGTTGATGGGTATGATTGCTTTTTTAAAACTTCCTTCCCTTCGATTTACTTCTTCTTACCTTTACCTACTTTCCGCCTTTCTTTTAGGACTTTTTACTATAAATTGCTTTTCTCACGTAGATAGAAAGGGTCCTACGAATTGTGAGAAAATCTCGGGAACTCCGGGTCCCGAAGATATCGCAATCGATAGAGATACAGGAATATTATACATATCTTCCCATGAAAGACGGGAAAAAAATAAAATAGGATTTCTTTATACCTTAGATTTAAAAAAAGATGCAAAAATTCCTGTAAAAATAGAAACCAACTATCCTGAAAAGTTTGCTCCCCATGGAATTTTTTTAGCAACTGTAGCTGGTGTAAAGAAGCTCTATGTCATTAGCCACCCCAAGTTGATAGGTGGAACAGAGCATACAATTGAAATTTTCAAAATAGAAAAAGAAAAACTTATACATGAAGCCACTCTCAAAAATGAACTTTTGTTGAGCCCCAATGATCTTTTTGTAACACAGGATGGAAAAATTTTTGTATCCAATGATGTTCCTGCGGGCGGGCAATTTGGTCAAATAGTTCATGTACTACTTCGATTAAATTCTTCTCCAATTTCGTACTACAATGGTAAAGATTGGAGTCTTTTGAGTGAAAAAACTGCCTTTGGAAATGGGATACTCATTAAAAAAGAAAACGGAAAGGATTATCTCTACAGATCGTCTCATGTCTATGAATCTGTTCTCAAATATGAGTTGAGTTATTCAAATTCTGGAGCACCAGATTTGAAACTTGTAAAAAAGATCGAGCTTGGTTCGGGTCCTGATAATTTGGAAGAAGAAGAAAGTGGGAATATACTTGTGGCAGGGCATAAATCCAATATGAGATTTATGGGTCATGCGGGAAAGAGTGAAAAGACTTCGCCTTCTCAAGTTTTCCGAATTTTTCCAGATGGTACTACAAAAGAAATATATGCAAATGATGGTGAAGAGATAAGTGCTGCAAGTACAGGTCTAAGTTACAAAAATAAGCTAGTTATCAGCCAGGTATTTGAGCCTTTTATACTTTCTTGCACTTTGGATAAATAAGCTAATGTTTACAAGTAACTCTGATTCAGAACCAATAGCTATCATTACAAATAAATTGTATGACAATGAATGGGACTTTTTGCAATTTGCCCTATTTTCAAGCGGACTAAAAATTCTTTTTTGGAATAGTTTCGAGGGAACACCATATCTTGAAAAAGGGCAGGTTTTATTGATCAATGGATTTTCCGAAACCACAATCAAAACATTGAGAGACTGGTCAATAGATGTGAGTATTGTTGGAAGGTTAGAAGATGAACACCTACATTTTCTAGATTCAACTGATGTTATTTCTTTTTGGAACCTTGATAAATATTCTCTTAAAACTTGTATTTCACACATAAGTGCTAGAAGCATAGCAAATGAAGAACCAAATGTACTACTCTGGACAGGTTCTGAAAGATTAAACTCTGTACTACTATCACTCTTTCGTTTTTATTCTATTCATGCACTCAATGCAAACAATCCTGAATTAGCCTTATACACACTCGATGAAAAAGAGTACGATCTTTTGGTATTGGATTGGGATTACAGTGGTTTAGATGTATTGGTCTTAATTCGAGAAATGAAAAAATTAAAGGAATTTAATAAGAAATTTCCAATAATCATTGGGATAAAAGATTTTGATAAGCCCAATATTTTCAAAGATCTTTCAGCAGGAATTAGAGATTTTTCGCCAGTTTTATTTAACAAAACTGAAGTATGGGAGCTCTTTACACGTTCTCTGCCTCTAGAAGAAGAGAGTCCGATTGTATCACTTGAAACAGAGTCACCTATGCTCAAGAAAAAAGATACACGAGATGGTTTGATAATTTCATTGGATTATTTAAAGGAGAGTAGAATTTTAAGATCAGAAAATTTTGCTTCGTGGAATGAATTGGATAAAATGAGTTTTCGCAGACAGTTTGAGTGGGTAAAAGTTTAGTTGTCGTCCTCTTCTTCTTTTTTTGGAAAATAAGAGGGATCTACTTGAGAACCACCATCATTTTCCTCTTCGGGCTGTTTCTTTTTTTCTTGGTTTAACAAATAGTCTAAATCTTTTTTGCTTACTTTGGGCTCCTCTCCTGCATAGTAGTACTGCTTATACAGTGGGTATTTACATCCTTCCGCTTCGGAAAGGACTTCCCCTGTATCACCACAGATATCCACCAAAACAAATCCTTCCTCCGGCATATCTTGGATAAGTTCGGATTCCATGCCAATTGATTTTTTAATGGATGTTACATATCGCTTCCATACCAACCCGGCATTTCCTGCTCCACTCCCCGGAAATGGACCTCCCGCATCGTTGCCAATCCAAATAGAGGTTGCTAAATCAGGCGTGATACCTGCAAACCAGACATCCCTTACTCCGCTACGATTCCCCCATTTTTTTCGAACACTCGCCGGTATTTGGGTGGTCCCTGTCTTACCTGCCATAGGGAACCCCTCCCCTGCTTTTTGTTTGATCTGCATTGTGCCCTGTTCGCTCAGCACTGCTTCCATCATATTCATAGCCATCGCACAGGCAATGGGGTCGATTAAAATATCCACACTCTCACCCTGGAATTCATCATGAAATATAATTTCTTCCGTTTTTAAGTCTACAATCTTGAGAATTTTTTTCGGAAAAACTTGTTTTCCACCACTTGCTATTGTGGTATACACCATAGCCAACTCAAAGGGGGTCAATTCCCCCGTACCGAGTGCGAGGGATAGATTGTTATCAAAACGCTCTTTTAATTCAGATGATGTGGTCTGGAGGATGAGTGCAAGCCTTTCCAAAAAAACAGAGACTCCAATTTCTTTGAGCAGCTTTACCGTTACCGTGTTTACAGAAAGCCCAAGAGCTTCCCTGGCTGTCATTTTGCCTTTGTAACCACTGTACCAATTTTTGGGAGAGTAACCATTGATATCTATTTTTTCATCCATAACGATACTGGATGGATTGATAATTTTTTTTTCCAAGGCCAGAGCATAGATGAGACCTTTTATCGCAGAACCGGGCTGTCTTCTGGCATCCTCCGCACGATTCAATCTATAGACAGAATTTAATTTTACAGCCCCCACATAGGCTTCCACAAAGCCATTAAAGGGATTGATAGATACCAAAGAGCCATTCATCCCATCGATGAGTTCCTTTTCTCTATCTGCCTCTTCCTCATTTTTTTTTTGGATGTATTGCTGCCTTCTTTTTTCAAGTTCTGCTTTTACTGTGTTTACTCCCTCTAACAAATACTGCTGGGCAAGCCTTTGTTTGGCAAGATCCAAAGAAGTATAGACTGCAAGATCTTTTGACTCCAACTGTTCGCTATCGTACATGGCTAAAATTGTACTACGTATAACATCATTAAACTCAGGAGCATGATTTATTCGAAAATCTCTGTCATACCCAAAAGTTCCGATTTTACTGGAATATTTGGATTTTTCACTTTTGGTTTTCTTTATATTATATGTAGATTTAAATTTTACTTTTTCTGAAGAGATTTTCTTATCATCAAACGTATTTTTATAATCCATAGAACCATTATAGAGTTCTAGATTTTGAGACATAGACTTCAAGACCAAATCCTGCCGATCCATTGCAATACTTAAATTTCGAACTGGATTGTAAAGTGAGGGAGCAGGTATTACGCCCACCAGGAGAGCTGCTTCTGCAGGACTGATAAGATTGGCAGATTTTCCAAAGTAGTATTGGGATGCTGCTTCGAGGCCAATATTCCCTTCCCCCAAAAAGATTTGGTTCATATACATAGTTAAGATTGTATCTTTGTCATAGTTCAATTCTATGTAGTATGCACAAAATGTCTCAGTTATTTTATTGAAGATATTACGCTCCCCTAAATTTAAGGATAACTTTGCAAGTTGTTGGGTAATTGTACTACCTCCTTGGGCAAATTTTCCTGCTGTTGAATTGATGTAGATTGCCCTGAGGAGAGATTTATAGTTTACACCATTGTGCTCATAAAATGATCTATCCTCGGATGACAAGAGAGCCCAAACAAGGGTGGAGTGAGATTTAAGATTATCAACTCGAATTGGTTTATAATTTTTTTTATAAAACTCACCAATGAGTTCATTGTTTTTATCATAAATTTTTATAGGTTTTGTAAGGGAGTCTCTTTCATAATTAGAATTGCTTACATTTACCTCCCCGCTAAACTTTTGTAAGGCTTCATCTACCTTGGTCCGGTTATCACTCCAGACAAAAAAAGAGCCACCTATAAAAGTTATAAGTGTGAGTAGTACAGACATAAAGAGTCCCAGAAGAAATAGTGAGAAAACATTTCTAGATTTATTTTTTTTTGATTTTTTACTGCGTGCCATTTTTTAGTTAATTATTAAAAGTATCGACAATTTACCCAGTATTTTTCATAAATAAAGAAAACATACGTTTGGATACCAAATCACTCCTAAATTTATTTTATAAATGAAATCCACCCTCTACAAACTATCCTATTTTTTTTACTCTTCCAGGAGATATAAAGTACTTAAAAAAAATCTTCTTCTCAATGAAAAGAAGATAAATAATGGGGGTCTTCCTTTTACCTATTTTGAAAGTAACAAAGAAGGAAAAAATTTACTGCTCCTCCACGGACTTTTGGATGCTTCCTTTGGATTTAGAAAGATCATCCCATTTTTAGAAAATTGGAAAATTTTAGTTCCCGATGTTCCGGGATTTGGAAAAAATATGCTCCCACCCATATCCGTCCTATGGAATTTAGATGTGATTGCTAAACTTATTTATGATGCCATCAAAGTTTTAAATCTCAGAGAAATCACCCTTGTGGGTCATTCTATGGGGGGTCTTTTGAGCCAACATATCTGCCTTTTAGACCAAAAGGGAGAAAGTAGAATCAAACGATTGATTCTACTTTCCACGGGAAACCAGCCCAGTCCCCGCAGAGAGGAACTCAGAGCTATTCTCTTTCCAAAAAATCGAAAAGAGGTAGTACGACTCCTCCACCAATTGTATCATAAAAATTTTCCAGATCCTAATATTTTTATTCAGGACATGTTGGTATACACCTGGAACTCTAAAGAATATGAACTCTTAGCAAACAACACCATAGAGAGGGAGGCTGAAATTTTTTTTGGTAAGAGAGCGAAAGAGATTAAAATTCCTGTTCATTTGGTGGTGGGTGATGAAGATAGTATCACAGATCTAAAATCCATAAAACAACTTCATAGTTGGATAAAAGGTAGTACATTGGATATTGTTAGAGAAGCAAAACATGCACTCCACTTGGAGTACCCCGAACAAGTTGCAAGTATTATCAATAAATACGGAGGTCTTTAACATGACTCTCAATGAATACTGTTATCACATTCTCCTTTCGAATACACTTGGAGAAAAATTGCTACCACCTCCCCCCGATATAATTGATATTATCGATCTAAATCTTGAAGTTCCAGTAAAGCCCAATCGGGAAGTGAGGCTTTCTTTTTCAGATCAAAAATCTAAAATCCCCCGTCTCGAGCATTTCAACCAAAAAATAAATAGGGCTCTTGCCATACATCACTTTGCCAACCATGAACTCATGGCAATGGAACTCTTTGCATGGGCAATTTTAACTTTCCAAGAGATAGGTTTTGAATTTCGAAATGATCTTTTTAAAACATTAAAAGATGAACAAAGGCATTTGGGATTGTATGTAAAACGTATGAATGAAATGGGAATTGCATTTGGAGACAAGCCACTCAACTATATTTTTTGGAAATTTACCCCTGCTATGAAATCTTTTGAATCCTTCACTGCCATCATGAGTCTTTCTCTGGAAGGAGCTAACTTAGATTTTGCTACGTTGTACGGAAAAGTGTTTGAACTCCATGGGGATTTGGAATCTTCCAAACTTATGAATCTAATTTATAGAGAGGAGATTGCCCATGTGAAGAGGGGATTAAAAGTAGTACACCATAAAAAAATAGATACAGAATCGGATTGGGATTTCTATTCAAAAATAGTACAACATCCATTCACACCCCGTAGGGCAAAGGGATACTTTTACTTTCCCCATACCCGAAAAAAAGTTGGGTTTAGTGAAGAATTTATTCAAAATTTGGGAGAGTATAAAGATGAATTTTCAAATAGAAAAAAAGAAGTGATCCCGGAAGAGTTGAAATCATGGGGAATCTATTCAGGCTAAATCCACTCTTTGAACTTGAACTTGGAGTATACCCAGAAAAATTCAATCCAAATCCCACAATTCTACAGAAAGCTAAATCTATGGAGTATTTATTTTTCAAACTCTCCAAACCCAATGATTTTGTAGTACTCTCTGAAAAAGTAGATCCTTATTTTGAGGACTATAGTAAAAAGAAATTCAATTCAACGGGTGAGTTTAGTTCTTCAGAGGCAATCGTAAGCCAAAGTTCTAATCTAGTGGAATGGGGAAAGTTTCATTCCATTGACCAAGATGGATATACCAAGGATGATATTGAAAAAATAAAGATCTCGAAACTTTTAAATTCTAAAATCTCCCAAATACAAATTTACAATGACAG
>CAMCZP010000117.1 GCA_945887855.1 Leptospira interrogans serovar Manilae | reverse complement strand
TTTGAATCCAAAAAGTACTATTTAAATATTTTTACTTTCTCTTTTTTTGCCGATTGGATTAATTTTTCATCTAAACTACCAAGTCCTGCATTTTTTCTTATACAGAGTTCGAGATACGCAGAATCATAAATGGAAAGAGTATGTTTTTTTCCTAACTCGTAAATATTTCTCATGATAGAAGGGGAAAAAGATGGTTCCACTTCTATAGGGAAGGATTCTATAGATTTGAAAATTGTACTTACGTTTTCTTCGGATATTCGTTTTCTCCTGGTAGCTACAAGTATTACATTACTTATTTCATACAAACATAGAGAGGGAACAATAGCTTTAATTTCGTTTTGTAATTTAGTAAAAAACTGATCTGCAAGTTTAGAGTTTTCATCGGGAAGAAAGGTTGCCACAGCAAGAGAGCAGTCTAAAACCCAAAGATTCAATGTTTTCTACCTTCATTTATCATACTATGAATATCCACTTTGCCCTTTGTTTTTTGTCGGATAGTGTTTAGATTCTGAAGAGCTACTTCTATAGAATCTTCTTTTAATTCATCGGTATAGGGAATTATCTTTGCAATAGGTTTACCCCGAAGTGTTACGATGTACAGGTTACCCTTTTGGACTTCTTTCAAAAGCCCGGAGAGATGGGTCTTAGCAGTAAAGGCAGAGACAGTTTCAGTAGAAGTTTTCATATTTTATATAGACTAGTTTGTAGACTAGTTGTCAAGACATTTATATACTACTGCTTTCTAAAGAAATTGATATCGATTTTTTGATATAAAATTAATAAAAAGTAGTTGAAAATGGTTATACCAAAGTTATACTAGGAGCATGAAAACTGCTATATCAATCCCTGATGATATATTTGTCTCCGCTGAAAAGATGGCAAAGAAATTAGGAATTCCAAGAAGTCGGCTTTTTACTAGAGCTATTGAAGAATTCCTAGAGAATCATTCTAAAGAAAAAATCACAAAAAAACTGAATAAGGTCTATACTCCTAAATCGGATAAAATAAAAGATGTAGTACATAATGCATCTGTTCAAATTCTAAGAGAAAGCCTCAAAAATGACTCATGGTGAAATTTGGTGGGTTAATTTAGGTGTTCCATTTAGAAGTGAACCTGGTTTTAAAAGACCTGTAATAATTATTCAAGACGATGCTTTCAATAATAGCAATATAAATACAATTATAGTGATCCCTCTGACCACTAACTTGACATTATTGGAAGCACCGGGGAATGTATTACTCACCAAAAAGGATACATCATTATCGAAAGACTCAGTTGCAAATATTTCTCAAATTGTAACAATTGATAAAGAAAGGTTTGAGAAAAAAGTCTCGAAATTGAAAGCTAAGAATTTAATAAAAATAGAAGATGGGATTAAGTTAGTTCTTTCCATTGGATAAAAGTTGTCTCTTTTTAGAGAATTTAGAATTATTACTGATTATTAAAGTTATATAAATAAAAAGTTTTTTATAAATTATAAATAATTTTCTTGCTAGATTATTGAAATAATTATAAAGATTAAAACTATAATCATTTATCCTTTCAGTAGAGAGACTGCTTAAAAATGAAAAATTTCCTTCCTAAATCCATTGGATTCTTACTACTCTTCTGTTTTCTTTTATTGGAAAGCTGTTCCGAAGGCAAAATTTTACCAAAAGCCGAAAAAGGAGTTTTAGATCTAAGGGATTGGAAGTTTGAAAGCTCGGATATAGAGAGTAAAGTTCTTACTGATGAGATCATCAATTTAGATGGAGATTGGGAGTTCTATTGGGAAACCCTTCCCATCGAAGAAAATGGTTCTCTAACCCTACCCCCAGAGAAGAGAGGATTTATCTCAGTTCCTAGTGCTTGGAATGGATACAAAGTGAAAGAGGCTCCACCATTAGATCATGAGGAGAAGAAAATAAATGGGCAGGGATATGGCACCTATCGCTTAAAAGTCTATCTTCCCGAATTCACACCCCTTATCCCCCTCCTGCTCAGAGTTCCAGGTCAGGCAACAGCATTTAAGATCTATATTGAAGATCAATTCAATGTTGAAGTTGGGAAAGTGGGAAGTAGCAAAGAATCATCCAAACCCTCCAGAGATATTAGCTATTTGTCTTTTACTCCCCAATCCAAAGAGTTTTTCATTATCTTAGTAGTTTCCAATTTTCATGACTATAAGGGGGGTCTATGGGGGTCCCTTACCTTGGGTACAATAGATGGAATCAATCAAATGCGAGTTAAAAATGTAGCTCTTGATCTTTTTGTTACAGGAATTTTATTTATAATGGGTGTATATCACCTCTCTCTGTACTACCTACGCAGAGAGGACCCCTCTGCACTTTACTTTGGACTTTTATGTTTGTTTGTAGGTATCAGAGATATGGTCACAGGGGAAGTCTATATGAAGACCCTATTTCCAATTTTAGATTTTAATGCAATACGAAAAATGGAGTACCTAAGTCTCTATATGGTATTGCCAATATTCAATGAATATTTATCTGCCCTATATCCAGAGGAAATCAATTCGTTCTTACATAAATTTTTATCAAGAATAGGGTATATATTTACAGCTTTGGTTCTGATCCTACAACCTCTTTATTTTACTGTTACTCTCCAACTTTTTCAGCTAATCCTCTTATTCTTTATTTTTTATGTGATCATTGTTATAGTTAAAGTAATTCTTCATAAGAGAGATGGAGGAAGAACCATTCTATCAGGGTTTTTAGTACTCGGAATTGTAGCAATAAATGATATACTTTATAGTAACCATATAATTAATACAGCATTTTTAGCTTCCTATGGATTCATAGTTTTTATCTTCTCTCAGTCCTTTTTATTGACCTCACGCTTTGCTGGAGCATTTAAGCAGGTAAAAGATCTAAGTCAAAATTTAGAAAATAAGATTAAAGACCGCACGAAAGATTTAGAGTCAGCTACTAGGGAGATTTTATCCTCAAGAAATGAAGTCCAAAAAGCAAAGGATATGATAGAGGAATCTCTTGCAAAAGCCTTTGATCTCAGTGAAATGATACAGATAATCATAAAATCCGAATCCCTAGAGGAAATATTAGAAAATATCAATAAACTTTTGAGAAAAAAATACAATATAGATTCTTACTGTTTATATATAGCTAATTTTCATGAAAAGAAAATAAAATATTTGAAGAGTTACGGACATGAAAAATATTCCAAAAATGAAATAGAAGAATTCAGGAAAATTGAATTTGATTTGTATGACATATTCTGTGTTCATTCCAATTGCATCATTAAGAACAAGACCTTTATGTCGAATAAAATCAGAAATCCAAATATTTATAGAAATGAAAAGAAAATCATCGAAATCTTAGGAATGAATTTTATATATATCATTCCCTTACAATCTGAAAATAAGGCTTTTGGCACAATCACGATTTCCGATAATAAATTTAATTCCAACACTTATAAATCTTTCACTTCGGAAGATAAAAAAGAATTAGAAAATTTTATCAAACTCATCTCTCCCTCTATCCATCAATCTTTACAAAAAGTAGAGATAGAAAGGTCAAATGCAGAGCTAAATCTCCAAAAAGAAAAAGTTGACCAAATCTTGAATAAGCTCTTAAGAATCAATGCCATGAATGAGGCTATCGTTCAGTCCAATTCTTTGAATGATCTGTTCTATAAACTTCTGAATGTACTAAACATAAATTATAATATAAATAGTCTTACTATTTACCTTATAGATGAAGATTCTTCCAAATTAAGAATATTTGATTCTTTTTCATTGGCAGATGAAGATGCATCTGAGGCAAAGGAGTTTTTAAATAAAAATATAATAGACTACAACGAAGAGAACTCTATCCATAAAATTGTAATTGAGAAAGGGAAGGGCTATCTTTTTAAACGTTTGAAAAAAGAATTTGCTTCCGAATCGGAGAGTCGTCTCATGGAGTTTTTTAAAATCAAAAGTTACTATCCCATTCCCCTCATCAATGAGGGGAAGATATTTGGAATATTAGCATTTTCAGATAATGAAGTTGTCAACTCCAATCTATTAGAACTTACAAAAACAGAAAGAACAGAGATTGAAAATTATATTAAAATCATCACACCTTCTATTTACCAATCCCTCCAAAAACAAAAAATCGAAGCCGCTTATACAGAACTCCAGGCTACTCAAAATCAGCTCATCGAGGCAGAGCGTATGGCAAGTCTAGGTCAATTAGTGGGGGGAATCGCCCATGAGATCAACAATCCGATAGCCGTCATACATTCCCATGCCGAGCTTCTCGAACAGAACAATTCTAGTACACTCAAAATTGTTCCTGAATTTTTAGAAACCCTATCTCCTTCCGAAAAAACTATCTTCTATGAAATAGTAGAGCAGTCCCTAAAGAATAGAATTTTTCTGAATTCCAAAGATGAAAGAAAGCAGAGAAAGGATACCGAAAAGATGCTTTCGGAGAGAGTAGAGGATGAGAATCTTCGCACTACATTATCTGAATCTCTTGTCCACCTGAGACTCCCTCCCCCTTATGAAACCTATATACAGGAATTGGGTGCCGAACGATTTTCCAAATTTCTCACCATGGCTGAAGTATTCAAAAACCAATCCAATTCCCTATCTAGCATAGAGATCGCCGTAGAGAAAGCAAGCCGTATAGTGTTTGCTTTGCGAAGCTACTTAAACACAGAACTTTCGTCATCCAGAAAAGAAGTGGATTTGGTAAAAGAACTGGACAAAGCACTACATGTGTATGACAACTATGTGATGGGAAAGATAAATGTTCTCCAAGATTTCCCAAGAGAATTAAAGTATACTTGCGTAGCTGAAAACATCGCTCAGGTATGGAAGAATCTTTTTTTCAATGCCATACAGGCAATGTATACCACAGATAAGAAGCTAGAATTACGATTGGAACAAGTGGAAAAACTTCCCGAGAGTTTAAAGTCATACAAAACATCCAGTATTGTGGAAGATTCACTTTTTCAAAAGGATTCAGCAAAGGGCTGGATCTTGGTGAGTATTACGGATTCAGGAACAGGGATTTCTCCCGAGCTTTCGGACAAAGTGTTTACTCCCTTTTTCACAACCAAATCTTTGGGGGAGGGAATAGGACTTGGATTGTATACCTGCAAGAAGATCATCCATGAGCATAGGGGAGCCTTATTTTTTAGGAGTGGGGAGGGTAGTACGGAGTTTGTGGTGGTACTACCATCTTAAATAATATCGATGTGATGAGTTCACATGTGATTTGGAAGTAAACTGATTGTGACATCTCTTGCTCTGTAAAAAGCTCCGCGGAGAGGTCTTGAATCCTATAAGAAAATGCTTTGATTGATTTCTGATTAGAAATCTGGGTATTTATTTTCTTAGTTGCCTTTCAGTTTTTATTAACAAATTCTTTATAAACTTTCATCAGCTTCTTGTCGTGAGTTAAGAGCCTAACCTTATCTTTCCAAGCTGAGTATAATAAATGTATATCGATTAGACCTAAACCTTTTCCACGAACTGGATATTCTAATAGAAAGTTTTCGATTTCAGAAGAACTTGCGATATTTATAAAAGGAAATAAGCTTAATTCTCTATAAAGAACTTCAGATTTTTTAGAATTACTTAAGAGAAGTTCCTGCAGTACAAATGGATGCATTACAATCAAACTATGGTTATTTAGTAAATCATTTAATTCAGCAACAGGTTCTTTTAAATGATTGATCCAAACGGATGTATCAATAAGGATTTTCAAATTTTTAGCGATTTCTGGGAACCATCTTTGCTTTTTTATCTGATCCACCCAGTTCAATAATTCTTTGCGCGGCTTTTTCTCTAATGAGTGCATTTAGAGCTTCTTTTAAAAGAGCTGTTTTTTCTTTTATTCCCGAGTATTCCCTTGCCCGGTTGATCAATTCATCCGGGATATAAAGTGTCGTCTTCATCTGTCATTTTTCCTATTTTCTGACAGATTATCATTATTATAATTCTTTGTAAAATATTAAATTAACTACCTAGGAAGTACCTTTCCGCTTTTACCAAAACCTAACCCCAAAAATCATCAGGAAAGGATCTGGTTTAAAAAATCCGTAAGCAACTCTTTATTTGCCTCTTCTCCAAAGAGTTTTTTGAACCAGAAATCGGTGTAGGGATTTAAGTATTTGGGGATTCGTTCCTGCATAGCTTATTTAGTCTTACATGGGGGAAGGGAATTGTAAAGAACTATTTTACAACTCATTCATTACCCATCTTCTCTCTATGACAGCATTAGATTTTTTAAATGGTTCCCACAAAAAAAAGATTTTTATGAATATGAATATTTGTAGAAAAGTACATTTTACAGAGTAACCTTGAAATACTCTTCTCTTTGAATCCAAAAAGTACTATTTAAATATTTTTACCTTCTCCTTTTTTGCCGATTGGATTAATTTTTCATCCAAACTGCCAAGTCCTGCATTTTTTCTAATACAGAGTTCGAGATACGCAGAATCATAAATGGAAAGAGTATGTTTTTTCCCTAATTCGTAAATATTTCTCATGATAGAAGGAGAAAAAGATGGTTCCACTTCTATATGGAAGGATTCTATAGATTTGAAAATTGTACTTACGTTTTCTTCGGTAGAGTTTTCATCGGGGAGAAAGGTTGCCACAGCAAGAGAGCAGTCTAAAACCCAAAGATTCAATGTTTTCTACCTTCATTTATCATACTACGAATATCCATTTTGCCCTTTGTTCTTTGTCGGATAGTGTTTAGATTCTGAAGAGCTACTTCTATAGAATCTTCTTTTAATTCATCGGTATAAGGAATTATCTTTGCAATAGGTTTACCCCGAAGTGTCACAATGTACAGGTTGCCCTTTTGGACTTCTTTCAAAAGCCCGGAGAGATGGGTCTTTGCAGTAAAGGCAGAGACAGTTTCAGTAGAAGTTTTCATACTTTAAATAGACTAGTTGTCAAGATTTTTTAATACATAATAATGAATGACTGAACTGCAAAAACTGACTTTTTGCAGGAACGCCACGAATTTTAGACTTTCATGCATATGATTGTTTGCAGAATAATTATATCATACAGATTACTCTATTTCATTCGGATTTTTCTTTGATTCAACTCCAGTAAAGGGGTTAAAATAATATCAGTTTTTAGTGTATTGATAGATTCGAGTTTCTCTTTTAATTTTTCTTTCTGGCTTCTGATTTCAAGATCATTTTGAAGATTAATCCAAAACTTGTCTGACATTCCAAAAAATTTAGCCAGTCGAAGCGACATATCTACTGTAATTTTTCTTTTATCATGTAAGATATCTAGAATTGTAGATGTAGAGACATGTAACTCTTTGGCTAATCTATATGGTGTAGTACATAAAGGTTCTAAAAATTCTTCTTTCAGAATTATCGAAATAGATGGAGTAGG